>CAZWYD010000062.1:5725-7916 GCA_964637815.1 uncultured Planctomycetia bacterium
ATGACAGCAGCAATAATCAAACTCTATTCCCTGGCCGATCCTATTTGGACCTCCGCCAAGTATCATTATCTTTTTATTAGGCGACACACTGACTTTATCCTCTGCCCTGTAAGTCGAATAATAATAAGCTGCGTTTTCTGCGCCGCTCACTGGCACTGGGTGCCATGCCTCAGTCTTGCCAAGCTTAATACGCCTATCTCTAATCTCTTTTTCTGTAACACCTAAAAGCTGGCTAAGATATTTGTCTGAAAAACCATCTTCCTTTGCCTTTATCAGCATATCATCTGGAAGCTTCTTGCCTTTATATTTCAGAATCTCTTCTTCAAGATCCACAAGCTCTTTCATCTGCGTGATAAAATATCTATGTATGCACGTCTTATCATATAGCTCATCCACACTCGCGCCTTTTCTAAGCGCCTCGTACATAATAAACTGTCTCTCAGACGTGGGATAGGCAAGAAGTTTTCTTAATTCATCAAGGGAAAGTTTGTTGAAATTTTTAGCAAAGCCAAGACCATAGCGCTTTCTCTCAAGGCTCCTTATTGCCTTCTGAAATGCCTCTTTATAGGTCTTGCCTATGCTCATTACCTCGCCCACAGCCCTCATCTGCGTGCCAAGCTGATCTTTTATGCCTCTAAATTTTTCAAATGCCCAGCGTGAAAATTTTATTACTACATAATCTCCTGAAGGTGTGTATTTATCAAGTGTGCCATCGCGCCAGTAAGGGATATCTTTTAAAAGATCTCCTCCTGCGAGTCTCGCAGATACAAGAGCGATTGGAAAACCTGTTGCCTTACTTGCCAGGGCTGATGAACGCGAGGTTCTTGGGTTGATCTCTATTACAACCACTCTATCGTCTTTGGGTTTTCGCGCAAACTGAACATTTGTACCGCCAATAACGCCGATCGCATCTACTATCTTATAAGAATAATCCTGAAGTTTTTTCTGTATCTCTTTTTCTACTGTGAGCATAGGTGCGGAACAAAAAGAATCTCCAGTGTGAACACCCATTGGGTCAATATTTTCTATAAAACAAACTGTGATCTTATTTGACTCTCTATCCCTTACTACCTCAAGCTCTAATTCTTCCCAGCCAAGAACAGATTCTTCAACAAGGATCTGTCCAATAAGACTCACTGATATGCCTCTGGCAGCTATTACTTCGAGTTCCTCGTCGTTAAATACAGCTCCGCCGCCTGTGCCTCCCATTGTATATGCAGGTCTAATAATAATAGGATAACCTAGGCTATGGGCAATTTTTTTAGCCTCTTCAACAGAATATGCAAGCTCGCTCTTTGGCATAGGGATGTCCAGCTTTTTCATTGTCTCTTTAAATGCCAGCCTATCTTCTCCGCGCTCTATAGCATCTGGCTGCACACCTATAATTCTACAGCCAAATTTCTTAAGAACACCTTTTTTTGATAGCTCGCTTGAGAGATTCAACCCAGTCTGGCCGCCAAGATTTGGCAAAAGCGCATCAGGCCTTTCTTTTTCAATAATACTAGTAAGTCTTTCAACATTAAGCGGCTCTATATAGGTAACATCAGCCATACCAGGATCTGTCATGATCGTGGCTGGATTGGAATTTACAAGCACGATCTTATAGCCATGCGCACGGAGTGCCTTGCAGGCTTGAGTCCCTGAATAGTCAAATTCACACGCCTGGCCTATCACGATAGGACCAGAACCTATGATTAGAACCTTATTGATGTCTTTGATCTTTGGCACGACTTACCTCCTTTTTAACGGCCCATTATAGCACGAAGAAGTCTCAGAGTAAATGCCTAAAAAAGCGAAAGGGACGCCCTTGTTCAGAACGCCCCTTTGCAAATCGCATTTTAAGCACATACATTGTACTTTACTGTAACGTTTTAGACTAAACCCTGATCCAGCATTGCATCAGCTACTTTTACAAAACCACCAAGGTTTGCGCCTTTTACATAGTCAACGAAATTTCCTTCTTTTCCATATTTAACGCAAGTTTCGTGGATCTTGATCATTATATCATGCAGCCTCGTGTCCACTTCTTCCCTTGTCCAGGATAACCTCAAGCTATTCTGCGACATCTCTAAGCCACTCGTGGCAACGCCTCCTGCATTTGCTGCCTTACCAGGTCCGTACAGGATCTTTGCCTGCTGGAATACCTCTATTGCCTCTGGCGCAGTAGGCATGTTCGCGCCCTCTGCAACCA
>CAZWYD010000063.1:0-7763 GCA_964637815.1 uncultured Planctomycetia bacterium
TTATGCGACCGCCTTGCCTGCTTTTTTCCTCACGTACTCGCCCGCGTATCTTATGCCCTTACCCTTGTAAGGCTCTGGTTTTAAAAAAGCTCTTATCTCAGCTGCTGCCTCTCCAACCTTTGCCTTGTCAATACCCTCGACGGCTATCTGGTTTTGCTTTGGCGTCTTTATGCTAACGCCTTCTGGCACTGGATATACAACAGGGTGCGAAAAACCTAGTTGAAGATTTAAGGTTTTGCCCTGCGCCTGAGCGCGATAGCCTACGCCGTGAAGCTCAAGATTTTTCACATATCCCTCGCTCACGCCTTTTATCATGTTGTTTATATGGGCCCTTGTCAGGCCGTGCATGGAATAAGATATCTTATCCTCTGCCAATCTTTTTACAATAAGCTGATCCTTATCTATCTGAACCTCTACGCCCTGAGGAAGAATCCAATCCAGCTTACCCTTTGGCCCTTCCACAAGAACCTTGCGCACATCTATCTTTATCTTAACCTTATCCGGAATCTGTATTGGTCTTTTACCTATCCTTGACATCGTCACCCAACCCTGTTAACTTTACATTTAAGGTCTTGCTTTAAATGTAAAGTTACCAAATGTAGCACAGGACTTCGCCGCCTGTTTGCATTTCCTTTGCCTGCACGTTTGTTACAATGCCCCTGGAGGTCGACAATACTGCCACGCCTATGCCTCCCAGCACTACAGGCACCCTGTCTTTTTTTACATATCTTCTTAATCCAGGCCGTGAAATCCTTTTCAGGCCTTTTACCGCAGAGTCACCTGTACTTCTATATTTCAGATAAACCCTTAATAATCCCTGTTTTTTATCGTCTATAAACTTGAAATCCTTTATAAACTTCTCTCTCTTGAAGATACCAAGGATCTCCTGTGAAATCTTTGAAAACGGCACATCCACCTTTATCTTGTGTGACGTGAGTCCGTTTCTGACTATAGTTAATGTATTCGCAATCGGATCTGTCATTGACATCGCTTGTCTCCGTATCCTTTGTAATGTTACTACCAGCTGGCCTTAGTGACTCCGGGTATCTCTCCGCGCGAAGCCATTTCCCTGAAACATATGCGGCATACATGAAACTTTCTCATATACGCGCGTCGCCTGCCGCATAATTGGCATCTATTGTACCCTCTTACTTTAAACTTAGGAGTCTTTTTTTGTTTTGCTATTAAACACTCTTTTGCCATTTTTATTCCTTATCTTTTCCTTTTTTCTGCGCGAACGGCATGCCAAGAAGTTTCAATAACTCAAATGATTCCTCTTTTGAGTTCGACTGTATATTTATTATCACATCCATGCCCTGTGTCCTCGGCATCTTATCAATATTTATTTCAGGAAATATTGCCTGCTCTTTTAACCCCAGAGAATAACTACCTTTTTGGTCAAACGAATTAGGGTTTACTCCCCTAAAATCCCTGATCCTCGGTAATGCCACATTCAAAAACCTATCCAGAAATTCATACATCCTTGCCCCGCGCAGAGTAACCTTGCAGCCAATAGGAATACCTTTGCGTATCTTAAAATTCGCTATCGCCTTCCTTGACCTTGTAATGGCAGGTTTCTGGCCGACTATAGTAGCCAGCTCTTTCATGGCCTGCTCAAGGATCTTTATGTCCTGACTCGCGGCGCCCACACCCATATTCAAAACTATCTTTTTAATACAAGGCGCCTGCAATGGATTCGTGTAGTTAAACTTCTTACTAAGCTCCGGGATGATCTCTTTTTTATATTTCTCTAATAGTCTTGGTATCATTATTATATCAGTTCCTTACATTTTTTGCAGATCCTAACCTTTGTGCCGTCAGAAAGTGTGCTAAAACCAATGCGCGTCGACTTATTGCACTTTTGGCAAACCACCATCAGATTGGAAATAGCTATCGTGCTCTCTTTCTGTATGATGCCGCCCTGCTGGTCTTCTTTGGTCCTGCGTGCATGCTTCTTTACCAGATTAAGGCCCTGAACAAGCGCCCTGCCTGTATCAGGAAAAACCGCGAGCACCTTCCCGCTCTTGCCGCTATCCTTGCCTGTTATGATCTTTGCTGTATCGTTCTTCTTTATCTTAGCCATGTCTTCCTTTATATTACCTCGGGCGCCAGTGATACTATTTTCATAAAATTCTTATCGCGCAGCTCTCTTGCAACAGGTCCAAATATCCTTGTGCCGCGAGGATTCATCTGGAGGTCTATGATCACAATGGCGTTTCTGTCAAATCTCAGGTAAGAACCGTCTGGCCGTCTTACAGGATTGACGCTTCTGACTATAACTGCCTTAACGACTTCGCCTTCTTTGACCACGCCATCAGGATTTGCCTCTTTTATGTTAGCGGTTATAATATCTCCGACCTCAGCAGTAGCCTTGCCATGCCTGCCGATGACACCAATACACGAAGCGCGTTTCGCCCCTGTATTATCCGCCACATCTAAAATCGTCTGCATCCTAATCATAATATTTTATACCTTTACCACTTCTACCAGGCGCCATCTCTTGCTCTTTGAAACTGGCTTTGTCTCCTGGATCTTTACCTTGTCTCCGGTCTTAGCCTCATTCTTCTCATCGTGCGCCATGACCTTGCCGGATTTCTTGATAATGCGCCTATATATAGGGTGTATGGTCGTGCGGTCCAAACGGACAATAATGCCCTTGTCCATCTTATCACTTATCACAACCCCTACCCTTTCCTTACGATTTGCTCTCGCTTCCATAATTACCCCTTCTGCTTTTCGTTCAATACTGTTAAGATCCTGGCAACATCACGCCGCGCGTCTTTGATCTTGCTCGGTTTTTCCACGCGTCCTGTTGAGCGCTGCGACAGCATTTCAAAAAGAGATTTTTTCAATGCCACCATTTTCTCGTTCAATTCCTGCTTTGATAAATTTCTTAACTCTTCTGTCTTTAGCATATTCTTGTTTTAACTTAACTTTACATTTAAGGTCTTGCTTTAAATGTAAAGTTAACCGGTTGTCTTTCTTGTTACAAACCTTGTCTTAAAAGGTAATTTTGAAGACGCGTATCTCATTGCATTCTTAGCAAGGTCTTCGCTGACTCCTCCGAGCTCAAAGATTACCTTGCCTCTCTTCACAGTAGCAACCCAGTGCAAGGGCGCGCCTTTTCCTTTTCCCATCCTTGTCTCTGCGGGCTTTTTGCTGACAGATTTGTCAGGAAATGCCCGTATCCACAACTTTCCAGCGCCCTGCAAGGACCTCATGACCGTGACCCTGCAAGCCTCTATCTGTATATTGGTAAGCCAGTCATTCTCCAGGGCCTGTAACCCGCACTCGCCAAACGCAAGCGTTGCGCCGCGAGTAGCAACACCCTTTCTCCTGCCTCTCTGATACTTTCTATATTTGACCCTTTTTGGCATTAATACCATGACTAAGCCTCTACTTGCTTGGTTTCTTTTTTACCAACAATAATATCGCCTGTATAGATCCAGACCTTGATGCCTATAAGACCGGCCTGCGTATGCGCTTCTGTAAATCCATAATCCACATCAGCCTTTATGGTCTGCAAAGGCACCTTGCCCACTTTATATGACTCTTTTCTTGCTATCTCCGCACCATCAAGCCTGCCGCGGCATCGTATCTTTATACCGCCTGCGCCTGCTTGAGTCGCCTGCTGTACAGCTCTTTTCATTGCCCTTCTAAACGCTATTCTCTTCTCGAGTTGGAATGCAATGTTTTCCGCGACTAGCTGTGCTGACAGCGCTACCCGCTTTATCTCTTTTATGTCTATCTGAAGCTCTTTATTTACAATGTCCCTAAGCTCGTCTCTTAATCTATCGATCTCTGAACCTTTTCTGCCTATTATTACGCCAGGCCTACCGCTGTGTATGATTATGCGGATCCTATTAGAAGCCCTCTCTATTTCTATCTTTGCGATAGCAGCCTGCATCAAATTCTTTTTTATATGCTTCCTTATCTTGGTATCCTCTATAAGCAAACCGCCAAAATCCTTTTTATTGGCAAACCATCTCGAGGTCCAATCTCTTATATAACCTAATCTAAAACTATACGGATGTACTTTCTGCCCCAAAATTATCTCCTTTTAGTAGTTGTTTTCTTTTGTTTTTTAACCGGTGCCTTAACCTGTTTCTTGGTCTTCCTTGTCACTTGTCCCTTGTCACTTGTCCCTTTTTTCGCTGCAGCTTTTTCCGTCTTTACTACTGGCCTCACGATCTTGCTCAACTCCAACGTAATATGCGCTGTCCTATGCTTGATCATAGTTGCCCTGCCCATTGAAGCAGCCCTGAACCTCTTTAACATAGGGCCCTTGTCTGCCTTTATTAAAGAAATATAAAGGTCTGCTGGCAATAGATGCGCCTTTTTATCCGCGCTATCAATAGCTGAATTCAAAAGTCTCTTTATGTAAATAGTAGGTCTCTTCTCGATCGCATCCAGAAGCAATAACGCCTTGATGACGCTTTTGCCCTTTATAAGATTCGTGACATTGCTTGCTTTTCTTGGAGAAACCCTTAAATATCGCGCTATGACTCTGGTTACCATAATCTATCCTATGTCTTTGCCTGTGACTGTTCTGTGTGAGCGCTGTGCTTTTTAAAGACCCTTGTCGGAGAAAACTCCCCGAGCTTATGACCAACCATATTCTCTGTTATGAAAACAGGTATAAACTTTCTGCCATTGTAGATAGAGATAGTCATGCCTACAAATTCAGGAGCTATTGTGGATCTGCGAGACCATGTCTTTAGAGGCGACCTGTCTCTTGTATCCTTCATTTTCTGAAGGCGTTTTAACAGCTTCTCATCTATAAAAGGACCTTTTTTTAGTGATCTTCCCATTTTAACCTCACCCTGTGACTATTTTGCTTTTCCTGCGTTTAACGATATATTTATCTGACAGTTTTGTCTTTCTTGTCTGTAAGCCTTTTGACTTCTGTCCCCATGGTGATACTGGATGTCTTCCACCGGAAGACTTACCTTCTCCGCCACCCATAGGATGATCAACAGGATTCATGACAACACCCCTTACCCTGGGTTTACGACCAAGCCATCGCGACCTGCCTGCCTTACCAATAGAAACTGCATCGTGTTCAATATTGCCGATCTGGCCTATAGTTGTCATGCAATCCAGATGTATCAATCTTACTTCGCCTGAAGGAAGCTTTACATGCGCGTACGGCTCTTCCTTTGCCAATATCTGAGCATAGCCTCCTGCGCTTCTAACGATCTTTGCGCCCCTGCCCTTTGTCAATTCAAGATTATGTATAGGTGTACCTGGCGGCACATTCCTTAAAGGCATTGAATTCCCTGGTTTTATCTCGATCTCGTTCCTACTTGCTGTCACCACATCTCCTACAGACAAGCCAGCAGGCCAGATTATATATCTTCTTTCTTTATCATCATATTCCACCAGGGCGATCCTTGACGAGCGATTCGGATCATACTCGATAGATATTACCTTTGCAGACATGTCTACCTTATCCCTTTTGAAATCTATGATTCGATACCTTTTTTTGTGGCCACCGCCTATCCATCTGGATGTAATACGTCCATGCGAATTACGGCCTCCTGTCCTTTTCTTGGGCTCTGTAAGAGACTTCTCAGGCCTGTCAGTCGTGATCTCTTTAAAATCTGAAAGCGCTGTCCACCTGAGCGATGGCGTTCTTGGTTTATATTGTTTAATTCCCATGTCTGCCTTTAAGTAGTTGCCATGTCAATGCGATCGCCTGTTTTAAGCGTCACAATGGCCTTTTTCCAATCCGGGGTCTTGCCTACCTGATACCTGAGCCTCTTCCACTTACCCCGCATCTTTACAGTATTCACCTTTAACACCTTTACATTGTAGACAAATTCCACTGCCTGTTTTATTTCTATCTTATTTGCGCGCGGCGCAACGCGAAAGAGATACTTGTTTCCTTCAAGCATCTGGCTGCCCTTTTCCGTACGCAATATATTTTTTAAGACGTCGTAGGATGTTTTCATTTCTTTAATCTCTTTACTATGCTGTCGTGCGTTTCCTTTGAAAATAAGACCTTTGAGTTGGAAAGCACATCATGCGTATTAAAATCATCGCATAGCCTCAATGTCAGCTTCTTTATATTCCTGCATGAGCGTATCAGATTCTCGTCCCTCTTTGAATACACAAAAAGGTTTTTCTTGTCAGAGATCTTTAATGCCGTCAATATCTTTGCTATGTCTTTTGTCTTGGGCTGTTTTAATTCAAGTTCTTTTTCCAGGACCACGATCTCTTTATCTTTTGTCTTTGCGCTCAGGCTTGAGATAATAGCCAGCCTCTTCATTTTCTTTGGTATGCTGTAACTAAAATCTCTTGGCACAGGTCCGAAGACAACGCCTCCACCTCTCCACAAAGGAGATCTTATAGAGCCGACCCTTGCCCTGCCAGTGCCTTTTTGTCTCCATGGTTTTTTTCCGCCGCCCCTGACATTTGCCCGAGTCTTTGTCGAAGCTGTGCCCTGCCTTTTATTGGCCTGGTACATGAGGATGCTCTGATGCAAAAGACCTTTGCGTACCTCGGCGTTAAACACCTCTGGATTCAGCTTAAATTTATCCAGCTTCTTGCCAGAAAGACTATATACGTCTACGACTGGTATGTCGGTTTTGTCTGATTTTTTACTTCTGCTTTTTGCCTGCGCCATCTTTCCCCTTGTCACTTGTCTCTTGTCCCTTGTCCCTTGTCAAAGGTCTCTTTTTCGCCGCGCGTATTTCCAGGTATCCATTCTTCGAGCCCGGCACTGCGCCCTTGACCAACAATATATTTTTTTCCTTGTATACCTTAATGATCTCGAGATTCTGAACTGTCCTTCTCTTGTTGCCCATGCGGCCAGGAAGATGCAAACCCTTCCATACTCTTGAAGGATAAGAGCTGCCTCCTATAGAGCCTACTCTTCGATGATGCATTCCACCATGGCTCTTCGGACCACCAGCCCAACCCCATCGTTTTACACCGCCTTGGAACCCCTTACCTATAGAGGTGCCTGCTATATCAACAAAATCCTTTTCCTTAAATATGTCCACTGTGACTTTCTTACCAACACTGACGCCTTCGCCAGCATCAAAAGGCAGCTCTCTAACAAGGGCATTTGGCTCTGCATTTGCCTTTTTATATAAACCCATTTCTGAACGAGGAGTATTTTTTGCCTTTTTCTTGCCAAATCCAAGCAAGACCTTATTTTCAAGCACATTTAAAACCATACAGGGACCTGCCTCTATCACAGTAACAGGCACAAATACCCCATCTTCTGTAAAAACCTGCGTCATCCCTAATTTTTTACCTAATAAACCCAGTTTCATAACCATACTCTCTATCTTTACATTTAAAGCAAGACCTTAAATGTAAAGTTATTTGATCTCGACGAAAACGCCTGCCGGTAGATCTAGTTTTCTAAGAGCGTCTATTGTCTTCGCAGTAGGACTGATGATGTCTACAAGCCTCTTGTGTGTCTTCATTTGAAACTGTTCCCTGGATTTTTTGTCTACATGAGGACCTCTTAAAACAGTAAAGATCTCTCTCTTTGTAGGTAGAGGCACTGGTCCTGAAACCTTTGCGCCTGTACGCTTTGCAGTGTCAACTATCTCTGCAGCTGACTGATCCAGGAGCTTGTAATCATATCCCTGCAATCTTATACGAATTTTTTGAGCCTGAACTTGTGGCTGTGTCATTTTCTCTTCCTTCTTGCCAAGGCTGGACCTTGCCAAGGTCTAACCTTGGCAAGGTCCAGCCTTGAATCATGCTACTATATCTGCTACAACCCCAGCGCCTACTGTGTGGCC
>CAZWYD010000064.1:0-3540 GCA_964637815.1 uncultured Planctomycetia bacterium
TCAGACACCCAGACCCTGACCAATAAGACCCTTACGTCACCCAAGATAAATGAAGACGTTGTCCTGACTCCGACTTCAACAGAACTAAACTACGTGGATGGCGTAACATCATCTATACAGACGCAGATAGACGGCAAGAGCTCAGCCAGCGACACCCTTACAGGCCTTGTGCAATCAACAGCCGCAGGTACAAACTACATCACAGGCGGCAACGTCGGCATCGGCACAACAGCGCCTACAGCCTTACTTAACGTATCTGCTGTTGCTGGTGCTCCGGGAACTATTGATTTATCAACTCAAGAGTTGACGGTTGTAGATGGTGATGTGCTTGGAAAAATCGAGTTTGATGCGCCACTGGAGGATAACGGTGCGGATGCAATATTAGTTGGCGCAGCGATTGAGGCTGTAGCTGAAGGAGAATTTACAGCAGATAGCAATGCTACAGAGCTGGTGTTTAAAACAGGGGCCTCTGAGGCAGCTACACAGAAGATGGTCATAACCTCAGCCGGCAGAGTCGGCATTGGCACCACCGCTCCTTCCGCAGCCCTGAGCGTTGGCTCAGCCGAATCTTTCAAAGTCACATCAGCCGGCGCAGGCACATTTGCGGGCGATTTGAGCGTTGGGGGAGATTTAAGCGTAACAGGAGACCAGATTATTTCAGGAACAACACTTTATGACAGCGCCCAGACAATAAGGACAGACTCGGCAGCAGCCTTGCTGGTCGAGAAAAGCGGCGCAAACGGTTCAGGAAAAGACATTTTCTCTGTTAACACGATAACCGAGAGCGGGACTTTCTCGGGCGGTCTTAGCTCTGTAGGCCTGAATGCCGGTTCAGGACTCATAACTACAAGCGGGAATATCCAGACTACAGCAACTGGCGTAATGACTTCAGCAGGACTACTGACAGCGTCGGCTGGAATAAGCGTCAGCGGAGGAAATATTGCCATAACTGATGCCAGCAATATAGTTTTAAATACAGATAAGATTACGCTCTACGGCGCAAGCGGAAACGCCACAATGGCCGGCACACTCACACAGCTCAGATCTATCGGCTTAACTCCTGATTATGACAATGCTACACTGCGTGGCGATGGCTCAAATAATTTCGGCACACTGTCATTAAAATACGACAGTGCCCACAACTACTACGAATGGACTACAGACGAGCCCACAACCCAGGACTACGATATAGTAATGCGATATAGGCTCCCAGACGGCTTTTCATCCTTTGATGCATCTACGCCTATAAAGCTCTGGAATAAAGTTTCAGCTGCTCCTGGAAGCACTGCTGTTACAGTTACAATGTTAGATACCGCAGGAGCTTCAGTTACTTTAACAGGAGGTTCTAATTTACAAAATACATCATGGACAGAGACGACAATTACATTAGATGCTGCCGGCAAGACATTTAGTCAAGGCGGATACATAACTCTGATTATAAAACTTTTAGCCGGCCAGGGTAAGGCGGCAGACATAGGCGAATTGACATTAAAGGGGAATTGGTAATACTTGCGTGTTGGGATGGCTTTGTTGGTGTACGGTTTACGGTGTACGGTTTACGGTTAACGGAGGGAAAGATGAGAAAGCGCGAGTTTGATTTTGAGAAATTGGAAGTATATAAATTTGGCATAGATTTTGCAGATGAGATATTTGAAACTACAGAGGATTTTAATCAGAGAGTTCAGTTTTCTCTTGGAGATCAATTCAGGAGAGCATCTTTGTCGATTTGCAATAATATCGCAGAAGGCAGCGGCAAGAAAACACACAACGCTAAGTTACAGATGTACGGTTACGCGTTAGATTCAGCTAGAGAATGCATACCTATGCTGACTCTATCATTGCGGAGATGCTATATTGACGAGAAAAAACATGAAGATTTAAGGGCAAAAGTCGTCAGTATTTGCAATATGTTGTCCAGATTGATACAAAGCGTCACCCGCAAACCGTACATTAACGTATCGACCAAAAGGAGTAAATAATGTTAGAATTAATCCGCATGCTGGTGAAAGGTTTACGGTTTAAGGTTTACGGTTGGTTACTTAACTTACCGTACACCGTGAACTGTAAACCGTTCACCAACCCAGTGAACAAAAAGGAGGATGTCATGGATTACTTAGCTGGTTTAAAATCATGGAGTTGGCCGGTATTATGGGGAATCTTTCTATTTTACATGCACAGGTTGATGCTCTTAAGGAGCGGGCCGGAGCATGGACGGTGCGGGCCGCCAGAGCAGTGCGGGTTACCGCTTTGGTTTACGGTGTACGGTGTACGGTTTACGGTTAAACCTGCAGGGCTTGCTCTGCAAACGAGGAGGGTTAAAAATACCATGTCTATACGCAAAGTTTTCGTAGGCGTAATAATGGCAATATTCACATTCACACTGTGCGCAAATGTCTTTGCGCAGGAGAATCGCATCCTTATGACCACGGGCCAGCAGTATCAGAATATGGCCGCTAACGCAGATTTTGAATCCTGGTCCGGAGGCACGACTACTGTTCCAGATGGATGGTCGCTTGTCTTGACTCCCACTATTGCTCAGGACACAACTACTCCAAGACTTGGCTCCACGAGCCTGAAGTTCACAGGAGCCGGCGCGGTAAATGAAGGCGTAACCCAGACAGTGACTGTTCAGGAAAATACTACATATACGGTTAGTTTCTATTACAAGGTTACTTCCGGAGACTCATGCAGTATTGCATTGACAGATCAAGGCGACAACGCATTTACATTGTCAGGTAATACTGGCCTGAATGCTGCGAGCTGGACACGCAAGTCCTTTACTATCACCACAGGTTCAGGTGATACAGGGCTCAAGATTAAGATTACGGCAGATGCAGACACAGATGTTATTTACGTAGACGGCATGTCAGTCAGCGAAGGCCATGCAACCCCTGCATTCACAGCGCACGCCATCACTGACACAGGCGATCACACCATGTACGGCGGGCTTACCGCGTATGGTGATCTTACAGTAGAAGGCACCACAAATCTAAACGGCGATGTGAACCTGGGGGATAATCTATCCATAGATACTATTACCCTGAGAGGGGCATTGGTATCTTCTGGCTCAGAAAATGTGACAATTGCCCCGGGCGGAGGAGGCAAGACCTCAATCACCGGAGATCTTGATGTAAGCACAAACCTCGACGTAGACGGCACCATTACAGCCGGCTCAGGCAATAATGTGATTACAACCGCAGCTGGTTTATTGGATGCCACAAAATTAACAGCAAATTATGCATATAATGACTTAGCAGCAGAAGAAAAAATAGCACCCACCTCTACGATCGTCACCTCTGAAAATTACTCAAGCTACGGCGATATCACAGGCGTTACACCAGGCGCAGGCCTTACAGGTGGCGGCGACTCTGATACAGTAACCCTGAATGTAGGCGCAGGCACAGGTATAAGCGTTACTGCAGACGCAGTCGGCATAGCTGCAGGAGGGGTTGACACAACACAGCTTGCCGCAGGCGCAGCTACCAAAGCTAAACTTTCAGAATTAAGGCCTTACGCAGCAGGCGCGCCTGACAGCAAGGT
>CAZWYD010000064.1:3640-4964 GCA_964637815.1 uncultured Planctomycetia bacterium
GGTTCGGGAAGCGGCATGTCTTCTATCACAGGCACAATAAGCGAGACATTCACCATAGGAGATGATGTAGACGCGGACAAGGTCCTTGCCTTTGAGGAAGGCGGAACTGACCAGACCCTTACATGGAATAACACGAGCACCAGGTTTGATCTTTCCAGCTCGCTTAATCTGCCAAACGGAAGCGACTTCATGATCAATGGCGCGCAGATTCAGGCATCAGACCTTTCTGACGGAGCAAATGTCGCGCATATTAACGCCGCAGAAACTGTTACAGGCGGCTGGACGTTTAATACAGCGAATACTACATTTACAACAGCCGTAGATGTGAACACTGCATCCACAATGACAGGTCTAAATATTGATGGAGGAGGTGTATTAGCGACGGCTGGCACGACCAGGATGGATGCCTCAGGAAACTTGAGTAACATCGGCACCATATCCTCAACAGGCGCCCACACTCTTGACGGCGACCTGGCATTCACAGGCC
This sequence comes from uncultured Planctomycetia bacterium, assembly GCA_964637815.1. GTDB lineage: Bacteria > Omnitrophota > Gorgyraeia > Gorgyraeales > Gorgyraeaceae > Gorgyraea. Next base: position 4,128 of record CAZWYD010000064.1, read on the forward strand.
CTCAGGCGATTACCACCTCAACAGGCGACTTGACTCTAAACCCCGGAGGCACTATTAATGCCTCAGGCGATGGCATTACAAACGCAGGCGCGCTTTCAGGCGTAACTACTATTGGCGCGTCAGGAAAGGCTACCTTTACAGATACTGCCACTGCTGACGGCAGCCAAGTCCTGGACATAAATTCAACAGGCATAATGGCAAGCGCGACCAACAAGACCATTGCGTCAATATCAGACAATGCCGCGCATACCACGACTGGCAGCATCAAGGGTTTAGAGATAGCCATGGCTGGCGTATACAACAATGCTTCTGCAGATCCAACAGCGCTCACAATTAACCTGAGCAGTATAACTGGCACTACTGGGACTGAAAAAGGCATTGATATCACCATGGGCGCTGCAGGCGATTCAGCCATAAACACAAACGCAAAGATCGTCGCGAATAATGTAACAGGAACTACGCTTACAGACGGCACAGCTAGCATTACAGGAGGGAATATCTCAGGTGTGGGGGAGGTTTCTACAACTACACTGGCTGTATCAACTACCTCAGCTTTTACAGGAGATATAAGTGTAGGCGGAGGTTATGCATCAGGCGGCATTACTATAGGCAGTGACGGAACGTTGTCCATCGGAGAAGACATAGTCCAGACAAGCGGCAAAAAATACATGTCTGATGCGACTACATTTACAGGGGATTACTCAGTCGCGCTCTCAACAAAACTCGGTGTCGGCACAGGCGCTTCAGCTGATGAGACATACCTGCAGGTAAGTAATCTAGGCGTTCTTTCCGCGCCCGGGGATACAACGACAGCCGTTACAATCGCGGATGCGTTGA
>CAZWYD010000064.1:5064-7456 GCA_964637815.1 uncultured Planctomycetia bacterium
CAGACAGGAGCTGTTAACGACCATGTGATCACGAGAAATATTACTTTAGACGACGCCACTGCTAAGACAATAAGCGGAAATGTCATGACTGTAAACGCGGTAAACACACAGACAAGCGGCACATTGACTGACAATTCCACACTCCTGAAATTACAGACAGGCGCAAATGTAGGCTCAAGCGCCTACTTTGTCTACGCGGCTAACAACGCCAACACAGAGATGTTCAGTGTGGATGAGTTAGGTAATCTCTATACGGCAGGCACCCAGACAATCGTAGGCGGCACTACCTATGAAGGCGCCCAGATCATTGACATCACTGATGCAGAGGCGCTTTTGGTCAGGCAGAATGAGGATGCAGGTGATATTTTTATTGCCGATACCTCAAATTCCCAGGTTGAGATTTATAATCAATTAGGCATTGGCATGACCCCTTCATCCGGCATTGAGCTGGATGTAACAGGAGACGCGGATATATCAGCGACCCTGAAGGTAGGCACAAGCGACGCGTTCCAGATCGCAGCCACCGGCGCGATTACATCAGACGGCGCTATCGCCACATCAGGGAATATCTCCACGTCAGGGTCAGGCACAATTGCTTCTGCCAGCACTATCACTTCTGCCAGCACCTTGACTGTATCAGCAAACGGCGCCTCAATAACCGGCGGAGTGGACAATAATTCCGGCGGCATCACCGAGGCAGGCGCTATCTCAGGCGCATCGACAGTCGTTGCATCCAGCACCATTACCTCGCTCAGCTCTGTCGGGCTTGTGCCTGAATATGACAATGCCACACCGAGAGGTGACGGGGGTAATAACTTCGGCACCTTGACGCTGGAATACGGCTCAAGCCACAACTATTACGAATGGACCACAAGCGAGCCCACGACTCAGGACTACGATATAGTGATACGGTATAGACTGCCAGATGGATTTTCATCTTTTGATGCATCTACGCCGATAAAGCTCTGGAATAAAGTTTCGGCTGCTCCTGGAAGCACTGCTGTTACAGTTACAATGCTAGATACCGCAGGAGCTTCAGTTACTTTAACAGGAGGTTCTAGTTTGCAAAATACATCATGGACAGAGACGACAATTACATTGGATGCCTCTGGCAAGACATTTAGTCAGGGTGGATATATAACTCTGATTATAAAACTTTCAGCCGACCAGGGTAAAGTGGCAGATGTAGGTGAGTTGGCGCTAAAGGGGAACTGGTAATGCTTGCGTGTTGGGATGGCTTTGTTGGTTTACGGTGTGTGGTTTACGGTTTACGGTTGGTTGCTTAACTTATCGTATACCGTAGACCGTTCACCAACGCAGTGAGCAAAAAGGAGGACGTTTTGGTAATCATGGAGTTAATAGCAATGCTGATGAAGAGTTTACGGTTTAAGGTTTACGGTTGGCTGCTTAACTTACCGTACACCGTGAATTGTAAACTGTTCACCAACGATTTGATTAAACCGGAACAAAAGGAGGCTGTCATGAGTACATTACTAAGATTGCTTGGAATGAAATCGCTGAACCACGCGGAACGTTACGCTGAACCACGCGGAAGTAGATGGAGAGGAAGTCCGCCGCTGCTTGTGCTATGCCTGGCGCTGGCGCTAATTGCAGCGCCGGTCCTTGCCCAGGAACAGAAGATTATTAGCACGACTGAGCAGCAGTACCAGAATATGGTGCACAATGCATCCTTTGAGTCCTGGTCCAATGGCGCGAATGGCTCTAGCCATATCCCTGACGCATGGACAATAGTCGGCACGCCTTCGCTCTATACTAAGCTTACAGGCGATAAACGCACAGGCTCTGCCAGCTTAAAAGTCACTGCTGATGCCACTGGCGAGGGACTTAGCCAGGTGGTTACGGTTGATCCTAGCGCTATATATACAGTGAGCTTCTATTACAAAGTGGACGCGGCCGCGGCAGTTACCTTTAATGTGTCTGGCGCAGGCACACTCGTGAACCAGACCAGCCTGAACGATACATCTTGGAAGCGGCTCGCGTACAAGTTTACCACAGGCGCATCTGACACAAGCATAACCATTAAGATGACAGCCAATGGCGCCTACGCGTTTTACATTGACGGCATGGGGCTTACCAGAGGCGCTGGCATCCCGGCATTTCACGACTATGCTGTCACAGACACAGGCGACCACACAGTGTACGGCGATATAAAGGTACAGGATGTAGACGGCTCTGATAATATCCTATTGGATAAAGATACAGGGAATATTACCCTTACAGGGGCAATTTCTGCTACTGCCGGCAGCAGCACATTAGGCAATCTGCAGATAAACGGCAACACAATTTCTGCCACGAACGATTCAGGCGTGGCAATCTACGACAACGCGTCAAACGGCATCTTCATAGAAGACGGCGGCAACGTCGGCATCGG
>CAZWYD010000065.1:0-7167 GCA_964637815.1 uncultured Planctomycetia bacterium
AAAGGATAGATTTTCAGACTAGTGGGGTATATGATGTGTCTTCCGGTCCCTTTTCTAAGCTCTTGCGTTACCCAGGCCAGGGGAACAGCAATAGTAGGCCAGGTTTAAACCTGGCCTACTATTGCTTAATTACAAAAATAATAAAATTTTCAAAAAAATTTTTATTTTTTATCATTTTCTCTTTGAAAAATAAAAAAGTATGTTATACTAAAAAATAGATGTAGAAAAAAATTTTAAGAACGAAAGGAGTTGTTTATGAAATTTAATGGCAAGCTTTTGATCATTGGCTGTGGGTCTGTCTCGCAATGCGCCATTCCTATAGTATTAAAACTCATCGACATGCCAGCAAAAAATGTTACCATAATGGATTTTGTCGACAATCGTGCGCGCGTGAAAGATTCTCTGGATAAAGGCGTAAACTATGTCATGGACAGAGTAACATCTGAAAACTACCAGCAGCTCCTTGCAAAATATGTCGGCCCAGGCGACATGATCATAGACCTCGCGTGGAACATAGACTGCATCGCGATTGTGCAGTGGTGCCGCGAAAATCAAGTCCTATACGTAAACACCTCTGTTGAGGAATGGGATCCTTATAAAGATATTGAACGAAATGATCCAACAAAGTATACGCTCTACTCAAGGCACATGGAACTAAGAAATAAAATCACCGGATGGAATGACAGGGGCACAATCACTGCTATTGTAGATCATGGTGCAAATCCAGGGCTTGTATCACATTTTACAAAATACGCACTTCTAGGCATCACTGAAAAAATCCTGAAAGAAAAAGCAAAAGACCCGAGAAAAAAAGAATTGGAAAAAGCGTTCGAGAATAAAAACTTTGCAAAGCTGGCGCAGACTACAGGCGTTAAGACGATCCACATAAGCGAACGCGACACGCAGATCACTAATAAACCAAAAGAAGTAAACGAATTCGTCAACACATGGAGCATCGAGGGATTTTTCGAAGAAGGCGTTGCGCCTGCAGAACTTGGTTGGGGAACACACGAGCATTATGTGCCTAAAAAGGCATTCTTCCACAAAGTAGGCCCGCAAAACCAAATATGCCTTGGTACTATCGGCATGAAGACGTGGGTACGTTCATGGGTGCCATGCGGCGAGATAACAGGCATGGTAATCCGTCACGGAGAGGCATTCAGCATTTCAGACCGCTTAACTGTGTGGGACAATGGAAAGGCGATCTATAGACCTACTGTCCACTATGCATATTGCCCGTCAAATGCCGCTATAAACTCTTTACATGAACTCGAGATGAGACAATTCCATCTACAGGAAAGGCAAAGGATAATGAGCGACGAAATCATAGACGGCAGAGATGAGTTAGGTGTCTTACTTATGGGGCATGACTTTAACTCATGGTGGTGTGGTAGTCTTCTGGATATACACGCCTCGCGCAAACTTATCCCTCATCAGCAGGCTACCACAATGCAGGTCGCGATATCTGTTGTGGCAGCTGCGATGTGGATGATAAAAAATCCAAAGAGAGGATTTTTATTGCCAGACGACATAGATCACGAATTTATCCTCAAACACTCCATGCCTTACATAAAACCCTTTGTCTCAGAGGCAGTGGACTGGACCCCATTAAAAAATCTAAACACTAAATTTACCAAGTTTGACATCCCTAAACCAAAGGATGAGGATGTCTGGCAGTTTACGACATTCTTGGTTAATCCGAGGGAGCGGGTAAACTCATATGACACAAGGACGATGCAACCACAAACAGCAAAAGTCTAAGCACGAGATAAGCGGTACGGAAAATCTCATAAAGGCGATGCTAAAAAAACACGGCTCGCCCTTAATGATAATCAGAAAATCTGTACTTGAAAAACAGTATGCCCGTTTCCGCAAATGCCTGCCTGAAGTAACTCCATACTATGCAATAAAGGCAAACCCCAATCCAGCTATAATAAAAACGTTCGTTAAATTAGGCGCGTCTTTTGATGTGGCAAGCGCTGCTGAGATGAAACTGGTCCTGCGACTTGGCGCGTCGCCTTCAAAGATCATATTTGCGAATACTATCAAGTCCGCGGAAGATATACAGGCTGCCAGGCGTCGCAGGGTAAGGCTTATGACTTTTGACAATGAGCCAGAGCTTTATAAGATCGCAAAGCACTATCCTAAGGCGCGAGTGCTCGTCCGCATTAAAGTAGCCAATGAAGGCAGCCAGGTAGAGCTCTCTCTTAAATTTGGCGCTGACCCTGACCAGGCATTCTTTCTCCTGCGAAAGGCAAAGGCGCTGGGACTTGTGCCAGCAGGTGTAAGTTTTCATGTGGGGAGTCAGGCCAAGAACGTTGAAAACTATCTCCAGGCCCTTGAGATCTCGGCAAAGATCTTTGAAGAGGCAAAAGAGAGTGGCCTTCCTTTAAAGATATTGGATATAGGCGGCGGATTTCCAATACAGCATTTTGACAATGAGCTGGGAATAAACTTTGAAAGAATGGCTTCTCAGATAAGAAGACAGAGGAAAGAGCTCTTTCCTCGTAATATAAAACTCATTGCTGAGCCAGGCCGTTTTCTCGTGGGACCCGCAGGTCTTCTTGTCACGCAGGTCATAGGAAGAACATTCCGCAATAATAAAAACTACTACTATCTAAACGACGGCATATATGCAGATTTCTCAGGCATGGTATTTGACCATTGCAAATACCAGTTCAGGACACTTAGAAGAGGGCCAACATACTTGAGTACGCTCGCTGGCCCTACCTGTGATTCATTCGACACGCTATCCACGAATGAAGAAATACCTGAATTATATGTGGGTGATGTTGTATATGTGAAAAATATCGGGGCTTATTCTTCTGCAAGCGCAGTTCCAAATTTCAATGGTTTCCCACCTGCAAAGATAATCCTGGTTTAAAAATAACTTTACATTTTAGGTCTTGCTTTAAATGTAAAGTTATTTTTTATTTTGTTCCCAGAATCGTTCTGCCTCTTCTTCCATCTTCTCAAGGCGGTCATAATAATCTGGAAATTCATTTAGGTGGGCTAGTGCTATTTTTCCTGTGGTCAGGGGGTCATTATTGCTGACATTTGTAGTAGGGTCTTCCAGGCCATGCTCCAGCTCGACATCCATACCTCTTCTGAATTGATCAACGTCGAACTTATCCCATTTAATACCTATTTTTTCGCCGACTAGCTTTGCCTCTTCACTGCTAAAATGTTTTTTGACTGACATTATTGACCTCTAAAAACATCCGGCATAGGATAGTCGCCGTGTTTTTTCCTGCATTCCTCGAGACGTTTCTTCTGATCATCCAAGGTCTTCATTAAGATATGAGGGGCGTCAAAGACCTTTGTATGATAGATATTCTTTATTCTCTCCATCTTGGCCAGGCATTCTGGAATACGGATCTTAAACTGTTCGATGTATTCCTCTTTTGTATAGTCCTTACCACGCACTTTCTTGAACAGGGCCTTGAGATCCTCGTATCTGGGAATGTATCCTATGGGAGTCTTTAAGGCTCCTACATTATCATTCACGCGCAACTCCATCCATTTAAGCCATACATGCTTATCTTTAATGCCATTCAAGAATTTTCCATCTTCTCCGCGCAAGAAATAATTTACATGAAAGATAAAAGGTGGATTTTTAACATCCTGCACTATATCAAGATTATTCTGTATATACCGCCCTATCGGTATCGACAAGAAATCCAGATTTGCCATAAGATTAAACACCCTCACGCCTTCTTTGCCGAGTGTAGCCGCAGTAGTCTCTGATTCAATCGCAGCACCTTGCGCAAGTATGCCATGTGCCCAGTCAAATGACTGCGCGACAGGAACGCTTGTGTCTGAATCACGACCTCCGTAGATAATACCACCTACCTCAACGCCGTCAGGGTTCTCAAGGTTTTTATCACAGTTCTTGAGATCTTTTAGGCGTACAGTATAGCGCGCGTTTTTATGTGCGTACGGGACTTCTTTTCCCTCAGGACCTTTTTTCCCAGGCATCCATTCTCCTGAGAAATTAATGCCCTTTGTCGGGGCATCTCTTCCATCTCCCAGCCAGCGCGGGTTATTCTTCTCATCTATTAATACATTAGAAAATATAACCTCTCCAGGCGTAGTCAATGCCTCGAATATAGCAGGATCATTTTTTTCGCTCACATCCTGTATAATACCAAATATGCCTTTTTCTACATTAACTGTGCGGATCTTCCCGTCAACACTGCGTAAATAAGCAATGTCATCGCCTACAATCTTCTCTCCTTCAAGCATAGCAGTAGCAGTTTTGCCGCACGCGGATGGAAAAGAGCCGGTAAAATAAGTAACTCTTTTTTTGTCAGGGCCATGCACGCCCACAACAAACATATGCTCTGTAAGCCACCCTTGTTCCGATGCTCGCTTGATGGCAAGACGCATTGAAAGCTTTTTAAGGCCAACGGTATTACCAGCGTACTGCGTGTTAGTGCTCAATACCATTTCTTCTTCGAGATCTATATATACGCGGCGCCTGTCAACATTCTTACTTACAGCCCCTTCCAATTCTCCAGCAGTATGAATGGCTCTAAAAAAATCTCCTTTGCCGTTTAGTTTTTTAACCTGCTCATAACCACTGCGATAAAGTAGGTCCTCTGAATGAGAAACATAACTTGAATCAGTTACCTGCACGGCTGAAATGGAAAATTTAGATCCAGTAGGGCCGAGACAATAAAAACACACGTACATCTCCTTAGCCTTCATCGCATCCTTAAAAAAACCATGTATCTCTTTTAGCCCTTCTTCCCTGTCTACTGACTTTATGTCTGAGCCAAGCACCTGATCAGGCCTTAAGAGATACTTTGTGTTTGCCTTATCCCTTGCCTGGTCATGATACCCGTCAAAATGCATGGCATGGCCCTTTATGGCAAGAGATCGTTCTTCTTTATTCTCCAGGGTCTTTTTTCGTATATAATCCGCGTCCTCTTTAGAATCAGTGCGCACAAATACTGAATCCGGATTACAGAGCTCCACGTATTTAGCGACAAACTCCATGACTTTAGGGTTAGCCAGCGCTTCCAACTTTTTGTAATTCTCTTTCCCGCATTTTTTCTGAAGCAATTTTATATCCATAGTGTTTTATATACTACCACATCAAAGAAATAAACGCAACCTGTTTTCATTTTGCCTGCGCGCTGCGGCTTGCCCGCTTGCGATCTTCTTCTGTTAAATGCAATTTCCGGAGCCTTATATATTTGGGATTCATCATCCTCAATAAACTCAAGAGCGAACTCAAGTGTCATTTGCCGCGGGGGTATAAGTATGATCGCGTCATCACTTCCTGCAGCGCGCATATTAGTTAATTTCTTTCCGCGCATGGCATTCACAACAAGATCGACCCCTTTGTTATTTACGCCAACGATCATCCCCTCGTATAGCCTTTCTCCTGGCTTAACAAAGATCTCACCACGTACCTGTAAATTATTAAGCGAATACGCCACCGCATCACCAGCTCCATGTGAAATGAGAACACCATTTTGACGGGCAGGCATATCTCCTTTATGGATCTGATATTCAAGAAAATTCTGGTACATAATGCCATTACCTCGGGTCATCATGAGAAACTCGCTCCTAAACCCGATCAATGCCCTTGAGGCAATAACAAATTCCATACGGATAGTGCCAGAAGACGTTGTCTTCAGATCGCGCATTTGAGCCTTGCGAGCTCCAAGAGTCTGCATAACAACACCCTGATACTCATCTTCCACCTCGACTATCACCTCTTCAACAGGCTCGAGAGTTTGATTGCCCATTTTCTTCAAAATAACCTGCGGCCTGCAGACCTCCATCTCATATCCTTCACGACGCATTGTTTCAATAAGAATAGCCAGGTGCAGTTCGCCTCGGCCTGAAACCTTTAACCGCTCAGTTCCCGCAACATCCTCTACCTTAATACCGACATTGATCATAGCCTCATGCTCAAGGCGTTCCCGTATATGTCGTGATGTTAAAAATCTGCCTCCATCCTTACCTGAAAGAGGGCTCGTATTATGAGAAAAATTCATAGAGATCGTAGGCTCATCTATTTTAATAGTAGGTAGCCCTTTTGGCTCATCAACACACGCAAGTGTCTCTCCGACTTTTACGCCTTCTATCCCGGAGATAGATATAATATCTCCAGCTATAGCCTCATTGGCCTCAATGCGGCTTAGTCCACGATACTTCATGATCTTAATTGCCTTGCCCCTGACAACTCTTCCATCACGTTTCACAAGCGCCACAGGATCCCCAACGCGGACAGACCCATGAAAAACCCGCCCTATAGCGATCCGCCCAACATAAGAGTTATAATCAAGCATTGTAACCAGCATCTGAAAAGGCAGGTCAGGGTTAGCTATCGGCGGTAATACCCTGTGCAAGATAGTCTCTAAAAGAGGTTTCATGGAGTCTTTCGGCTCATCAAGATCAAGAGTCGCGTAACCATCCTTTCCCGAAGCGTAAACGATCGGAAAATCAAGCTGTTCATCAGAAGCGTTCAGTTCACAAAAAAGATCAAATGTCAGATCCGCCACTTCATCCGGGCGGGCATGAGGACGATCAAGTTTATTTATCACAAGTATTGGTTTTAAATGCAGCTCGAGGGACTTCTTCAAAACAAATTTAGTCTGCGGCATGGGCCCTTCAAAAGCGTCAACAAGAAGAAGCACGCCATCGACCATCTTAAGAATACGTTCGACCTCACTGCCAAAATCAGCATGCCCGGGCGTATCAACAAGATTGAACTGCACTCCTTTATATTGAAGAGAAGCGTTCTTAGACAGAATGGTAATGCCTCTTTCTTTCTCAAGAGGATTTGAGTCCATTATGGTGGCCTCGCCATCTTTAAAGTCATAGGCGCCTGTATATTTGAGAAGGGCATCTATAAGGGTAGTTTTCCCATGGTCAACATGCGCTATGATCGCGAGATTTCTTACATTTTTTCTTCTTTTTTGATTTGGCATATGCTTTTAGCTTTTCTCAAAAAAAATAAGAAAGCTTTAATCTTCTTACGCCTTCTTATTTCATCTAAATATTTAAGTGCGTTTTTTTCTACGTGAAAAAAATGATTTCTTCTTTTTGGCGGGCTTTTGCCTTTTTTCAGTGGGCCTGTTATCTCGATTTGCGTTAAACGGGTTGCCTGTTTTGCGTTTTGAAAAGCATTCCTTGCAATATACCGGACGG
>CAZWYD010000066.1:0-3233 GCA_964637815.1 uncultured Planctomycetia bacterium
AGTGTTTACATATGCCGTTCTGGCCTTACAGGAGAATGGTTTTTCAGTGATCTCTTCGAGCAGGACCGCAGGCACTATATTGGCGAAAAAACCCATAGCGCTTTCTATCCTGAAAGAACTGTGGGCTGACGCAGTAGCGGCAATAGACCATAATCTCGTCGCTACATTTGAGATAAAAGCAGCCGGAGATCTTTCTTCCCTGAGTGTATCATCCTTTAAAGAGCATTCTCAGAAAGAAAAGCATGTAAAGCGGTCTGTTACAAGAAACTCAAAATACTATAATGAGCTGATAGAAGTCGTTTCCGAAATAAAAAAGCGCGCTGAATGAAAATTTACTATACCCATACGGAGGATGAGAGATGACTGAAGAAGTAAAACCAACACCGGAGCAGCAACCAGAACAAAAGGCAGAACAGAAACCAGCTGAAAAACCAGAACAAAAGCCCGAGGCAAAGCCTGAACCTAAGCCTGAACCAAAAGCAGCGCCAAAGGCTGAGCAAAAGCCCGAGGTAAAGAAAAAAGAGGTAGTAGAGAAGCCGGCCAATTGCATGAAGTGCAATAAACGGCTTCAGAGAAAGACCTGCTACTACAGGAATGAAGGCTACTACTGCAGTAAAAGATGCTGGAAACTGGCTGTAGAAGCCAAAGCTACGGCTAAAAAGAAAGAAGAAGAAAAGGCAAAAAAGGAAGCATAGCCTCATGATAGAAGAGCGCCGCAAACATCAACGCGCCAAAAGGCAGATACCGCTTAAAATCGCTGACAAAGGTTTTGATGTAATAACAGAGACAGCGGATATAAGCTCATCCGGTATAAACTGCCGCATCACCAGGCTCCTGCCGTTAATGTCAAAAATAGTGGTTGTTCTTCTTGTCCCGACAAAGGCCAATGGAAAGCATACGAAAAAAATAAAGTGCAAGGGAGTCGTGGTCAGGTCTGAGCCTGTGATATTACAAGGCGTTGAAAAGGCCCATCATAACGTGGCGATCTTCTTTACGGATATATCAAAAAAAGATCAAAAGATAATAGATGCCTACCTGGGTCCTGGGGGCGAAATCGAAAAAGAAATCCATATCATAACTTAAATGCCTCGAGATGTAAAACTCATCATCGGAATGCTGGCAAAAGACAAAAAACTCTTCGACAAGTCCGAAGAGTTTTTTGCTAAGAAGTTCGGGGAGATAGACTATAAAAGCCCCGTCCTTAAATTCGACTATACAGATTATTACAAAAAAGAAATGGGCCAGCCGTTAAAAAGAAAGTTTGTCTCATTTAAAAGACTTATCCCTCCTGAACGCATATCAAAGATAAAGGCCATTACAAATTCCTTTGAACAAAAACTCGCGATAAAGAAAAAGGGCCTACTAAAACGACGGGTAAACCTTGATCCGGGATATATCTCAGACGCAAAATTAGTCCTAGCCACTACAAAGAACTACTACCACAGGATATGCATAGCCAAGGGCTTATACGCCGAGGTGACACTCGGATGGAGAAAGGGTGGCTTCCAGCCCTTTGATTGGACCTATCCTGATTACAGGACAAAAAAGTACCTTAGTATTTTAAACAAAATCAGAAACGCTTACATTAAAGAGGAGAGACATGCAGGATAATAAAGTATATCTTAAAAGGATCGAGGACTGGTCCTCTATTGACGCAATAAACGAGGCTATATTATCATTGTGGAAAAAAATCGAACCAGCAGATCTTATAAAAAAAGACGAGTTTCTGGGGGTCAAACTGACTTTCGGAGAAGAGGGGACCTCTGGTTACATAAAAGCACCCTGGCTTTCTAAATTCATAGCACATCTCAAACAAAAGACAGAGAATGTTTTCATTGTTGAAACTAATACGCTTTACAGGGAAAGACGTTCGAATGCGATCGGCCACCTTCACGTTGCCCGTAGTCATGGGTATGACCTGGCTAGCATTGGCATACCCATAATCATAGCGGATGGACTTCAGGGAAGAAACAACCAAAACGTATCTATCCGAGGTGAGCATTTTGAAAACGTTAAACTGGCCAAGGGCATCTGTGAGATTGATGCGCTTATCTGCCTCTCACACGTAACCGGCCACATGCAGACAGGCTTCGCAGGTTCTTTAAAAAATCTGGGCATGGGTTGCGCCAGCCGTACTGGCAAGCTCGCGCAGCACTCTAAGACGCTCCCAGAAGTAATAGTCGAGAAGTGTATCGGCTGCGGCAGCTGTATGAAGGTATGCCCGGCAAACGCAATAGGGTTAAAAAAGAAAAAAGCCATACTGGTAAAGGAAAGATGCATTGGGTGCGGAGAATGTACTGTTGTTTGCCGCTCAGGTGCCATAGAGATAAAATATGATGAAAATGTTGTAAAAATGCAGGAAAAAATGGTAGAATATGCCTTGGGTGTTAAAAATGCTGTGGGTCAGGAAATAGTTTGCATGAATTTCCTATGCGGCATAACAAAGGACTGCGATTGTATGGTAAAGGATGCAACGCCCATTACGCCAGATATAGGAATAATAGGCGGTACTGACCCTGTAGCTGTTGACCAGGCGTCGATTGACATAGCAAAAATCGAAAGCTTCAAACATGCGTACGCTGAGATAGATCCTCTTGCTCAGATAAGACATGCTGAAAAGATGAAATTAGGGTCAAGCCAGTACGAACTCCTAGAGGTGTAGAATGTACCTTGTCTACGGATTAACATTAAGCGTACTCTTGTTTATATTACTAATGCTGTTGCGCGAGAAAAAAAGACTAAGAAACAACATAACCCTGGGCCTGGCGCGTAAATACTGGATCCTGCGGGAAAAAAGAAGATTTGTCAGGTTTGATGAAGAAATAAAGATAAGGTATAATTTCCTGCAGAACCCCTCCAATAGCCATAATTCCAAAACAGCAAACATATCTCAAAAAGGACTCTGCCTGGTTACATATGAAAAATTAAAGGAAAGGTCCTACATAAATCTGGAGATAGTTGTCCCAGGATTTTCAAAGCCTGCAAAATTGATCGGGCAGGTCGCATGGACAAAAGATCTGCAAAATCAGGACGCGCAGGGCAGGCGCCTATTTTACGCTGGTGTAAAATTTATTAAAATAAATCCTGCGGTTGAAGCGATGTTATTGACACATCTGAATACATTAACACGGCCATAGCCCCAGGTAGAAAGGTTGAGACATGATCTCTTTTGAAGAATTTAAAAAACTCAGCATAAAAATAGCCAAGATAAAAGAAGTAAACGATCACCCTGA
>CAZWYD010000066.1:3333-6940 GCA_964637815.1 uncultured Planctomycetia bacterium
CCTAATGCGTCAGGAAAAGGCGAGGCAGCAAGGTTCTTAGAGTCAAAAGGATTTAGTTATCATTCGCTCTCAGATATATTAAGAGATGAGGCAAGACGTTCAGGCATAGAGCCTTTGCGCGAAAACCTGATAAAGCTTGGGAATGAATTGCGGCGCAGGAATAGGGCCTCGTTCCTGGCAGAAGAGACCATAAAAAGACTTGCGCCAGCGCAGAACCACATAGTCGACTCCATAAGAAATCCTGCTGAAGTAGGCGCTCTGAAAAGGCTGGATGATTTTATATTAATAGGCGTGGATGCGCCTGTGGAGAGACGTTTCAAAAGGGGCCTGGACAGAAAAAGGCCTGGCGACGCTCAGACACTCGACGATTTTATAGAAAAAGAAAAAAAGGAAAACAAGAACGATTCACAAAACCAGCAGCTTAAAAAATGTCTCCAGCTTGCAGATATAGTGATTATAAACGACTCAACCCTGGAGGAGTTTCATAAAAAGATAGATGAAGCTATTAAAAAATACAAAAAGACCTGAATGGGATGAATATTTTTTGAAGTTGGCGTACCTTGTGGCTGAACGCTCCACTTGCCTCAGGCATCATGTGGGCGCAGTCATAGTAAGAGACAGGCAGATCCTTACTACCGGATATAATGGCGCGGCAAGTGGAGTAAAAGATTGCCTGAAATTAGGCTGTCTCAGAAATGAAAAGGGCATACCTTCAGGAGAAAGGCATGAGATATGCCGGGCCATACATGCTGAACAAAACGCGATAATACAGGCAGGGCTTCATGGCACAGATGTCTCAGGCAGCACCATTTATTGTACACATTCTCCATGCATACTTTGCGCCAAAATGATAGTAAACACGAAAATAAAGCAGTTCGTGACATGCGGTAATTATGCTGATAAGAGTTTCAAGTCCCTTTTTAAAGAAGCAGGGGTGAAATATAAGATTATCTCTAAACCAGGCCTTAAAATAACAAAACTGGAGTAAGTCATGAGAGAGAAAAGAAGATTCATAAGATTTGACATCGCCCTGAAAGTGCTTTATGTGATCCGAAAAGATCCCAAACTGGAAAACACAGCTATTACTAAAGATATAAGCGCCGGAGGATTGGAACTGTTGACCAAAGAAAAGCTGCTGCCTGGAAGCAAGATAGCGCTCACTATAGACATACCTGAGGCGTTAAATCCAGTGCACCTTAATGGCACGATAGTCTGGTCTAAAGAAGCGGGCGGGGATAAAAAATCAGCCTATAGCACAGGTGTTGAGTTTGGAAAAATAGAGGAAGACAATAAAAGTACGTTCTTGAGGTTCCTGTGCAACCTGATGTATGAAAAACTCGGGAAAAAGGAAGGCGGTCGATCTAAATGAGCAAACTGGAAAAAAGAATCGCGGGAGACCTGAAGGAATCCATAAAAAGCAGGGATTCGATACGCACCTCAACGCTGCGCATGGTAACCGCCTCTATGCAGAATCTCGCCATAGAAAAAAAGGGCAAAGAGCTCGATGACAGCGACATCCTCAAGATACTATCTAAACAGGTAAAGCAGCACCAGGATTCCATAGAGAATTTTAAGAAGGGCGAAAGAGCTGATCTTGTGGAAAAGGAAGAGAAGGAACTTGAAATACTTAAGGCATACCTGCCTGAGCAGCTAGGCGAAGAGCAAGTAGAAGCTGCGGTAAAAAAGGTCATATCTGAGACAGGTGCGAGCTCTAAGGGCGACTTTGGCAAGGTAATGAAGGGAGCCATGCAGGAATTAAAAGGCCGTGCCGATGGAAAAATAGTAAGCAGCATCGTACAAAAGCTACTGCCATAAATCCCAATGAGAAGCATTATTCTATTATTGACTTTGTGCTGTGTTTTAACATTATGCGGCTGCGCTACTGTCTATAACCCTGCCACAGGCCAAAAAGAACTCATCTTTATAACCACTGCTACAGAAGTCTCCATAGGTAAGGCAGTTTCCGCGAAAGTCGCCAGTCAATATAAGATAAGCAATGACGTTGAGAAAAATAATCGCGTAAGAGAGATAGGCAAAAAAATAACCGCAGTCTCTGATCGTAAAGATCTTGTGTATAAATTTTATGTCATAGAAGAAAAAGATCTAAACGCGTTTACCAGCCCTGGCGGGTACCTCTATATAAACTCCGGACTCCTGGATAAGGCCACAGATGATGAGCTTGCCTGTGTAATCGGCCATGAGGTCGGGCATGTTGCCGCAAGGCACATTGCCAAAAAGATGCAGGCGCAGATAGGCTATACCATATTGATGAATATTGCCATGCGCAAAGCAGGGCTTGAGGATATGCAGACAGCTGCTTCGATCAGCTACAACCTTATTATGCTCGGCTACTCCAGAGAGGACGAACTCCTGTCAGACAGGCTTGGTGTGAAATACGCGCATAAGGCCGGGTATGACCCTTACGCAATGATATCTTTCCTAGAAAAGCTAAAGGATTCAAACAAGAAAAGTATAGGACCCGCGTTTCTGCGCAGCCATCCCTATGCCTCTGACAGAATAAAGATGCTAGAAAAGGAAATTCCTGGTATAATAGATAAGGCTGATAAAAAGGTAGAGGCAACCACTGCTACACCGGTTGCCTCTAACAAAGAAAGGCCTCGTAAGACAATGTGCCCTGAATGCAGGCGCATCTTTCCGGGTTCCACAAACTATTGTCCTTACGACGGCACAAAATTAGAATGAGGGTGCTTGGCCATACAGCTGCTAGCTTGACCATGGGGACTATCCTGTATAATTATGCCCATTCCCTAAGTGGTTTTCTGTGTTTTCTCATGGCTGGCATTTTGATGGACGCAGACCATTACCTTGACTATGCAAGGGAACACGGAATAAGTTTAAATTTAAAAAAGGTCTACAATACCTGCAAGACCCCAACCTCCTTTAAGCGATTGACTCTAATCCTACACTCTTATGAATTCGTCATAATATTATGGGCCTTGATATTTGCGTTCGATCTCAATATCATATGGAACTATATAGCTGTAGGCCTTACACTGCATCTGCTGATCGACCAGGTGACCAATCCTGTACGATCGTTTTCGTATTTCTTCTTGTTTAGGGCATTAAATAACTTTCAAGTAGAAAAAGTTTTTATAGCTAAAAAACGGGAGGTGGAACATGCCTATTGGGACAGATAGCCGTCTCTTCGAGCGTCTAGATGGAGAGTTGGCTGTGAGGTACAGTCCGCGAGGAAGTGACAGGGAATTCTGCACCACTACCAAGAATGTAAGCGGTGGAGGAGCCAGGATGAGCCTGTTAAAAAAATTAGAGCCAGGCACAGTACTGGATATGGAGATGTTCCGGTATAATACTGACCTAAAGGTCAGGTGTAGTGCTAAAGTCGTGTGGGTCTGGGACGAACCTATGAGTAAGGGCGATGAACAGCATTTTGAAGCAGGAGTAAAATTTCAAAATGCCCATCTTCTTTATGTAGGCAGGCTCATGGATTATTTGGAAAAACAAAATAATTTGTCATGAAAAACGACCGCAGGACCGAAAAAAGATATGAGGTCCTTCTTAAGGCAGAGTACAAAGACCCTGTTACAGGTGTTCATGGGGAGGGTTTGACAAAAAATATATGCAGCAG
>CAZWYD010000067.1:0-6823 GCA_964637815.1 uncultured Planctomycetia bacterium
GATAGAGGCTTTAAGGCGAGAACATCCTGATTTACAGGCTATATTGGCTAATTCTAATCCTAATTTTTTTACTCATAAAATTCAGCGTGCATTAGGTTTTATTCCCATTGGGACAAAACCAACTAGAACTTATTTCCGAATAGAACGCATGCCTGAGAAAATTTATATTTATACACCAAGGAGAAAAGTTTTAGACTTAGGTGTTGATATTGCAAGTAGGGAAAATCTCCCTCTTTTGCCTACATTTCAGTGTATTCGTCTTGTTGGAAAATGGGCCAAGGCAATTACGCCGATAGCAGAGCTTTATACTGTAAAGCAAAAAGCGTATATGAGAGGATTGTAAGCCAAAGAAAGATCCGCAGGTGACCCTTGAAAATTAATAAGATAATTAATATAGCATTAATATTTACGCTAATAGGGGTATTTTTATACTCCTCACCTGTGTATTCATTACGCCCTAGCCATGGTTATTCTCCTGAAAAAAAAGATGTAACCGATGATAGATTTAATGCACTATCTATAGAATCGTTAGTGCAGAAAATAGAAGAAATAAAAGAGCAGAAAATAAATATTAAGATACTCGATAAACAGGAAGAAGTTATTGCTGTAAGATGGGAAGTGCTTCTCAACAAGATATTTGACCAATATCCGGAGTTAAAGAGCTTGCTGAAAGAACTTTTTGACATACATGTCAAGTATGCCCAAAACACCGACTATCATCGCGTCTATGGTTTTGAAGAATTCTATAAAACAAGAACTGAGGCCTTGATATTAGGAAACCTGACCCCATCTGCAAGCCCCACAGAAAAAGAGCTATACAATCACCCTGTTATAGCTAGTTTAAGAGACCAGATCTTAGGCATAGCCCTCACCGAGTATAATCTTAAATGGAGGCTTTTACATGCATTGCTGAGCAATATGGTCCCTTCCAGGCCTATAGTAAAATTTGACTTTGGACAGGGTGCTAACCCTGGTACATGCATAGGCTGCGCTAAAGGAGACATAGTCATAGGCCTTAATAATAGGCATGTTTCAAGTGTAATGGATGCATTTGTAGAGTTTAATAAAGATATGGGCCTCACTAGCGAGGACATAAAAAAGATATTAAAGCGTAAATTGACAAACATAAGAAATCCTGACGAAATAAAAGATGCGATTGAAGCGATTAGCAGAGATAGCAGCAGGTCTTTTCAGGCATCATCCAGGATATTATTTTTTAACCAACTACTCAATATAACGATCTCGGATATGGTTTTTAATGGTGCTTCAGGAATTAAGGCTGCGAACGTGGGTACATGGATGCAGGAGATAAATTCTTTAATTAGAGAAGGGGATCTGTTTGTTGTTTGCGGCGCGGATCCCAATAATCTGGAGACACGCTTGTTGGGCACAGGAGAATTTAGGAACATTACCAATGAGGTCCCGCCCATGGCACTAAATGTCTTTAAATCAGCAATAGCCACCAGATTTTATATAACATCTCTTGATTGTAACTTCCAGCATATTTATAGTCCGGGTAAGCCAAGAATCCTGAGAAAAACAGCCAAGATTAATCTTCGGGCATATATCTTGACAAAACTGAATGATTATTTAAGGGTAAATGGCCATGGGACTCGGCGCCATAACGATTCCAGTAGTGATATTTTTACAATTGAAGAGATTCAATCAACAGGCAGGGCAGGCATTAGGACTTTGATCAATATACTGGTGAGAGAAAAAAGGACGTGGATGCGCGCAAAAGCGGCTCTGGTCCTGCAAAAACTGTATAAAAAGGGAGATAAAGCCATACTTAATGCATTATTAGGGGCTATGTTGAATGATAAGTCTGTATTAGTGCGCAGCATCATTGCAAGGCATGCCCTTGTTGAAGTTAAGAAGATAAGCTCTGCGTCCAAGGCCAGAAAAATCGAAAAATACATCAAGGAGGCTGATCTTGATCCATGGCCAGAGAAAAATGTCCTGCGTATTTTAGATGCTGGGTGCCAGTTTGGAGAAGGCAGCCATGGCATGGCAAGGCACTATAGAACCACTAGTAATCGCGAGGTAGCCGTGGTAGGAGTCGAGAAAGAATTAGAATATATAATTGAAGCGGAACAGAACAAAACAGACCCTGATGTCACCTTTGTTTTCGGAGACATCGATAAGGACGAGTTTGGCCGCGCTGATATCGTTATTTCAATGAATCTTTTGCTTTATACCTGGCAGATACAAGAGCATGCCAAGTCGCTGACAAGACATGTAAAAGGTAAAAGTGGTGTAATATATTTTTCACCATCAAAATGGAATACATCCATTGATAATTCGGGTGATAAATTCGGGAGAGAAGGGATAAAGCGTTTATTCGCAATGGAAAAGGAACTAAAGCTTTTATTGCCAGAGGCAGAGGTATTTAGTTTTGAGACATGGAAAAACGAGAAGGATTTATTCGGCTATGATCCTGCCCAAGGTTCATTTGGGGCATCATGGGGTCGCAGCAGTGGATGGGTACTACTAGATCTGACTCCAACTAAAAACCTCCACGATCTTAATCTATTAACCCAGAAAGACCAGCTGCACCAATTGAAAAACTGCCTATAGCTTATCTCAGATTATCATGAAGTAGCCCAGGGACGGTTCTCGCGCCAATCCCAAACCTGTCCCCAGCCTTCTTGAAAGAACCCATTTTATAGGGTATACTTATAATATAAATACATAGCTCGTATATATAGCCTTAATAGAGGGACAGGGCTATTTTTGTGGGTGGATTATGGGAAGAATTAGAAAAGCGTATACAATAGCTTTAATATCTATGCTAATAGGATGTTTCTACGCAAATGTTTCTTATTCGGAATTACTAAGAGTTCCTATAGGTGTAGACTATAAAGGTATAAAAAAAGCTATGGACGAATTAAGCGATGTAGAAACTTTTATAAAAGAGCTGCACCAGACTACACACATGCTGCCTCTGCAGACAGAGGTATTAAAAGAAATTGCCAAGAATCCCAAAATAACTAATCAAAAAATACTTAATATCTTATCTAAAAAAGGAGAAAAACAAGTTAATGAAGCAATGGTGGAACTGCTAGTTAACGGAGAACTTGACAGAAAATATATCATCGGATTAGTTAAGATAATAAAAGAACAAATTGAACGCGTAGAGGACTATCTAGATGAAATACAAACATTTGCTCTTTTCGGAGACGGACTAAAAGAAGCCAATAATAAAACTCAGCGTCTTATGTTTGATAAATTAAGAGATTTGCATGTGAGGAGCAAACTGGAAGAGCAGGACAGTATAGCCCTGAACGGTCTCTTGAGCATGTTTGACAATATGGTTGACGATAAAGAATTGGCCTATGATTTTAGACTCGCTATACAGAGGCCTATGGAAATTTCAGAGATTATAAAACAGGGCGGAGGATCTCTGGATCGATTTTTGAAAAACATAGATAAAGGCATTGAGATCATAGAAGGCCTTCAGCATGGCCTGAAAGACATGATCGGAGAACATTTGTACTCCACAGAAAAAGATTATTTTAGCAACCCTTCTAAAAGATTCAATAATATATTAGAATGGGCAGAAGTTATCAGATCTTTGACAGAAGAGGATATTGGAGAATGGATGGACGGCAATATTCAGCTAATGCCGTGGCGCAAGATAGAACTACTTGTTAGACTTCAGGGTGACCAGATGACTATATATCTAAAAGATAGAAAGCCATTAACTATTCCTAGAAAATTTTTATCTAGATTCAAAAAAGGAAACATTGAAAAAGTAGTTTTAATGAGCTTTAAGGATCATAATTTAGATCACCTAGTAGGGCTTTTTACGCCGAATGACTTTGAGGAGTGGAGAAAGGGAGGCAGGATAAAAACACCTTTGGTCGTATATAAATATTCAGATAAAAAACAAAGGCCTAAGGAGGTAACCCCCTTTATTATGGATTTACATCTTCTTTCTGAAGGGAAAGAGATAACTGTGCGGCCAAAAGGGCATCCTTGGTCACATGAACTCAGAAAGGTTAATTTAAAAGAGTCAGGAAATGGTAAAATTGCAATTACTTCAACAACCTTTGATATCCCTCCTATATACTTAACCATTTCTCCGGAAAAGATGAAAAAGTATAATGTCAAAAACGGTGAAGAGATGGTTTGCGCAATACTGGATGATCCTAATTGCGGGCCATTTCTTCGGATAGTCAGATTAAAAGATTTTAATCTGGAAAACCCTGAACAATCCCCAAATCCTCTTGCAGAGTATTTATACATTAGGGATAAATTCATGCCTGTTGACATGGGTGTCGTTGATATTATGCATTTTGCATTTGGGAGAAAAGATCTTAAGGGGATGGGCAGAAAGGTGTTAAGAAACATAAGGCTGTTGGAAGAAAATGGCGCAGGAGAATTAAAGCTAAACATTGCTCCGAATAGAACAACTTGGAAGATGATAAGGTTTTATTTCACAAAGGAAGAAATAAAAGAACATGATTTAGCTAATAAGCCCGTCATTATGGAGCTCAAAGTCGACCTTGATTTTGGACCGTACGTAGGTTTTTCTATAGAAAAAGACAGGGAAGAGGTAGAGTTTAGGACAAATCTTTATGTATTTGAGGCAGAGAGAAATAACATACGGAAAAACTTAAGCCATTTAGCATTGCTTTTCTATGGGTTTAATCGTAAAAATATACACGGTAAACCAGTGATTCCGCGCGTCCATAAACGCCATTCTAAGGTACCAGAGTCAGGTAAGATTCGTTTGTCTTCCGGGGGCATGAATACGCGTATACTAGGCCTTGATAAGTTGAAGGGCAAGAAACCTATTTTTGTACCGGAATCTGATAGTCAGCATGACTGGGTTATAAAGGTTTACGATCAAGCTACTTATGACCCTGACTCAGATCAATCGCCAGAAGTAGAGCTGGTTAGAAACATCAGCGGGCAAAAAAATGTCGTGTTGGTCAAAAAAGAAGCTGTAGATAAAATAAAAAAAGAAACAGAGTTCGGATCCTGGAACCAAGAATCAGCTATAAATCAGGCATTAGATATTTATAAGGCGATGACTGCTTCTGCATCAGAAGAGTCCGAGCTCAAAAAGCTACATGGTAAGCTCTTGCGACTGACTCAATGGGATTTGAAAAATAGATTCCCTAAAAGAACTTCGCTTTGGCTTTTTTACGGTACTAACAATCCTGAGCGTTACGATAGGACTCATGTCAATGCACAGAATATTGCGCATATTTCTGATTCTCCTGCGTATGCCAACCAGTTTGGTGAACCAGGTGTTGTTATTGTTAATGTGCCTAAAGAGCGAATTCAAAATGTATGGTGGCTTTCTTTTTCAGAGGAAGGATCAATTGAACCAGAACTATCGATTTCTGATGGCCCTCTTGAAGCCAGATTTAAACCCAATGATCAACTGTTTGAACTAATGGGACATCAAAAGGCACACAAGAGACGCTATAATAAATGGAAAAAACTTACAGAGAATATCGAAATGCCCTCTATTTTGCAGAAGAAGTTAGACTACAAGCAAATGCTAGAGCTTATAAAAAACTCACTCTAAGTGAGGCCTTGACAAACTCGCTCCCAGCGTGTAAACTGTAATTACAATCAAATAAAGTCCCGAGTTTGAAGGAGTAAATCCCGGACGTTAATAAAGTAAAACCTTCTTTACATAACCGTAAAGGAGGTTTTTGTGTTTATAGTCAGATTAATGAGACTCGCCCTCATTACCATTGCATTCCTCGCCACATTCTTCCCGATCTACATCAATATCTCTGCGTTTGCCAAATAAATCAGCCCTATTATCTCAGCTGGAACACCTTACCTTGACTCAATAAGCCCCTAGTAGTATCATATATAAGGCCTTCTGGGACAGGCATAGCTTTAAAGCGAGAACCATCCCTAAGTGGCCCAATAGAGCATAATTATGAAGCTTCTGAGCCTGTTAATCTTAATATTGTCTATTATGTTTTGCTTTCCTGCTATAGCGGAAGAGCTGGAACGAGAAGGGCCTGATGGGTTAAAATACGTGGAACAAGTCTTGGAATATAAGGGTATAAGGCGGCATAGGATAAAAAAGACTAACGATGCTGAACAATTATTTATTACAGCTGTAGAATTACTCAAAAAAAGGCACTATGATGACAGCATGGAGTATTTAAAAAATGCTATAAGGAAAGATCCTGTATACCTTGATGCTCATTTTATATTGGCTAGTTTATATGAAAGAGAGGGTGATTTAGATGGTATGGAGAAAGAATATAGATTCTTTCTGAAGAAGTCGCACGTAATGCGTAAATGGATAGAAGAAAGCCTTGGGTCAAAAGATAAAAAATTTGAATTCATCAAGAGGAAATTTGATTTTTACAATATTCCATTGAAAGAGCCGACATTTCGCTATCTAAATATTAAATACTGGGTCATCGGAATGTTATTCGTCCTGATTGTTGTATCAATAATATTCGCATTGATAAGAAAATTATCGGATTTATCTTCATAGCAGCAGAGGAGTGTTTTGAATGGTATTCAGTGTAAGTAGGGACAAGGAGGGGGTTTTAAAGGGTAGGATGGAGTTGTTGGGGATAAGGGAAGTGGACCTGGAGGAAAAGTTCATGCGCTCGAGCAAGAAGGGCGGGCAGAAGGTCAATAAGTCCTCCTCGTGCGTCTATCTCAAGCACAAGCCTACAGGCATTGAGGTCAAGTGTCAAAAAGAACGTTCCCAGGGCTTAAATCGGTTCCTGGCCAGAAGGGTACTCGTTAATAAGATCGAATCGCTTACGCTTGGCAAAAAGCCTCAAAGTCAAGGCAAATTCCATAGCTATCGCCCGACTTTTTTCCATAG
>CAZWYD010000068.1:0-6783 GCA_964637815.1 uncultured Planctomycetia bacterium
GACAGGCTCTATAAGAGCTGGACTGTTACGTTACAATCCACCATCTCAATCTTATTCATAAAAAACTCTTGATTTTATTCCAAAATAGGTATATATTACCATTTGTAAGACTAAGGGGTTTTACCCCTTCATATGACTAAATTATACCTCAAAAGGTATATTCTGTCAAGTCTTTTTTATGATTTTTTTAACAAGAGAGGAGCCCGATGGATACCAAGAAACTAGGCAAAAAAATCAAATTAACTCGTGTAGAAATGGACATGAACCAAACCCAACTCGCCAATAAGATAGGTGCCAAACAAAAAAGCATTTCTCGTTATGAAACAGGTGCATCGTTACCATCCATACAAACCTTAGTTAAAATCGCTAAAGTTCTCAAGAAACCAGCAGGATATTTTTTGGATGAGTAAATATGTATTTGACAAGGAGCATATTATATGATAAAGTTCATTTTAGAAATTAAATTAATAAGTGGTGTGTTCGAAGGGGGCAACCTCCACATAAAAAAAGTAAAACCTTCGCTAGAAATGGCGAGGGTTTTTTATTTAATAGGATAAACATTATGATAGTAGCTGAGGTAAGCAGAATAAAAAATTTAGATGCAAGCAAGCTGCTTCAAAAAATTGAAATTAACCCACCTTGGAGTTTTTCTGATAAAACGAGAAGAGAAACAGCGTATATTACGCATGGTTATCATCGATACCCTGCAAAATTTATTCCACAAATTGTTTCAAGTTTGATAGAAAGATATACTATTGAAGGAGATTTAGTAGTTGATCCTTTTGGTGGCTGTGGGACAACTTTGGTTGAATCTAAAGTTATGGGTAGGACATCTATCGGAGTAGATATAAACCCCGTTGCAGTTTTAATAACAAAGGCTAAAAAAACACCGATTAAACCTGCAGAATTGGAAAAATGTTTTCTGTGGTTAAAAAATAAAATTAATTCTTTTAGTAAAGATACAAAAGTTAAAACCCCTGATCACGAAAGAATTGACTATTGGTTTAAGTCTCAAGAGAAAAGAAAGCTTGCTTTTCTCTGTTCTGAAATTTCAAAAATAAAAAATCAAGATGTGCGGGATTTTTTCTATTGCGGGTTTTCGAATATTCTCAAAAATTGTTCAATTTGGCTTCAAAAAAGCAATAAGCCGACAAGGGACCTTAATAAAAAGCCAGCAGATCCATTTACGGTTTTTTCACGACAAATTAAAGCGATGATTAGAGGGAATGCTGATTTTTTTAATCTTTTACAACAAAGAGGATTCTTGAAAACTCCCAGTAAGGTATATTGTGCTGACGCTAGGAAAATACCCGTGAAAAATAATTCCGTTAGTTTAATTGTTACGTCACCACCCTATGTTACTTCATACGAATATGCAGATTTACATCAATTGACAGCTCTTTGGTTTGAATACACTAGTGATTTAAGTGATTTTAGAAAGAGATTTATTGGCACAGCATATCATAATAAGAAAAAATATGTCTTAAATAGCGTGATTGCAGAAAATATAAAAGATGAACTATTGGAAAAAGACATAAAAACAGCAGAAGAGGTTGCTACATATTTCGGAGAAATGAATCAGGTTTTTGTAGAAATGAAACGGATTTTGAAAAAAGGAGGGATAACCAGCATTGTTATTGGTAATACAAGCTTAAAGGGGGTAGAGATATTAAATGCGGAAGTATTTGTAGAGCAATTACAGAATCTTGGTTTTAAAGTTAATGATATTATTAAGCGAGAAATACCTTCAAAAAACTTACCATCAATCAGAGATGAAAAAACAGGGCGCTTTGCCAGGGTAACAGATAAGAATAAAATTTATGTTTATCCAACAGAGTATATTTTAATAATGGAGAAGATATGACAATAAAAGACTTAGTTAAGATTTACGAGACCAAGAAAACAAAATATGGCATAGAAGCGTATAGGCATATCTCAAATGTTTTAAAAGAAGCCAAAAAGCAACATAAGAAGGATTTTACAGGAAGCGATCATGAGCAATCCTGGCGTGCTTTCAAAGGGAAAAATCTTGAGAAACTGATAGAGTATATTATTACAGATGAAGTAAAAGGGCTTGGGATGGAGGTTGTGAATGGCAATACCCTTGAAAGGACTAACGAAAGCAATTTATCAGAAGAATTGGGGCAGATAAAAAGAAATCTATTGATAGATTATGGCCAATTTGGTTACCATCTTCCAGATGTTGATATTATTATTTACGATCCAGAGACAAAAAAGGTCATAGCGGTGCTTTCTAGTAAGGTTACATTGCGAGAGAGGATTGCGCAAACAGGGTATTGGAAGATAAAATTACAAAATCAAGGACTTACAAAACATATCAAAGTTTATTTTGTTACGCCAGATGAGGATGGAACGCTTACAATAAAAGACCCTGCAAAAAAAGGAAGAGCGATTGTCGAGATTGATACTGACGGAAGTTATGTTTTAAGTGAGACAGATATTAAAGAAAGCGACAAGGTTAAAATGTTCGATAAATTTATTGATGACTTAAAGGAATTGTTAAAGTAAATTAATTAGGGTATTTGAAATGTATGTGTAGTTTGCAAATAGAGTCAACCACTCTTTGGGATTTTCCAAGACAAAATTATGGAGATAAGCAGCATGGCAATAACAAATACAATGGGGTTACTCCTGCGTTGGTGATTTGGAATTTATTGCAACGCTACACAAAAGAAGGTGATTTAGTTGTTGATCCAATGTGTGGAAGCGGGACAGCAATTGATGTAGCAAAGGAATTAAAGAGAAAGGTGATTGGCTACGATCTTAATATTACTAGATCCGATATAATCAAGAACGATTCTCGCAAAATTCCTCTCCAAGATAATAGTGTTGATTTTGTTTTTATTGACTCCCCGTATTCTGACAATATTAAATATTCTTACGATCAAAAATGCATTGGTAAAATATCTTGTGAGAGTGACAAATTTTATGATGAATTAGAAAAAGTGATGGGTGAAATTGCAAGAATCTTAAAGCCAGGCAAAGTAGTAGGCTGGGTTATTGCTGATCAGTGGATAAAGAGAAAATTTACACCAACAGCATTTTTACTTTGGCAAAGATTAGAAAAGTATTTTGAACCCATTGATATTGTTAGCCTAACTCGCCATAACCAGACATCGAATACAGGTATTTGGCATCAAAGAGCAAGGCAATATAATTTTTATCTGAGAGGCTTTAAATATCTGTTTATAATGAAGAAGACTGCATAAGCAGAATAGGTAATTACGTAGAGCGTCTTATTATTTAATTTTTAGGTGCAATAATGAAATGGACAAAGTTAGAACATTCTAATAATCAGATAAATAAATCCGGAAATATATTAATAAATTCTAATAGTACTATGGTTGATAAAGATAGGGCTATGGGTATCTTAGGCAATTGGAGATCAGCGCACAGTTTTCCATTACATATTTTTTCTGTAAGATTGAAGCGTCTTGCAAAACAAACAGATACTTCTGCACTAGTTATCCGACGCCTAAAACGCATCCCATCAATTATTAAAAAACTTAAACGTGAACAGACAAGCAAGATGAAGATGTCCAGAATGCAGGATGTCGGTGGATGCAGGGCAGTATTGTCTAGCATCGAAGAGGTTAACAATCTTGTGCAGGAATATAGAAAGAGTAGAGGATTAAAGCATAAATTTGTAAATGAAAAAGATTACATTAAGATGCCCAAGCAAGATGGATACAGGAGCATGCATTTAATATATAAATATTTTAGTGATAAAAATGATGCGTATAATGGTTTATTGATTGAGATACAAATTCGAACAAAACTCCAGCATTATTGGGCTACTGCTATTGAAACCGTAGATCATTTTACCAGACAGGCAATTAAATCAAATGAGGGGGAAAGGGATTGGATGAATTTCTTTACATTGGTCAGTTCCGCGTTTGCTAATATGGAAGATATGCCAATCGTACCCAATACTCCTAGCAATAAAGATGAGTTGCGTAAAGAGATACAGGCTTTAGCGAAAAAATTAAAAGTTGTTAAAAAAATGACTGAGTGGACAAAAATTCATAAGATCATAGAAAACTTTGAGAAAACGAGTAAGGATAAATATGATTTTTATCTTTTAAATCTAAACCTTGTAACAAAAGAATTATCAATTTCAGCTTTTAAAAAATCTCAGGAAGAGCTTGCATCTTCAGAATATTCAAGAGTTGAAGAAAGAATGATTAAAAATAATGAAGATCGCGATATTGTTCTTGTTTCAGCCGATACAACAAAGGAATTAAGAAAAGCCTACCCTAATTATTTTTTAGATGCAAGAGAATTTGTAATTAAATTGAACAAATATTTTAAAGAGAATAAATAATACATAATTAAAATAGTATAATATTTAATTACTCCACAGTGCTTTTCCCAGTCAATATCAATAGTAGACATCCTATTTTGGCGCACTCTATTGATAATAGGATGTCTGCCCTAAATAGGACGTCTATAGAATCGAGGTAATTTCTACAGGTATCAAATTTCTTGACTTATCGTCGTAATTTGTTATAATATACTCAAATCAGAAGAATAGGGTATGGGCTATGAAAATATGGCCTTTTTCTGCCTGTAATAACTAACGCTTTATAAAGATCTATGAGAAAGATAAATAAAATAGTCAATATAGCTTTAATATTTACGCTAATAGGGGTATTTTGCGCTGATGCGTCTTATGCCCTTAGATTGCCTTTGCATGGTACTTCATTAGTAGAAGAAAGCATAGAAGTTATGGAAGAATTAAAGAGTGATGATATTAGGAGCGATGGCGAGGCAATAGATTATTTTAAAGAAACAATAGAATTACTAAAAAAAGTCAGATATATTGATTTTGATGGTATTCCATACGACGAGCTCGTGGTTTTTCTTACGAAATACTGTCCCGTGGGCTGTGAAGGCTGTCTGTTCAATTCCCCACTTCCAACAGCTAAAAGTCGACCTGAACATGTCCTTAGCTGGGAAGGAATTGAAAAAGTAATACAATACACAAAAGATATGTTTCCGAAATGGTTGACAGTAACAGGTGGTGGTGAAGGATGGCTGGAAAGCGAAAAACTACTTTACCTAATAAAGAACGCACATACTGAGAATTTTTGCTTTATAAGTAGCGGTTATTGGGCAAAGGAAACTCAAGATGTAGAAAGGGTTTTATCTGAGATAAACAGTGCTGTTGAGGAAAATGAGGATTTACATAAACTGCGGCTAGAAATAAGCGTAGATGTTTTACATCAGAAAAAGATACCTTTAGATTATGTAATTAATATAGTTACAGTTTTGTCAGAGAATAGCTCTAGATTTCCTAATATAGAATTGACGCTTAGAGGCTTAAGGGCTTCTATTAAGGATGGGCTTGAACCGATTGAAGAATTATTGGCGCAATTACCGGTGAAAAAACAAGAAGATAATTCCGACTTCCCACTACAGTTACCTCTTGAAAGATACTCAGATAGAGAAGTGAGGCTTGAAAATGGTTTTAGGTTCAAGGTTCAGTATAATGCTTTAACTCTAACTGATCCATATAAACTAGAAGGTATAAAATATGAAAAGTATTCTCAGATAAAATTACTTAAATATAAGTGTATAGAATTGGGTATGTGCGGAAATGCCAGAAGGAATATAATAGATTATTCGGGAAATGTTGTGATAGATGACGTCACATTTCAAATTCCTTCAGGGAATATTTATAAAGACTCTTTCAATCAGATCAGAGAAAGAGAAAATCATAATCCCTTTATACGTGCTTTACGCACAGAAGGCATTGGTTATGTATTAGATATAGCCCTTGAAGTTGAGCCGAAATTGATAAAAAGGATAGACAAATACAATAATCCAGATGGAGCTATTATAGAAATTATGCAGAATCCCAAACTGCTATACTATGTAGTTAAGCGCTTGATACAAGAGGACATCAGATCAGATTTAATTGATATACAAAGCTTAAATGGCAATGGTTTAGTATTGACAACAAAAAAAGATCTTCAGTTAGAATATTATAAGATTTCCAAAAAGAAAATTCCTCTTCAGCACAAAAAAGCTGAGCAAGACAAGACAGTTGTTTTAACAATAGTTCCAAATCCGCACCGTTTTGAATATATTTCAGAAGTTAGTGAAACCTTATTTTCCAATAAAGACTATGAATGTTACGTAGAACAATGGCAAGCAGATGCCATTGGAAGGGTAGAAGATGAAAAGCCAGACATTATAATGGTACCTTTTCGTTGGGAGAGTTTTAATATCAAAAGGTTTTTACAAAAAGCAAGACTAGCTAATTCTAATCTTCAAATAATTATGTATTATGATGACTACTATCGTTTCAGTCGCCCAACTTTAAAGAGAGAACGTCAGTATTTTAGGAAACTTAAGAACATTAGTTTTGTAGGCTATCATTCTTATTATTCTTCTGGTTTTGTAGAAGATGGATACGTAAGGGAAATACAAGAAGCGCGGCAGAGAATTGCGGAACAAGAAACTTTTAGATTAAAAAATATCATAAGGAATGCAGGAGAGAATCGAAACCAATCTTAAGTGCTTGGCTGTTGAATAACACCGCAATATTTAATTATTCGATGGCTCCTTCTTTGACGTAAATCTCAAGCACATTCTTCCTCAATCTTATCCCATGTATATGCGATTTTGGAATCCAGATTTTAATACCATTATCGACTAATATGGCTTTGTCTGTTTCGCGTAATATGTGAACTTGGGTCCAGATTGATGAGCGACAATTATAATTACCGGTCAACGACAATTATAATTCCCGGAATC
>CAZWYD010000069.1:0-6514 GCA_964637815.1 uncultured Planctomycetia bacterium
TCCAAGCACGCGCACTAGGCCGGGCTATGCGACCTCTCCAAAAATATCTTTTACATCAACTCCCTCTGAAAAACTTTTTCCATTATACTATCTAATTTCTTAAATATCTCTTTACTGTGATATCTTAATTTAAAAGTACCCTTCTCGCTAAGTTTTCCTTTATAACCCCGAGGAGTAAGTATAATCGTTTTATTAAAACGGCTTAAAGGAATCTCCGTTGCACTCGACCAAAATTTTTCAACTTTATCTTGATCAAGATCGTTATAAATAAACAACTGGCCCTTTAACTTCTTTTCGTGGATAGTAAGAACTTTACGCATAAAAAGAAGGAACAACTTAATCAGCCTTGGATCAGTGTTTGTAAATTCAATGACCCAATGATATACATTATTGACACGACGTTTATCTCGACGCAAACGAGTGCCTTCGCAACCATATAATACAGTACCTATTATTTCTAATTCTTTTTTAGTAAACCCATTGCCCATAAATAAAGTTTACAAAAACAACTGCTTCCAGGAATAACAGTAAAACTGTTTTGATCCCTTGTAAGCTTCTGACAAAAAATTCACAAAAGATACATTGAACAAAAAGCTTACTATCGCAAATACAACTATAAGATTAACTATGTACAAAAAGGATATAGAGAATAAATATCCTGACTTAATCAAATCTGATTGCTTCTCTCTTATGGACTGCGCAGTGTAAGAGAGATGGAACATTAGAGTAAAACCTATCAAAAATATAAAGAGACCCGAAAATCTGCTAACATCCACAAAGAACGACGATAAAAAATACAAAAGCGCTATAAAAACTGTGTACCCTGGAATAAGATACGGTGCCAGGGCAACAAAAAGATTAGGCGTGGTAGTCCTTATGCTGCCGCCTTTACTGGATACCTTCATGCCTTTGACTTTTCCGCCTGAAAAAAATGTTGCTATCGCATGCGTAAGTTCGTGTCCAAGAACATATAAAAAATCAAGTTTTACAAAGACCAGGTGCAGAACAGAATAGGCTAATGCGCCTAATATAAAAAGAATCCCTGATTCTGAAACATATTTTACTGATATTATCCCTTTGTAGAAACTCGTGGTGAGCGCTACACATGCAGGGATAAGCAAGATGCTTCCTATAAAACGCAGTATTTTTATAAGCATCTACTCTTTTGTAATCTTTTCGCAGCCGTTCATGTACGGCCTGAGTACTTCTGGTATTAAAATACTGCCGTCTTTCTCTTGATAATTTTCTATTATTGCAATAACTGTCCTTGCCAAGGCAACACCAGAGCCATTGAGCGTATGCACATATTCTAACTTTTTCTTATCCTTTGGTCTATACTTTATGTTTGCTCTCCGCGCCTGAAAATCTGTGAAATTACTGCAGCTGGAGACCTCAAGATTTTTCTCAATACCAGGAGCCCATGCTTCAATATCATAGCACTTAGAGGTAGCAAAGCTTATATCGCCTGTTGAAAGCATTATCACGCGATAAGAAAGTTTTAATCTTTTCAGTACTTCTTCCGCGCTTTTTAATAAAGACTCGAGTTCGTCATAAGACGAATCTGGCTTTACAAACTTGACCATCTCTATCTTGTCAAACTGGTGCACTCTCATAAGGCCCTTTGTGTCTTTACCATATGAGCCTGCCTCCCGCCTGAAACACGCTGTATATGCAGTATAGCAAATAGGTAATTTCCCCTCATCCAATACCTCATCCCTGTGCATATTTGTCACAGGCACCTCTGCAGTAGGAATAAGGAACAGATCATCATCCTTTAAGCGATACATGTCTTCTTCTAGATTCGGAAGCTGGCCTGTACCTGTCATGCTGGCCCTATTAACTAAGAAGGGTGGGAATACCTCTCTATACCCGTGTTCCTTTGTATGAAGATCCAGCATAAAGTTAATAAGCGCTCTTTCGAGCTGGGCACCCATTCCCTTAAAAAGACAGAACCCTGTACCAGCTATCTTGGCTGAGCGATGGAAGTCCAGTATGTCAAGATTTTGTCCTAACTCTATGTGATTCTTGGGCTTAAAGTCAAATTTAGGGGTATCCCCCCACTTACGAACCACTTTATTGGCACTTGGCCTCCCCACAGGTATGGATTTATGGGGTATATTTGGGATGTTAAGCATCAAAATAGCTATTTTTTGGTCTATTTGACCCACTTTCCCATCTAAATCAGCTACTTTTTGGGATATAGCCTTCATCTTAGCTATGACGTCTGGGCTGGGCTTCCCACCCTTAGAGGCTTTGTTCTTGTCTGACTTTAGAACCTCTACTTCTGCCAGGATCTTGCGGCGTTCCACATCCAGATCCAGGAGCTCTTTTATGTCAAGCTTCAGGCCTCTATTCTTTATAGCCTTTTTTACTATATCTGGGTTTTCTCTGATAAATTTTATGTCTAGCATAGATTCTTCCTTATCCTTTTATTACTCCCAGTGGTTTCATCCTGGCAATCTTTTTTGAGATGCCTGCCTGGTGCACTACATCCACTACTGCCTCAACATCCTTATATGCCTCTGGTGCTTCTTCAGCTAAAGTAGACCTGCCTTTAGCCCTAACTATTATACCACTTCTGTCAAATAATTCCTTATCTATTCTTCGACCGCTGCATTTTCTTATAGCTGCTGAACGGGATAAGCAGCGACCAGCACCGTGACAACTACTATGAAATGTCTCTTGACTTCCGGAAGTGGCTGCAAGCACATAAGAAAAACTACCCATATCTCCTGGAATAATCACTGGCTGGCCTGTTTCTTGATATCTCTGGGGTATATCTGGATGATGCGGCGGAAATGCCCGCGTAGCGCCTTTTCGATGCACACATAATGTCTTTTCTTTGCCGTCGACAATGTGCCTCTCCATTTTGGCAATGTTATGTGCTACGTCATATACAAGATGCAGGCCCAGATCATTCCAGCTTTTGTTAAAGACCTTTTCAAAGATCGCCCTTGCAAGATACATAAGACACTGCCTATTGCCCCACGCATAATTCGCAGCACATTTCATAGCAGAAAAATATGCCTTTCCTTCTGGGGAATCAAGGGGCGCGCATGCAAGCTGCCTGTCAGGCACATTTATATTATATTTGGTGAGACATCTTACCATGCCTTTTACATAGTCATCGCACACTTGATATCCAAGACCGCGCGAACCAGAATGAATCATGACTGTAATCTGGCCCTTAAAAAGTCCAAAGATATTTGCGATTTTATCGTCGTAAATCTCATCGACTACCTGTATTTCTAAAAAATGATTGCCTGAACCAAGTGTTCCTGACTGCTTTCTTCCTCTCTCGTATGCCCTGTCAGAAACCTTGTCTGGATCTGCACCCTGCATAGAGCCTTTATTCTCTGTATATTCTAAATCCTCTTTTACGCCATAACCTTTTTTAACAGCCCATCCAGCGCCTTTTAAAAAAATCTCAGTCTCTTCCTTGTCACTTACTCTAATATCCCCGCTTGAACCAACTCCGCAGGGAACATTACTAAATAAACTATTGACCAAATTTTGTAACTTTGGTTTTATATCTTGAATTGTTAAATCGCTTCTAATGAGTCGTACACCACAGTTTGAAACAACAAAATTATTTGCAATAAAATTGTGATCGTTATGTGCAACTGTAAAATCATAAACATAATCATCAAATCCTATCTCTTCCTTCTCAATTACCTCATCCCAGACCATGCCTGAAGAGCCTAATCCCTGAGTCGCTTTTTTCAAAAATTGACTGAAATCAGGATCTCCTGGTCCCATTCTTGGAAGAGTAGCTCTTCCGTCATAAATAGACCTTTCTATAAACCTCAGATTGACAAGTGAAGAAGTGCACTTCTCGTATAACTCTGAAGCACTCCATCCGGTTAGCTTATTTAGTTTGACTGCAGTCACGGCTACTCTTTGCTTTTCTTCTATAATCTTCTGTTTTAACTTAAGATACTGTATGGCAGTATTTGCCAAAAATTTCTTATTTTGATTGTATTCAAAACCTATTTTACTATAAAGCCTGACCATATCCTCTGGCAAACCGGATAAAATCAATCTAAAGCGATGAGAAATATCATTATTCTTACCTCCCGCTTCTACCCGGCTGCTATTCTTTTGTACAGATATAACAATCTCTTTAACTAATTTCGAAATATCTGTTAAAAATAATTCTCCGCTTTCTGCAAATTTTTCCTTTTTGTTCATAGAAATCATAGGGCAATAGAAATTGTAACTATGATTTGTAATCGTCTTTGGAGTTGACATCTCTGCGCCAAAAAAAGACGCCAGGAACAACCTCTTTTGCCATAGGGGTGTCTTAAAAATCCATTGAGGGACTCTATAATTTTGATTGGCCTTATTTCCTAATGGAGTGCCTAAAGCGGCTAATAAAGTTGCAAAGCTTGAAGAGCCCACTTTAAAAGATGCTTCAGTCGTATTGAATTCATATTCTGAATAATGAGTCTTGATCTTATGATCTCTATTCCTCAAATAAATCTTAGAAGGATTATATCCTATCCGTAAGATATCTTTCCTAATTTCTTCCAGGTCTTGTGCTTTTCCATAAAACCACGTAAACCCTGTGCCTCTTTTATTATTAAAATACATACTCCCGTCACCAAAAACATAGCCCATCACCTTTAATAGATATGGGAGTTGGGGAGAATTATACCGTAGAGGCAGAAGTCTTTTTTCTTTCAAATGGATTAAAATCTGTTCTAATCCATGACCGCGAGAATCCTTCTTTAAGCTTAAAAGAAGTCTTTTTACATCTTCTTCAGAAACGATAACATCGTTGGCCGGTGTTTCATAAAGAACACCTTCAAAAGGATAAATCGCCACGTTTTCGCCTTCCAACAAATCTTTCAATCGCTTCATGCCATTCCTTGTATAAAATGGGTGGTCCTCTGTAGCAATAATATCTCGTCCTGTTTTAGTAGTTACTCTATAAACCCTATTATTTGGCTTTCGCTTTAAGAAACGAATCACCTTAGTTGAGGTAAAATTTTTCTTTATAAAATTTATACAATTTATTCTCTCATTTTGCCAAATTTTTTCATATTTTTTTATTTCTAAAAAATAGCCTAACTCATTTAAGATAAAAGAGTTACCACTAAGGCAATTGACATCATAGCCTACGCCGCCCGGAGAAATAACACCATTTTTTTCAGGATCAGTAGCTGCTACCCCGCCAATACTAAAACCATACCCCCAGTGGATATCAGGCATGGCGAGAGAGTACTTCACAATGCCTGGTAAAAATGTAACATTAGTCACTTGTTCTATGGCTTTATCTTTCAAAATTGAAGGGATTAACGCCTCACTTGCATAGATGAGTCCAGGAACCCTCATTCCTGGTTTGTAAGAGGTGGGGATTTTCCAACGGTAATTATCTATCTTTTCTAATTTGCCATGCCATACTTGGCTCATAATAGATATTATACATCAAAGATTATCGTACAGGCAAATCCTTGTTTATCTTTTTCTATTTTAAGATCGTGGAAGGTGACTGCCTTGATTTCTGTCTGGAGGTCGGTGTCTGTGAGGTCTATCTTCTCGCCTGAGGATTCTGAGATTAGTCTATTCTTCTTTAATTCTTGAATTTTAAAATTACTAAAGACGATCTGATCTTTATTGAAAACATACAATAGCTCGCTCAGCCAATGTACTAATAATTCTTCAAGACTCTGAGCGTCTTTTTTTATTTCTATTTTCTTTTGTATCTTTTCTTGATACTCTTTTCCGCCGCCGATGATCCCGAACATGCCCTTTGCTGCATTCTCGAATAGCTCTTTAATTGTCGCGCCATTCGCCTTTATCCCAACATCAGCAGTATGTTCGATGATTTCATAAGGTTTAATCATAAATGGTGAGCAAGCCCTTGACATCTTTGATGTCAAGGGCGCGTCGAACCATGGTGAGCCGCCCGCGAATCGAACGCGGCACCACCGCCTTAAACACTTGTGTTAGCTGCATGTCGCCATGCAGGTCAGACTATCCCATCTCGCTTATAAAGCGAGTCCTGATTATAGTCGTTGAACCTTCCCGTCTTCGCTGAAAAACTTTCGTTTTCAGCTTCGCCGGGCTTGGCTGCGGATTGTCTGCACTCAAGAATTGTTACTCTTAACATAAGAGTATCTTGAGATTCTCAGATTTTCCCGCAATTTACAGGATTTGCAATTGCCAGTCACCTGACAATGCCCCCTTCTCCGAGGGCGATGCTCTACCAATATGAGCTAGCGGCCCACTTCTATTATTTTTTAATTTTATAAGATTTCAGAGCTAACTCTAAAATCTTCCTCTTTTCTATCCTCTCCTTCCATATACTATTTTTCCTGCGAGGATTCATATAAATCCCTGAGGAAAAATTAATCTCACCCCAAAACTTTCCTAAATTGTTTCTACCAGTAATCTCGATTTCAGTTTCTTTACTATTGATTCTACCACAAATACTAAAATCTTCCAGTGCGATTTTTATATAGTATCAAGTTCTTTCTCTTTATTCTTTAAAAGCTCGTCGATCTTCTTC
>CAZWYD010000070.1:0-1507 GCA_964637815.1 uncultured Planctomycetia bacterium
TCACTTCGCTATGAGGCTCCTATTCGTCGCCTCATTACGCTCGTTCAGGATCAAATTCGCCTTCGGCGAATTTGGTGGACTGGGCGGGATTCGAACCCGCGACCTCGTCGTTGCGAACGACGCGTTCTCCCAGCTGAACTACCAGCCCCAATTTTGCGAATGCAAAATTGATCCCGAGCAAGCCAAATAATGCAAAGCATTATTTGGCGCGTCGAGGGACCTTTTACATAGTATACCATAAAAACTATATTTGGTAAATTATTGGAATGCGTTGAGGCGGGGGTAACAGGCAGAGTACACGGTCAGGCGCTGTTTTGTTTCTCCCAGCGCTACTTTGGATTCGCCTGTTAGTTTGATTATGAGTACATTATCCTCTAACGTAAAACTGGATAGTCCACCAGTACCAAGGATATCAATGGTAGGAACAAGAGACTCTTCATAAATGCCATCTGCATCACTGTCAAATAAAAGAGTCTTGGCAGCACTGTCGATTTTATAACCAATGTCTGAATCATCAGTATAGTCGCTATACGTGGGCGGCGCGTCTGGGTCAATATCATCTATCTGCCGAACGCTAAATTCAAGGTTTCCTGCCTGTATATCTACGGCAAGGTTGCTCTTGTCCCCTATCCCTGTGATCACGTTCTCATAGATATGCTGAAAAGCATATTGCAATTCATAGTTTATGTTCACCTTGTCATTTGCAGCGAGATAGAACCTGTGATTGGCAACATATAAAGAAGACACTGCCAGGAATATAATACTTAAAAGGGCCATTGACAGCATGACCTCTATTAAGGTAAGCCCCTTTTTATTCAAAACTCCTCTCATCCCAACTGACATTTATAACCACTTCCTTATAGCTTGCTGGTTCTGGTTCTGCTTTTACATCATAGGTAAGTGCTGCGCTTAGATCCGTAAGATCTCCTTTTAGAACAGCTCCTATATTCGACTCTGGATGTCCATCAAGCACAGCCATTTCAGAATCATTATAATTATGACTGGCTCTTAACTTCTCATGCGCCTCTATTGCAAAATTCAACGCCTGCATCCTATGCCATGAGCGATCCATCAGCTGCTGCCCTCCGAAAAATGCTCCTAATAGACCAGTTGACGCGATAACTATAATGAGCACCGCTATTATGATCTCTGTAAGGGTAAGACCTTTATTATTCATTGTTGATTTTTAAAAGGGGTTGCCGGGAGATGGTTCAGAACTAACTGTACCTACTTTACCTATTTCATAATAATACGTGTTATAGGGAGATGGTGCGTCGCTCTTTCTTTGAGCCCTTGCAGTAAAATCAGAGCTGCTTGCGGCTGGAACAGTATAATCAAAATATGCGGTTGCCGCACTATTTGGATCTTCTATATTCAAATAACCTATAGTATCAGCAAATTCCCCGTATTCCAGGTAATAGACTTTCTGTCCGGTCCTTATGAGATTTAAATTGCTTATTGCCTCTCCGACCTTTGCTTTTTCAAGAGTCTTGACAAGCATCGGAAG
>CAZWYD010000070.1:1607-6509 GCA_964637815.1 uncultured Planctomycetia bacterium
GTATAAGCATCGTTCTCTGCATAGTATATCTTTTCTGCTGTCTGTATATGGCCCAGACCTGCTCTTGCCTCGCCACCCCTTGCCTTCTCAATAGAAGATGCAAACTGCGGTATGCCTATAGCAGCAAGAATACCTATGATGATAACAACTATCAATACCTCTACCAGCGTAAAACCTTTACTTCTCATGTTACTCCCCCTTTCGTTTTTCTAAATAAAGTATACATTAAAACAATGTTAAGTCAAATCTTTTCTCTTTTTATATCAACCAGAGCCTTTTATGGCACTGGATAGACTGAATATGGGAAGAAACATTGCCACGACAAGAACGCCTACCACGATACCCATAAAAACCAGGACTATTGGTTCAAACATCGTCGTAAGTCTCGTAATAAACGTATTGACTCGTTCTTTATAGAACGCGGATATCCTGTCCAGCATCTTACCTAACTCGCCGATTTCCTCGCCCACGCCTATCATCTGAACCACAAGCGGAGAAAATAAGGCGCTATCCTGCATGGTCTGTGCCATGCCCTTACCGTCCCTTACAGATGTCTTTACGTCTCTCAGCGCCTGCTCCATTAATTTATTGCCTGCTGTCTTTTCAGCGATCTCAAGGGCATGCAATATAGGAACCCCGCTCTTAAGAAGAGTTGCCAGGCCGCTTGCAAATCTTTCTGTTGCTATCTCCTGTACTAATGGCCCTATCAAAGGCAATTTCAGCGTAATACTGTCAAACTGCCACCTGCCTACTTTTGTAGATATATACTTCTTGAAAATAAAAAATAGCGCCACCATGATCCCGACAACAATCAAAAAGTACTTTCTCGCAATATTACTCGCCATGATCACCATTTGAGTAAGAAGAGGTAGTTCAACATTAAATCCCTTAAATATCTCAGAAAATATAGGGATGATCTTGAGTAAAAATATCGCTATAGCACCAGCTGCAACACAAATAAGTATTATTGGATAGATCATGGCCGAGGTGATCTTTCTTTTTAGCGACGCGCTCTCTTCCAGGTATCCTGCGAGCTGATCAAGGCTGACAGGCAAATGACCGCTGGCCTCTCCTGTCTCAACAAGATGGATCCAAAACTCAGAAAAGATCTTGTCGTGCTTCCTTAACGCATTCTGAAATGTATAGCCTCCCTCAACATCTTTTTTTATCGTCTCCACAGCCCTTAGTAAAAGCTGCGACTCTATCTGCTTGCATAATATATCCAGGCTCTTTATAAGAGTCACCCCTGAACTTAAAAGCGTGGCCAACTCCTTAGAAAACATTATGAGATCAGCTGTCTTGACCCCGCGGTGATAACGCCTTTTCATCTTTTTTACATGCTTTACTTGCGCAGCTGGACCAATAGAAACAACAAAAAGCCCCCTTGCCTGCAGAGAATTCAAGAGTGCTGCTTCAGAAGCAGCCTCTATAGTCTCCTCTGTCAACTTCCCAGTTTTATCCCGCGCCACATACTTAAAGAAAGGCATTTCTTGCTCCTTACTCTTCCCCTGCTACCATTGCTATGCTTAACACTTCCTCTATGCTGGTAACTCCGGCTTCTACTTTTTCAATACCACTATCTACAAGAGATCTTATACCTATCTCCCTGACTACCCTCTTGATCTCGCCCAGACCTGCGCCTTTTGAAATCAATTCCTTCAGTCTATCATTGATCAATATTACCTCATAGATAGCTATTCTTCCTCTGTAACCTGTATGACTACAAGCAGCGCAGCCCTTTGGCTTATATAAAAGCTCCTGTTTTAGCTTAAAGTCTCTTATTAGATTGGGCGGGGTTTCATACGCCTCCTTGCATTCAGGGCACAATTTGCGCACTAATCTCTGCGCGCCCACAACAAGCAAAGAAGAGCTTATCAAGTAAGGCTCGATGCCTATGTCTATTAGCCTTGATATAGCGCTAGGCGCATCATTGGTATGAAGCGTACTTAAAACAAGGTGGCCAGTAAGCGATGCTCGTATGCATATCTGAGCAGTCTCAAGGTCTCTTACCTCTCCTACCATTATAATATCAGGGTCTTGCCTTAAAAATGCCCTGAGCGCAGCAGCAAATGTCAGACCTATAGAAGGTTTTATCTGAACCTGATTTATGCCCTCGAGCTTATATTCCACAGGATCCTCAACTGTAGAAATATTCTGACGCGGACTCTTGACCTCATTTAAGGCAGCGTAAAGCGTCGTGGTCTTTCCGCTTCCTGTTGGACCTGTAACCAGGATCAAACCATGCGGACTATGTATAGCCTTTTTAAAATTCTCAAGCGCCTTTGGTTCAAAGCCAAGACGATTTAAATCCAAAGGAGTTGCTGACTTATCCAGTATCCTCATAACAACCTTTTCGCCGTAGATAGCAGGTACTGTTGAAACACGTATATCAATACCCTTGTTCTCTACCTTTACTAAAAACGCTCCGTCCTGAGGAAGTCGTCTCTCTGCTATATCAAGATTAGCCAGTATCTTTACCCTTGAAACAATGGCAGAAAGAAGATGTTTTGCCGGAGGTGGTATTTCATAAAGCACGCCGTCGATCCTGTATCTTATGCTTATCTTGCTCCTAAACGGCTCTATATGTATATCGCTCACCCTGTCTTTTATGGCCTGCATAAGCAATAGATCTACCAGCTTGACCACTGGCGCTTCTTCTGCGCGCGCGATCAAATCATCAAGGCTGAGATTATCCTCTTCCTTTAATTTCTCTGTCTTAAATTCCTCAAGTTCATATGAGCCGGTTATTGCATCTTTAAGCAAGTCTTCTCTTCCGTAAAATTCGTCAATAGCCCTTTGAAGATCTGATTTTGTCGCTATAATAGGATTTATTTCGCATCCTGTCATGTGTCTGAGGTTGTCTATTGTAATCAAATCCAAAGGATCGACAAAAGCAACAGTAAGCGAATCCAAGTGTTTTGAAATCGGGAGAAGCATGTGTCTGCGGGCATATTCTTCGGGCAGTAATTTTTCAAGATCCTGACCTTCCGCAGGTTTAAGGAGTCCTTTGGAGTAAGATGCATAAGGTATAGCTAACTGTTTTGCCAGCGCAACCACAATATCCTTCTCAGACACAAGTCCAAGACTTACCAGGACGTCACCGAGTTTTGAGCCTTCCTTCCTCTGCACCTCGACGGCCTTCTTAAGCTGCTCCTCGGTCACGATCTTCTCGTTAAGTAATATTTGTCCCAATTTATCCTTGGACTTTCTCATCGTCGCACTCCCGACATTGCAGCCCGTAGTTGCCGACGGTATCCAATGCCGTAATTTTTTGCTGCCCCTTTTTGCAATGTCGGCAGCCAGCGTATTTTTCTCAACGTCGGTATCAACTAAACTCTATTCCTAGTTCCCTTCCCCTAATAAGTCTAATATCGTCTTTATCTCTTTCTCTCTCACAGCCTTTGGTTTTTCCTGTTCGCGCTCAGAGATATTTGCCAGTTTATATGCGCCCTCATCCGCTACATGAGGCGTGATAAATATCAAGAGCTCCTTATCTAATTCATCCTTGGATTTATAACGAAATGCAGCACCTAATAAAGGTAGGTCTCCGAGAAACGGGATCTTGGTATTTCCATAGCTGTCTTCTCTGGATATCAAGCCTCCTATAATAATAGTCTCCCCATCCCTGACCATAACCGTAGTTTTTGCGCTTCTTTTTTGCGGGTCTACAAAGGTGCTGCTTCCCGATGAAAAATATGTTGATAATACTGGTACTATAACAGTGGGCTCTATATGCATAGTGATATAGCCACCTTTGTTTATCTGTGGCGTGACCTCTAATGTTATGCCTGTATCTATCCTCTCTGCCTGAGTGGATGTGGTTGACGCAGAGCCAGTATCTGTAGTGCTCGTCATGCTAGCAACAGCTGTCTGAGCAGTGAGTTCTATCAATGCTGTTTCATTATTCAATGTAAGTACTTTAGGTCTTGCCAAAACTCTGGAATCTGTGTCACTCAATATAGCCCTCATCGTAGCAGTAGTGCTAGCGAAAGTCATGGTGCCGCCAGTTCCTGTAATAAGATCCTTATCTACAAGCGCTCCTTTTAAAGGCCATTTGGTAGTCAACGCAGGTCCTGTGTATGCACCAAACGAGCCTGACCATTGTATGCCTAATTTATCAGCAATAGTTGTTGTCGTCTCTATTATCTCCACCTCTATCATAACCTGAGATGTTCTTACATCAAGTCTTGCCAGTACATCCTCAATAATAGCAAACTGGCTCGGCATCTCCTTTATAATAAGGCTGTTAGATCTCTTATCAGCTATTACCTTGCCATCTTTACTCAGGATATCTTCTATAACTGCGACTATCTCAGGTTCCTTTGTTGATTCTCCTGCTTCTGTTGGAGGAGG
Organism: uncultured Planctomycetia bacterium; assembly: GCA_964637815.1. Lineage (GTDB taxonomy): Bacteria > Omnitrophota > Gorgyraeia > Gorgyraeales > Gorgyraeaceae > Gorgyraea. The sequence continues at coordinate 5,961 of CAZWYD010000070.1, forward strand.
CGCTAGCTGTGCATATTTTAACTCATATATCTTGGTCAATGTTTCAACCTTTGGCTTCACGGATTCCTTGACTATAAATATGTTACTACCAGGCTCTTGTTCATAGACAAGATTGTTCGCACTCATGATATGATTCAAGGCATCTTCCACTGTAACACCATCAAAATAAATCGTGACTGTCCTAGCCTTTATATTCTGGCCTGCGACAAAATTAAGGCCTGACTGTTGTGAAAATAACTTAAGGACAGTCTTTAGATTTGCATCCTGAAAATCCATAGAGATTAGATTGCCAGGACTTGCCCCTACCTGAGTCGGGGCCCCGTAATCCACCTTTGCAGCAATCGAAGATGATGACATAAAAATACTAAATATAATGGCGATGATCAGTCTTACTGTCTTCATGGTAACCTCCTTTTGTTATTTTGGTCTAACAATAAAATCTTTACCCTTAAACCTCAAACGTATTCCAGTTCTGGTAATATCCTTGATCTTCACCTGTGTCTTGGTCTCTCCCAGGCCTACCTCTATTACATCATCCACATCATAGAG
>CAZWYD010000071.1:0-6367 GCA_964637815.1 uncultured Planctomycetia bacterium
CCTGCCTCTATGTCATCCCTGATAGTCGCCACGATATTTTTAAAGTGAGGCTTTTCTATCTGGTCGTATAAAATATCCATTGCCTGCACAAGTGGTATGCCGCTATCTACCATTGTGGCCAGCTGCCTAGAGAATATAACGATCTCCTCGAGCTTTACGCCCCTGGAACTAAACGCGGCTGTTTTCTTTTTGGTCTCATTTATAGAGACTATGGTAAGGCCTTTTCTGCGAAGCGCGTCTATTAACACAGCCTTGTCAGAATATTCCAAGGTACCGCTTACTGTCTTGCCTGTATTTTCTTTTGCAACATATCTAAACGTCGGCATGTTTATTCCTCCGAGGTTACCCGGGACACCTCTTCCATGGTAGTGACCCCGTCCTTATATTTCTCCATCGCATCATCTCTAAGCGTCTTCATTCCTTTGGAAACAGCGTATTCCTTTATATCATCTGTCGAGGCCTTTCCTACGATCATCTCCCGCATCTTATCATCCACGCTCAAGACTTCCAGTATAGCGCGCCTTCCGTAATAACCAGTGCCTGAACACTTTTTACAAGTTTCATTTTTTCCCTTGCAGTCCGGGCATATCACCCTGCATAATCTTTGCGCTGCCACCAATATCACTGACGAGGCGATCAAAAAAGGCTCGACACCCATATCCATAAGTCGGTTAACAGCAGTCGGCGCGTCATTGGTATGGAGCGTGCTCAAGACAAGCTGGCCTGTCAATGACGCCTTTATCGCTATATCAGCAGTTTCAGAATCGCGTATCTCTCCTATCATTATCACATCAGGACTCTGCCTCAAAAGAGACCGCAGTCCACTCGCAAAATTAAGGCCTATATCTGAATTTGCCTGTATCTGCGTTATGCCTTCGACCTGATATTCCACAGGGTCCTCTATTGTTATAATATTTTTGTCTGGCGTATTTAACTGATTTATCACGGAATAGAGCGTGGTGGATTTGCCGCTGCCTGTCGGGCCGGTCACCAGTATCATGCCAAAGGGTTTAGTGACCGCCTTTTCGAATTTTGTCATGGCATATTTTGAAAAACCCAATTTACTAAGTCCAATAGATAGGCTGGATTTATCAAGCGCCCTTAATACTATCTTGCTTCCAAATGATGTAGGCAAGGCCGAGACCCTGAAATCGACTTCTTTATTCCGTGTACGTATCTTAAACCTGCCGTCCTGAGGCGTGCGCGATTCCGTTATATCCATACCCGACATGATCTTAAGTCTTGCCAGGATCGCGTTTTGATTTTTCTTAGGGATCTTGAGCACATCATGAAGATTGCCGTCGATCCTATATCTGACCCGCAGATCATCTTCTTCTGGCTCAACATGAATATCTGACGCCCTTTTCTTTAATGCCTCCACGAGGATCAGATCCACCATCTTTACGATCGGGGGCGCCTCTCCCTCAAGCGCCGCGTCAGTTATATCAAACTCCTCTTTTATAGCGCCTAACACTTCGACATCACTGTCTTCGGTATCTTTGATAATATCCGATAGCGTTCTTCCTTCTGAGGCGTAAAACTTATCTATTGCCTGAAATACCTCTGTCTCCGTGCTCAGCACTGGTTCTACATTGCACTTTGTGATCATCTTTAGATCATCTATTGCAAATATATTTAGCGGATCTACCATGGCCACAACAAGTGTTGTGGAAAACTTACATATGGCAATCGCCCTGTATTGCCTTGCCACTTTTTCAGGTATGAGAGTAACAGAATCCTTTTCTACTTTATATTTCGAGAGATTTATGGCAGGGATACTAAAAGTACTGCTCATGACAACCAGCAAGTCCTTTTCGCTTACCAATCCTTCCCTTAGCAGTACCTCGGGCAAGCTCCCGCCTTCCCTTGCCTGCTTTTCTCTAACGCGCTTGAGGTCTTTCTCTGAGACAAGCTTGTTCTTGACCAAGACCTGACTTAATTTATAATGTTTAGTCGCCATATTTTATTCATCCGCTACAGTGACTCGCAATATTTCCTCTAAGCTGGTAACGCCTTCGAGCACTTTTATAAGACCATCTTCTCTGAGCGTACGCATGCCCTCTTTCCTTGCCTGTTCTTTTATCTCGCCTTCCCGCGCATTTTTCAAGATCATATTTTTTATCGACGGGCTCAGGGTAAGGATCTCGCATATACCCAACCTTCCGCTGTACCCTGTGTTAAAACAATGCTCGCATCCCTTTGGTTTGTAAAAGGTCAGGTTCTTCGACTTATCTTTACTAATGCGCAAATCAGCAATAATCGCATCACTGGGCTTATAAGACTCTTTGCACTTTGGGCATAACTTACGGATCAATCTCTGAGCAACTATAGATATCAAGGAGGCACTTATAAGAAAAGGCTCTACTCCCATATTTATAAGCCTCACCACTGAACCGCATGCGGTTGTCGTGTGTAATGTTGAAAAAACAAGATGCCCTGTAAGCGCGGACTTTATGGCAATGTCCACTGTATCAAAATCCCTTATCTCTCCTATCATTATCACATCAGGATCTTGCCTCAAGATAGAGCGCAATGAACTTGCAAATGTAAGGCCTACCTCGGTCCTTACTGTGACCTGATTCACGCCCTGGATCTGGTATTCAACAGGATCCTCAACTGTTATAAGATTTTTCTCAGGTGAATGGACGTGCTTCAATAATGAATAAAGTGTCGTGGTCTTTCCGCTGCCTGTAGGCCCGCACACCAGTATCATTCCATGAGGATGGGACGCGGATTTTTTAAACACCTCTACATTCTTTTTTTCAAATCCGAGTTTTTCAATATCCAGCATGGCGCTGGACTTATCTAGTACCCTGAGCGCCACCTTTTCGCCTTTAGAAGAAGGCAAGATAGAGACCCTGAAATCCACTTCATTATCTTTTATCCTTAATTTGAAACGGCCATCCTGAGGCAACCTGCGCTCAGCAATATTCAGTCGAGACATGACCTTTATCCTCGAGACAATAGACTCCTGCCTGTTTTTTGGCAAAGACTCTATTGTCTTCAGGACCCCGTCCACCCTGTATCGTATGCGCAGGGATTTTTCCATTGGCTCTATCAGGATATCGCTCGATCGCGCCTTTATGCCGTTTTCAAGGATCGTGTTTGTCAATTTCACAACAGGCGCTTCTTCTACCAGTTTATAGAGGCGCGCGGAATCAACTGTCTCTTCAGCCTCTTCCTTGATGATCTCAAGGTCTGCGGTTTTCATGTCCTCCATCAGCTCTTCTATTGCTGCATGAGAATATCCGCCATAATGCTCTGCTATTACATCCTGCACCTCTTTCTGTGATGCGATAATAGCGCCTATCTCAAATCCTGTGAGAGAACGGATATCATCTATTGCAAATACATTTAGGGGGTCAGCTGTTGCTATCGTGAGGATATTTCCTACTTTAGACACAGGGACGATCTGATATTTTTTCGCTACCTCAGCTGGCACCAGTTTCAATATTTCAGGATCTATTTTAAAACGGGAAAGCGCTATGGGTGGAATACCTAAGCCCTGACTTAAGGCTGCCATCAGATCTTTTTCACTCGCAAATCCAAGCTTAACAAGAATATCCTTTAGCAAGCCGCCCTTTTGCTTCTGGACCTTCAAGGCCTTTTTTAGCTGTGCGTCAGTGATAACCTTGTTTTTTACCAATATCTCAGTAATGCGTTCTTTGAGAGAATACATAATTATTTATAATATTTATTTATTGCGTTCTTGATATCCGTAGCGGTGCTTACAAAAATTTGGACACACAGGCCTGAAACAAGCTCTATGTCTTCTATCGCGAGATTGTTCAAAGGGTTTGACATCGCTATTGTAAGATTATTCCCGATCTTATCCACGGGAATGAGGCAAAACTGCGTAGCCACATTCTTTGGCACGATCTTAACGATCTCAGAATCTATGTCATAATTATCGAGCGGCAGGTAAGGGAACCCGTATTGCGCGGTCAGGGCCTGCGCGATAGCTTCTTCAGTCGCATATTTCAGGCTCACGAGGACTTGACCGATGAGCCCGCCTTTTATCTTTTGCATCTCAAGCGCGTGCTGAAGCTGCTTTCTATTGATAACTCCTCTTTCAATAAGAAGCTCTCCTAATTTTTTCTTGATTATCTTTTTAGCCATTTTAATTTAGGCCTGTCCGACCTACGCGGTCGGATAGGTAGCTTTAAGCTTTTTCCTTAAACATCCTCTCTAAATCCTGCACCTCGGTGGTCCTGCCCAACGCGTCTTCCTTTGTGATGTGCCCTTTTACAAAAAGCTCGAAGAGCGACTGGTTCATTGTCTGCATGCCTTCTTTTTGAGCAGTCTGCATCGTAGAATAAACCTGATGCGCCTTTGATTCCCTGATCTGACTCCGCACTGCAGCGCTGTTTACCAGCACCTCTACTGCCAGCACCCTGTCCTTCCCGGATCGACTTGGTATCAACTGCTGCGACAAAACACCCATCAGCACAAACGAGAGCTGCGCCCTGACCTGGGGCTGCTGCCTCGCGGGAAAGACATCGATGATGCGGTTTATCGTCTGCACACTATCTGATGTATGCAATGTCGCTAAAACCAGGTGTCCTGTCTCCGCGATAGTGAGCGCCGCCTCTACCGTCTCAAGGTCTCTCATCTCGCCGATCAATATGACATCAGGGTCCTCCCTCAAGACATGCTTGAGCGCTTTTGCAAAAGTAAGTGTATCGCTTCCGACCTCTCTCTGGTCTATTATCGCTTTTTTATTTGCATGCACGTATTCTATGGGATCTTCGACTGTGATTATATGACAATCCTTGCGGTTATTGATCCAGTCTACCATTGAGGCCAGTGTCGTGGATTTTCCACTGCCAGTAGCGCCTGTGACAAGCACAAGACCTTTTGGTTTTTCGCAGAACCCCTCCATTACATTTACTGGCAGGCCGCATTCTTCAAAACTCCGTATATTAAAAGGCAACGCCCTGATAGCAGCTCCCACGTAACCCCTCTGCCAGAACACATTGACCCTGAATCTGCCGAATTCTTTTTTAGTAAACGCGAAATCCAGTTCCCTGTCTCTTTCAAAGTGCGCCTTCTGCTCATTGGTAAGAATGGAATATATTAAATCCTTTGACGAATTCTCAGTCAATTCCTTTTCCTCAAGCGCCACAAGGCCCCCATGCACCCTTATATGCGGGACAGATCCAACTCCCAAATGTAAATCCGATGCATTCTGCCTGATCATCTCCTTCAGCAATTGGTTTAGATCAATCGACATGCAATTCTCCTTTCTACAAAACGAAAATAACAGCCCTAACGAACTAAACGACCACCCGATTCTTCCCTAGTGACTTCGCGCTCCTAATAAGTTCCTCTGCCTTTTTCATAAGCTCATCTGCGCTCACACCATCTATGGGGTTCTCACTCACGCCTATACTTACGGTCAGTTTCCCTCTGATTTCCATAAGTTTTGCAAGACCAGATTCTACTTTCTTCCTTATTTCCTCCGCGACGTTCGCAACCTGCTTTTTGTTTTTCTCAGGGACGATTATCGCGAACCTGTCCGCGGACAGGCGGCCGACTTTATCCACGGCTGTCACGCTGCTATTAAGCATCCCGCCTAAAGATTTTAGCAGTGCCTCTGCCTTTGACTCGCCAAAACGCTCATGAAAATCCTTGAAATTATCGATATCTATGAGCAGGTAACCGCATGGCCTCTGGTAAAGACACGCCCTTTTTATTTCCTCGTCAAGTCTTGCATGGATAAAACTTTCGTTGTAAAGTCCTGTTAATTCGTCCTTCACTGCAAGCTCCTTTGCTTTCTTTATCAGGATATCGTTCTCAATAGCTATCGTGATCTGTTTAACAAATATCCTCAGAAGCTCCTTTTCGTCTTCCTTAAACAGAAAACCCTCTTCTGTATTACCCAGCACGAGCATACCATAAGGCCTTCTGGAAACAAATATTGGAAGAATAGCAATGTTTTTCAAATTAAGTGCGTCAATAATTTTGTTCGCTGTCGTGCTTTTAGGTCGCAAAGACTTATCCATAATAAGCATGCCTGTGATAAGATCTTCTTTTTTGAGCACTAATTTTTCCGGCCCCCCTTTTTCAATATTTGAATGTGAAAATATCTTAAGCTCTCCTGAAGCGCTGTCCGGCAGCATAATAAACGAACAAGAATCGTTCTCAAGTTCTGATATCTTTTGCAATATAAAATTAAGGACCCTTAAAAGATCGTTTGAAGAAGCTATGAGATTCCCTACCTGTAAAAGCCCTGAAAGCGCAAGCACCTTTCTGTTTATCTCCATATTGATCAATTTTGTCTTTTCGCCATAGTTCTTCAGCTCTTCTATGTTTTCCTTGATCTTCTGCGTCATAATATTTAAAGACGTTGACAGATCGCCGATCT
>CAZWYD010000072.1:0-6354 GCA_964637815.1 uncultured Planctomycetia bacterium
TACTTTAGTCAAAGTACCCAAATACGAAAGTGCCCAATTTGCTTGACACTACTTATTTTTGTGTTGATCCGGATAGTCAGCCGAGTGTGCTGGTGTTTAACCGTACGGTCACCCTGCGGGATACCTGGGCCAAGATCGAGAAGAAGCAGAAAGTTTGAGATTAGGGAGAAGTTTTTTTAGCCACTATTTATGCGTGCTTCAACATCCCGGAGATGTTCTAGAATGTGCTCAAATAATGGTGGTTTATCGAAAAACATTTGTTGCATTTGTTGATAATCAATTTTAAGAGCATTAATTTGATGAGATTTTGGAACAAGCCGGAGCGTTCCTGGTCTGGCTTCGTCATATTTTGCCCAAGAAGATTTAAAAAAGAGATTTTTATGCTCAGCAACGTGCTTTAATAGTTCTATTTGCTTTAGGGCTTTTTCAAATATCGGACTCTGTGCCATTTCGTAAATATCATAGTAATGCCTGCTCATTCGAATCGGCATTGCCTTTTCAATTGGATAATGATGGATCATATGCAAGATTGTGATCTTTTCCCAAAAAGTCCTTTCTGCCGCCAGAACGCGTACAGGTGTTTTATCAATAGTTGTTGCCTCGGGGATGGCGTCGGTAAGATAAGGAAAAATATCAACAGATTCTATAGGCCAGTGATCAGAGCGAGAACCTAGCTCGATTTTAACAGCCGGCCTAAGGTAGTTTGCTGAGCTACTTGCTAAGGCGTTTGGAAATTGAAATAAAAGAGTTTGCTGGTCAGGGTCATCCGGATCCAGTACAAGAGCCCATTTATCCATAGCAGCAAGAATGTTTTGGATTTTTTCTTGTAGCTGCGGAAGAATCTCTTTAGCTACTGCATTTTGACATGCCTGCTGCAAGGCTTTAATCCGTTTCTTATTTTCTTTATTGCTATTGCCAACTGCCGGTTCCATATTCCTGTTATGATTTAAATAATTTCTCTCAATCGAAATATCAACATCTTCTGAAAAACGCCGAATTACATTGTAACACTTGGAAAGTGACGTTCCGCCTTTAAAGGTAAGATGTTTCCCAATGTTGTCTAATGAGAAAAGCAGTTTTAATACCCAACAAACCCAAAAATCTTTTTCAATAAGCAGCGGCATGATATTAAGTTTAGCCGCTGCCAGATCAAAATAGGCAATCTTTTCTTTGGCCGGTAAGAGCGCAAATTGATTCATTAATGATCCCTTATCCTTGTTCTGCCAATTTTTTGATTATGTCACCAATCCAGGCAGGTGCATAACGGAAATCTCGCAGCAGCTGTTGTTTATCATTCTTACTTAACCTTTTCTGGAGCTTCTTTATTACATGAATGTCCACATGTTCTTTCCCGAGATGACGCAGGGCCTGAATAACTAAACCGCTAATACGTCCTGATGTCGCCGCATTTTTTGGCGTGGTTCTTTTCAGAATAATCTTCTGTTTGCCAACAGTGAGTATTCTATTTGCTCCATCGGTTAAAAAAACAATTTTTGCGGGAACCTGCTCGCTCAAACCAAGAAGATTGGCTGCGTACGCTCCGGAAGGTTGAAGTCTCAGGTAATCTTTACCAGCAAGCGCCTGTGCTATTTTTTTATAGTTTGCAGGCAATTTTCCAAGAATGGGATGTATTCTTGGATAATCGTATAGCCCACGGGCAAGGCGTCGAATAGTTCCGCGCCGCTCTAAACGTTCCAAGGCCTTGCATACTGCAAACTTGCTTCCTAGATCAAGAAAATGAGTCGGAGTAAAAATCCAACCCCTCTTCTTCCCGTAGATTCTGCTAATTACCTTATCATTAATATGTTGCATAGCACACAATCTCCATTATTTGTCGCATAAAGTATATAATATTTGCGACAAAAGGTCAAGAAAAAAAATAAACCAATCATTATTAATTCAATCTTGCCGCTATTTCTAAAATCTACCGTTTACGTTTTATCCGGCCGCGGGCGGGGTTGAAGTAGCCCATTAGGAGCTGCGGGAATTCCTGCCGTAAACCGCTGATTACCTTTTTTATTCCCAGCATTTCACTTTCCTTTGGAATGATTTTCAGGTCGCGGAAGTAACTTAAGGGGTCGTAGTTGAGGTTTCTCCACTGGATCATGTCGATACGATATTGTTTCAGGAACTTGCGCAAGGCGATGTATTCTGAACGCAGGTCGGTGAAGCCGGGTACGGTAAGATAATTTATCGACACAAATCCTTTTTGGGTCTTAGCGTTTTTTACCGACCGGCAAACGTCACTGAATTTATAACGCACGGGTTTAAAGTAAGGATTGTAATATTCTTCCCGCACGCTGTTTAAGGAAATACGGATACTGTCCAGGCCGGCGGCAAAGAGGCGGCTGATTGTTTCCGGGCGGCTGGCGTTGGTGTTCAGATTGATTATGCCTTTATGGGTTTTTTTGCGGATGAGTTTTATGGCCCGCTCGATTACCTTGCCGCTCATTAACGGTTCCCCTTCACAACCCTGCCCGAAACTGACTACGGGATCTTTTACACGCGGGATGTGGAAGAGGGCGACTTCGGCGATTTCTTCCGGTGTGGGCACGAAAGTGATCCTCGGCTGGGTGATCTGGCACCTTCTATCCGGCTGATGGGAAATACAGCCCAGGCAGCGGGAATTGCAGACGGGGGAGGTGGGCAGCGGGGCCTCGTACCGGCCGAGGAAAAGGTTTTTGGCGGCGGGGCAGGAATAGCTCAGGGCGCATCTTTGCAGATGGCGGAAGAGGCGGTTACGGGGAAACATTTTTTCAACGATAGCGGCGTTCTTTTTGATTTTGGCCGGGGGCATGAAACGCAGGTCCTGACGCAGTTCGCGGTCCACGCGCGTGGCGGCGACGTGGAACGTGCCTTTATAGAAGGCGACGGCGGCGTAGGAAAAAAGCGGCAGTAAAGGAGATTTGCCGGTGTCGATATAAGCGGTGTTATGGGTGATGGTATAGCCGGGAGAAACAAAGGCGGCAACGGCAACAGTGGGTATTTTCTTTTTTTGTCCCGGGACCCTGTCCGCCCAGATATAACCGTCCTGCTGCCGGTCATAACCAACCGGGGCCCTGGCGGGCAGGAGAAAAAGTTCGCTGTTCCGCGGCAAGGGAACAAGGTCGGTGGATTTTAAGCGGGAAAAACAACCGCCTTTCATGCCGGTCGCGGCCAGACGGGGGTGATTATAGATTTTTCCGTTTTTACCGGCGATGAGCAGTTGCGGATATTCTTTCATTTAGATTAAGGCGGCGGCGGCCCGCAGTTCTTTCCGGTCCTGACGCGCGGCAATGGTAAGTTCGTTTTGCCAGTCCGGAGCGTTGTCGCGGCTGATGCCGTAACGGATGATAACAGGTTTTTCGGCTTTAGTGTAACTGACACAGAGCCGGGCGGCCAGTTTGATATAGTCTTTATCCTTATTAATATCGCAATTTTTTAACAGGGCAGTGGGGCCGGGAACGTTAACGGGTTCTAAGAGTATATCATGTTTCCCGGCCATTTCGGTCAGTAAATCATTTTCCTGCCGGTTGCGGCCGATAAGGCATTTAATTTTATCCCGCAGGCGGAAATGGCGGCCGAGTTTTAAGAGTTCGATATCCGCGGCGCTTTCCTCATTGTGCAGGCGGCTCTCTTTTATTCTTCTGGTAAATCCCGGGTCGGTTAACAGACAGCCGCCGGCGGGGGTGGAGTAGGCATGAAAATTATATTTTGCCGCCAGTTCCAGCTGGGGTTTTCTTGTGCGGCCCGAGAGGCCCAAAAGTTTTGCCCGGTCCAGCCAGCCGTTGGCCTCCGCTACGGTGGGCGGCAGGAGCTGGGCGCAGAGCGGCCGGACGATGAGGCCGCCCAGGCTGCTTTCGTTGTCAATTATACCCAGTGATTGTTTGTTTTGGCTCATCGGCCTCTGGCCGATGACTTCACCGCTCACCACAAATTGCGCGGATAGTTCCGGCAATAATTGTTTGGCCCTGGCGAAAACCAGGATGCGGCAGTCGATGCAGGGGTTCAGGCCGGAACCGTAACCGTGGCGGGGATGTTTAACGATTTCCCGGATTTCACGGTTGATATCGTAAATCTTTAAGGGGATACCCAGTTCGGCGCAGACTTTTTCAATGTTAGGTTTGGTTTTATGGCCCAGGGGGGTGGAGAAGGTATGGCTGAAATGAATGCCAATTACTTCTATTCCCTGCTCTAAGATAAGTTTCGCGGCCAGTTCACTGTCCAGTCCGCCGGAGATAAGGGCCAGGGCCTTCACAGAATATTCCTTTTAGTATATCCTGTCCGGACTGCCGGTGATTTCTTTAAATTTTTCTTTATAGGCGACGGGCTTACGGCCGAAACACACGCCCAGGTTTTCATAAAAAGATACCTGATCCAGATCAACGTGCCGCTGTTTAATGGCCTTTTCCGACGGCATGTATTCAATGCTGGTTCCTTTTACCCGGCTGATGGTGACCCCGCTTTTATTGGCCAGCAGGGTAAGCACAGCGGCGCCGCCGGCTTCCCAGCCGAAATTGACGTCATAGGCGGAGGAGTTACCGGAACGCACAATGTGTCCGGGCTGCACGTCACGGATCTCCGGGATTTCATAGAGGCCGGGAACGTACATGCCCATTTCTTTCATGAACTCGGTGATTGCGGGATCACCTGTCAGTCTTTTTTTCAGCTGCTGGCGCACGAATTTACCGGCGCCGGCGAGTTTTTTGTGGCCGAAGGCGTCTACGCCGACTGATTCATCAACTATCTCGCTGCCGTCGGCGTTTTTCAGGCCTTCGGCAACCACGATGGCGTAGGTGCCGGCCTTGACGTCGCTTTTACGGATGCGGCCGGTATAGCGTTTTAGCATGTGATTATATATCTCGTCCCAGTCCACCGGGATTTCCGGAATAAGGATGCAGTCGGCATCCGCGGCAATACCGCCGCGCAGCGCCGTATGGCCGGCGTAACGGCCGAAGACCTCGGTAACGATTATGCGGTTATGGGTACGGCCGGTGGTTTTCAGGTCCTGGATAATACTGGCGATGCGGTTAATAGTAGAGTCGCCGCCCACGGAATAGGTCTGCAGGTCCAGGTCCATGGTCTTGGGGGCGTGCACGCAGTGGATGCCGTTTTTATAGAGGTCCACCATTACACTGCCGGAATCGTCACCGCCGCTGATCACCAGGCCGTCAATACCGAATTTTTTCATTCCTTCTTTTATCCGTTCGTATTTTTTCGGGTCAGCGATCTTTTTAATCTTTACCCGGGAATGACCGGCTTCGGAGCCGGCGACATTGGCGTGAAACTGGTCCAGGCGTTTTGAGGTTAACAGGGCCAGGGATTCCATTTCGATCAGATTATAGAGCCCGGCGTAACCGTTGGGGATAATAAAGGCTTCCAGCCCCTTGCTCATGGCCATACAGGCGGCGCCTTTAACAACGGCGTTGAGGCCGCCGCAATCTCCGCCGCTGGTGATAATGCCGATTTTTTTCATTGTTTCCTCCTTGTAAGGTAATGGTTTTTGAGTTGCGGATATTTTAGTTTTTTTGGGGGAAGAAGTCAATTCAATTTCGGATTGCGGATTTCGGATTGCGGATTTCGGATTGCGGATTTTGGATTTCGGATTGCGGATTTTTTGGCTTGTATATAATTATTAATTATTATACTATTATCATTAATAATATTTTAGAAAAGTAACCCTTAACAAAGGAAGTGATTATGACAGTGGAGCTTAAGGAATTGTTGAAGAGTAAATGCGGGGAAAGTGAATACCAGAAACTGCAGGACCTGGGCAATCCCGCCCTGCTGGAGTTTGTGGCCAAATATGCCGAGCATTGTAATCCCCAGAGTATTTTTGTGCGTACGGATTCGGCGGAAGATGCGGCGTATTTAAAGGAAATGTCCCTCAAAAACAAAGAGGAACTGAAACTGGCCGTAGAGGGGCACACGGCGCATTTTGACGGGCCTCAGGATCAGGCGCGCGATAAGGCCAATACTAGATACCTGCTGGAGCCCGGTGAAGATCTGGGATCCAATATTAATTCTATAGATAAGGGAAAAGGTGAGGCGGAGGTGCACGGGTACCTAAAAAACATCATGGCCGGGAAACAGGCGATTATCTGTTTTTTCTGCCTGGGCCCGGTAAATTCCCCGTTTTCGATTCCCGGGGTGCAGATAACGGATTCCGCTTATGTGGCCCATTCGGAGGGTATTCTTTACCGCAGCGGTTATGAGGAGTTTAAACGGCTGGCCGGTTCGGCGGAATTTTTTAAGATAGTGCACAGTGCCGGTGAACTGGCAGGAAGCGTGAGTAAGAATGTGGATAAACGCCGGGTATATATAGATCTTAATAATTATATTGTTTACAGTACCAATACCCAGTATGCCGGCAAT
>CAZWYD010000073.1:0-6260 GCA_964637815.1 uncultured Planctomycetia bacterium
GAACGGGCGGCCGCCTTCCTCCGGATTACATGGCCGACTTCACCGGAATACGCAGCTTACAGAAACAGCTCAAGAGTTTCAAACCGTTTTTGCTGCTCAGATGAAGAATGTGAAAATCTGATAACCAAAGAATTCACCTGAAAAAAATAGCTGCGCCATTTTTTTAGGTGATCCTAATTGTTGCCTGCCGAAAGGGGATTAGTATGAAGACCCAAAAACGCCATGTTATTGAAAAATCTTATGAGAAGCTTCTTGAAAAGAGGGAGAGGGAATAAAATTCGATGCTCGGCTGAGATAACTGGCTCTATGGTATGAGTTATTTATTTATGGACGTCCCGGTGTAATTTCTTTGGCTGTGGCCACCAAACAATATCTATACATTTTGCAGAATAATAATATATTCATTCCTCATCGTATTGGCTATTCCTGATATCTGTCGTGAAAGCAAACGTACGAGTGAAAAACCGTGTTTCGAAGCCTTGTCAATAAGAATTCTATGTAGCCCCGTTACTTGCTCCTTGGGAATACTGAGTGCTTTGCTCAATTGGTTGTCATTTGTTCCAACAATAATGGTGCAAAAACAAGAAGGTTTTAATACGCGAGCACATTCTGAGAGAATCTTTTCCATATCTTCAATATATTGATTATATTTTTCTTTTAGCGTTTTTCCCCTAAGACCAATCATTTTTTCCTTTAGCTTATCAGTATCCACACCCATAAAATTCAGGTGAAATGAGTCATTTGCCAGGTAATCAATCGCAAAACTATAGGGCGGTGAAAACAAAATACCATCAATACTTTGATCACCAAGGCCCATGAAACGTGCATCCCCATCAAGAATTTTACCATCAGCCAATTCTGATTCCGAGCCTTTTAGCACATATTGAATCTTTTTAACTACGAAAATATAGCGTTCAAGGATTGCCTTAAATTGTTCTAGCGGGGATTTTCGTTTGCTTCTTTCCGAATATCCGGCACTATCTAAATAAGCTAGCAAGAAAAAATCGGAGATATCGGTTCGGTCAGAGCCGATAAGGTCAGCTAATTTATTCATACTCGATGTTTTAAAGTCCGCTGAAGATTCTCTGATTAGAAATTCTTGACTTTTATTGGACCCTTTCTTTATTTTGTTGCCTTGTACAGGCTGACCGGCAATCTGTGAATAGAACTCAAATAGTCTTTCAGCTTTTTTCAATGCCACGTCAAGTGGCTTTTTAGGGAAAGTAAGTGCATTATATTTAACTTGAGTCATGAACCTGCAAAAAGGGCTAGTGTCAATGCCGATTGATTTTATACCCATGAGGGTTGCTTCGATAGGCACTGTTCCTGACCCCATCATGGGATCAAGGATTGTATCTCCTGGCTTTAGTCCCATAACATTTATCAGTGCCTTAATCATCTGTGGGTGAAATTTTCCACGGTATGGAAATAGTCCATGGGTGGCATAGCCTGTGCGAAATTGGTTCTTTTCAAAGAATGACTTGAGTCGTGATGAAGAATGTTCTGGCAAACGAAGCGGCTCACCGGTACACATGAGATAATGTTTGGTTAAACTTTTATGCACTTTAGCAAAATATGCGCCGTTCTTTATAAGTTCGTCATCGTTCAAGATTTTGCTTTCGTAATATGCGAGTGCAAGTTCGTAAACTTCATTTAATTGTGGTGTGAGTACCAGATGATTTGGGAAAAGACGATGATACATTCCTTTGGAGAGAATATTAGCAAATATTGAATGATTACTTGGAATTCTATCTTTATTCATTTTTTAACTTAATAAAACAGACTATGGCTTCAAAGGCTTAAGAAATACAGTCTAAACTACAAAATCTGTTCCAGAATCTTACGCCAGTCTGTTTCAACCTCCTTTCCAATAATCAAGTAATCTATCAATCCTTGATTCATAATATCGATGAACCTCTTAATATCCGATTTCCTGGATTCCCACTGTTTTTTTCCATCAAGAAAAGCAATATGAATAAATTGCTGATTTGTCCTTTCTTCATATTCTCTTAACTCCAAACCGACTAAACTGCATTCATATAGTGCATCGCTCATTTTGCTTCCACCCGAAGTTTTCCCCCAGTACTCTTTAATCTCCCAGATGATATATGGATTGATTAATGATTGTATTGCGCCGTCAAGGTTTCGGACAGTTGCGTGCAATCCTTCCTTATGGTGCCACACACACCGTGCTTGAGGATTTGAATTAACCTCTGTGTCTTTTGACGTACATACTTCTTCTGCAATAGCCGAAACTGCTGCAACCATTGGTTTGGATGATTGGTAATGATCCTGGCTTTTGGTTGTAGTTTGTCCTACCTTAAAACTACTTTTGTTACAATAATAAAGCGCTTCTTCCTCTGATCTAAGATTATTAAAAGCAACACTAAATAAACGTTCCCTTTCCTCAATATATTCAAAAAAAAGATCCATCTCCTTTGTTGATATATTAAGAGACTGATCGGCATTAAATCTTATAATTTTATGTTCTCTTAAATCGGTTTCCCATTTTTTGATAACATGTCTACCATACAGCGGCGTATATATCCTGATTATATTCCAAAGCGGGTGCCGCCAACCCAGATTTGTCCATTTTGTCTCTGCCTTCATAAACAGACCTAATTGCAGTTCAAGTATGGATTTTGATTGATGATGTATTTTATAATGCTTATCTAAGTGCCCTGCCGTCAGTTCCTTTTTTTATTTGGGGGACGTCAAAAGATTCAGCATCATGCTCGATTTCAATAACAGCAAGCACGCCCTCCTCGATTGACAAATTGCGCCATACAGGGAAATAAGGCTCTATTTCCGCGTAATTGCCAATTCTGTCAGTTAAATATTGATACATCTCTCTTGAAGGGAGAATGAGAATTCCACCTGCTAATACACCGTCAATAAGGCCAACAGCCATTTTATTTATAGCTCGGTGGCTTGATGAGATATTACCGGTTTCCCATTCAACAGCAAAAAATAGATTCGCTGACAGTTTTTTTACCGCATCTATGGGTCCTGGCTTAACCCTGGAAGCAATTGACATACGGTGTTCAAGCATCCAATCATTCTGGACTAAAAAACTCATGAAATTCTTTTTGATGGGGACAACACCATTTGCTTTTTTCTCTGGATAGAGTGTAAATTGGTCACTTCCTTCAGGCCAGCAAACCGAAGAAATTGCGGTTTTTACTTCAGTAAGAATATTTTCGAACTCAGGAGAGTGTCCGAAAGTTCCTTTTTTAATCAGGAAATCAACTTTTTCTATCTTCACTGAGCAATGCCTCCACTTCTGAAATAAAATCTACAGATGATATGTTAAGCGCTTTCGAAAGTTGAAGTATGCTGGTTAAAGAAGGTTGTCTTCGCCCTCTTTCCAGGAGTGAAATATAGCTTCTGTCAAGTCCGCTTTCCTGCGAAAGTCTTTCTTGAGAAAGCTTAGTTCTTTTCCTGAAATGGCGAAGTGCTTGTCCAAATGCAATTTCTGGCTTCAATTTCACACCCTCCATGTTTTGAGTATCTATACAGGAAAAGTTGCTGCTTAATCTACAGACTATAGTCCGCAAAAAAAGAATTGATATACGTTCCGAACTATGGTATCTAAAGTAAATCTTGGCTTAAAATATTATATATGAGGGCTGGTAATATAATGGGTACCCGGAATTTGTTTTTACAAGCACTGAAAATAGATCCAAAAGACAGTTTTACTTTGCGCAGGTTCGCTCGTTCGACTGGAATACCTGTCGATAGACTTAATTACTATAATGGCCGTAATAAACTCCCTTCCGGGACAGATCTTCAACGGATTTGCGATACTTCTGGAATATCTGAAGCAGAGTTGATGTTTAAAATGGGTATATTTGATCAACGCATGATGTCTGTGATCCACGAAAATGCGGACCAGGTTTACCAGCTTATTGCGCGACAACTTGAAAATAAGACCGAAATTCCCCCTATGCCGCCGCTTAAATACGAAACAAAACTAGGTAAACTCTACCAAGGGGACTGCATGGACCTCATGTCTAATATAGATTGTGAAAGCGTTGATTTGATATTTGCTGATCCGCCATTTAATTTGAATAAGCTTTATCCATCAAAAATTGATGATAATTTAAAAACGGACCAATATTTAAAATGGTGTGAAAAATGGGCTCACGAGTGCATTCGAATCTTAAAGCCAGGTGGAAGCTTCTTCATATGGAATTTGCCAAAGTGGAACACGCATATGTCTGGTTATTTGAACGAACGATTGACATTCCGCCACTGGATTTCAGTTGATATTAAATATACTTTGCCAATAAAAGGCAGGCTTTACCCTTCACATTATTCACTTTTATATTATTGCAAAGGTGAAAAAGCAGCAGAATTTCATCCTGACCGATTACCTATGAATATATGTCCTCATTGTGTTGGTGATCTAAAGGACTATGGTGGATATAAGCATAAAATGAATCCTGACGGTATCAATATAACCGATGTCTGGTTGGATATTCCTCCGGTAAGGCATAAAAAATATAAAAAACGGAATGGTTCAAATGAGCTTTCAGTTAAGCTGCTTGATCGAATTATCGAGATGGCATCTAATAAGGGGGATACAGTTTTCGATCCTTTTGGCGGATCAGGAACTACGTATGCTGTATCCGAGGTTAAAAAGCGAAACTGGATAGGGATTGAAATTGGTCCGGTTGAAGATATTATTAATCGTTTTGAGAACATTGAAAACGACGCCAAATACCTTGACGAACTCAGAAAAAATATTAATTGCTTGATTACAAAGCAAGATTTGAAAAGAAGAATTAAAAATAGTTGGTGGACCCCAGAATCAGTGAGGAAAAAAGCGGTCGGAAACGGAGTTAAAAAATAACTTGTGTATAAGAGGGTCGACTAAGTTATCTCATCAAAACTGATGACGAAATAGGGGACATTCGTGCTGAAGTGCTTTACGTTTATTATTCAATATGAAAATTACAGGTTATGCCAAGGTTAGCAAGATTTGATGCCCCTACCCGTCTTCGCCCACTTCCCATTCGATTAATCGCATATTAACCTCCTTTACTTTTGGTTTAGACCTATTTTTTCACTGAAATGATGATGTAGCGGCTGGTCACACCGAGTATTTTTTTCTTTTGCATGGCCGACACGACATTGGCTTTAAAACGCTCCGAAGAGAGCGGTGCCTGAATAATATGGGACTCCTTCCAGCCGTTTTGATTCAGAATCCGAAGGTAGTCACTGATCAGGATCGAATTCTCCCGGGTTTCATTGTTTGCCGGGGTGTTCTGGAAATCTCGCCAGTCGGCATTGATAAGTGCCATCTGGGTGTTCTTTTTGTCGTTTAGATGTGCCAGCGTAAAAAAATCTTTCAGAAATTCCAAATATTTCTCTTTTGAAAGTCCGGATATGCCATCGGAATCGTAATTTTTGGACTGTTTTTTAAAATAGGGCGGATCAAAAATGATCAGGTCCGGTTTGGTGCCACCTTTTGCTGGCCATCTTAGGTCGTTTATATTCCAGAAATGGGATTCAATTTCCGGCCGTGTATCCGGCCGAGCATCCATGTCAAAGCTCAGGCATTTGCGGTTGAAGGCCAGACAGGTGTCGGCTACAACCCCGCCGCCGGCCATGGGATCTAAGATAAGATTCCCCTGTTCTGAAAAATAGTAGAGGATATGTGCAATCAGTTGGGCCGGGATGCGGCCGGGCCAATCATCTCCGAAACGATTGTCACAATCATTACTGTTCCACACATCCCATGTCCGCAGCCCCCAGATAAGTGCCTTGAACCTGTCAAGATCGCTTTTGCCCGCCAACGCAATTGACCAGACAAGGGGCTCCGGCCAGGCATGCTTTTTTGCAACCTCAGAAACGGCAAGCCCGTCTTCCAGCGATTCCCGGATAGATTGAAACAACCGAGTATTATTACAATATCTTGCCACAGTCTTAGAGCTGATTTTCAGTACCCTGGCGATGATTTCAAAGGGGATGCCCAACTGATTCATTAAGAGCGCTTTCACCTTTGAACCGATAGAATTGATTTCCCGTGATCGCCCCTGTTCGGCCTCAACTTGCTTCTTAACTTCTTTATCAGTGATCGTATCTATCTCCGCAGCACTAAAATCGCTTAAATCTCTAGCCCCGAAATGTTGATTATCTGATGATGGCTTTCGATTGACAATTCGTTGAAATTCGTTCTTTGAAGCCGAATTAAGTTTTACCAGTGCTTTGATCTGGGATTTGTTCAGATTATGTTGAATTGAGGCATCCTGGAC
>CAZWYD010000074.1:0-6146 GCA_964637815.1 uncultured Planctomycetia bacterium
CTGCCCTGGCCGA
This sequence comes from uncultured Planctomycetia bacterium, assembly GCA_964637815.1. Lineage (GTDB taxonomy): Bacteria > Omnitrophota > Gorgyraeia > Gorgyraeales > Gorgyraeaceae > Gorgyraea. The sequence continues at coordinate 14 of CAZWYD010000074.1, forward strand.
TCTTTTCATTGCCGAACGTGACCCATGAGCCGGATTTTTCCAGGATCCCTGCATTTATACCCAGATCCAGAATAGCGCCTGTGCGCGAAATGCCCTCGTCATGCATGATCTCAAACTCTGCTTTTTTAAAAGGCGGGGCAACCTTGTTCTTCACGACCTTTGCCCTTACCCTTACGCCAACTACATTGTCCCCTGCCTTTATAGAGGTTATTCTCCTTAAATCGATCCTTACTGAAGAATAGAATTTCAATGCGCGGCCACCAGTAGTAGTCTCAGGATTGCCGAACATGACACCGATCTTCTCCCTTATCTGGTTTATAAATATAACACACGTGTTTGTCTTTGAGATAATAGCTGTCAGCTTGCGCAATGCCTGTGACATAAGTCGTGCCTGGAGCCCTATATGCCTGTCACCCATCTCGCCTTCTATCTCTGCCCTTGGAACCAATGCTGCAACAGAATCAATAACGATCAGGTCTACTGCGTTCGAGCGCACAAGCATCTCAGCAATATCCAGTGCCTGCTCGCCTGTATCTGGCTGAGAAATCAAAAGATCATCGAGGTTTACGCCTAATTTCTTGGAATAGCTCGGATCCAATGCATGCTCAGCATCTATAAACGCGGCCACTCCACCACGCTTCTGGACCTGCGAGATAATGCTCAAAGTCAGCGTAGTTTTCCCGCCTGCCTCAGGCCCGTATATCTCCACGACCCTGCCCCTTGGCACACCACCAACACCCAGCGCCAGATCAAGCGGTAACGCGCCTGTTGGAATAGCATCTACCTCGAACTTGGTCTCTTTGCCCAGCTTCATAATAGCACCCTTACCAAACTGCTTCTCAATCTGCGAAACCGCCATATCTAATGCCTTTTCCTTGTTACCCTTAGCTGCGATCTTCTTCTCTTCCTTTTTTACATCTTTCTTCACCATCCTACACCTCCTTTTTTCTGTTAACTTTACATTTAAAGCAAGACCTTAAATGTAAAGTTATTATATAATCCTAACTCTATAAAGTAAAGCAAATTATAACACCACCTCCTCTCCATATATATTAGACACATTGAGCAGGTGATTTTCTTTCAAAAAAGATTGCTTCTATAATTGATATTGCATATAATAAGACCTATGGAAATATCCTCACATGTAATATGCATAGGCAATGAGATCATGCTTGGCCATATCAATAATACAAATGCCCAGCATATTTCAGAGAAGCTTTCCTCTATTGGCATAAAAACAGCAAAACATCTGTCCATCCCTGACATTCCAAAGATTATTATTAATTCAATAAGAAATAGCCTACGCGATGCTACTATCGTCATAGTTACAGGCGGGCTCGGCCCTACTGTGGATGACCTGACGCTTGACTGCATTGCAAAGGCGCTGGACAAGAAACTCATCTTTAGAGATAGGGTTGCAAATCATGTAAGACAGCACTTTAAAAAGCGCGGCCTAAAGATGCCGAAGAATAACCTGCGCCAGGCGCTGATACCTCAAGGCGCAACGCCGATATTAAACAATATAGGCAGCGCGCCAGGACTTATAATCCAAACAAAAGGAAAAGTCCTTATTGCGCTCCCAGGTGTGCCTTTTGAAATGTACGACATGATGGAAAATACTATACTGGGCTTCCTTAAAAAGAGATTCTCTCCGGCTAAGCAAATAAAATCCCGCGTCATAAAAATAACAGGCCTTCCAGAGTCAAAGGTAAATGAAAAGATCGAGGATATATTGAAGCTGAGTGGCAATGTCCAAATGGGCATCTACCCTCACCCTGAAGAGATCACAGTAAAGATAACTGTAACTGATAAAAACCCTGGCGTTACAATAAAAAAGATAGAAAGAAAGATCAAATCGCGGCTCGGAAATTATATATTTGGCTATGATGATGAAAAATTAGAAGAGATTGTTGGCAAGCTGCTTTTAAAAAAGAAAAAGACTTTAGCTGTTGCTGAGTCCTGTACAGCCGGGTTACTGGCAAGCAGAATTACAGATGTTTCTGGAAGCTCGAAATACTTTAAGATGGGCGTCATCACCTACAGCAATCAATCTAAAAATAAACTCCTTAATGTTGCAATAAAAAAGGATGGCGCTGTTTCAAAAGAAGTAGCAAGCGCAATGGCTAAAAACGTGCGACTATTAGCTGACACAAGCATAGGAATAGGAATAAGCGGAATCGCAGGCCCTACTGGCGGCACTAAGAAAAAACCTATCGGCCTTGTCTATATTGCACTCTCAACAAAGAAAAAAACAATCTGCAAAGAATTTCGCTTCCTTGGCCAGCGAAATATCATAAAGTTTAAGGCAACTCAGGCCGCCTTGAACATGATCCGACTGCACCTATGATCCGCGCCTTTATAGCTGTTGAAATCGACCAGCCTAATAAACAAAAACTCTCCCAACTCATCTCTACTCTCAAGCAAGCAAACGCCGACGTCAAATGGGTCAATGAAAACCAGATGCACCTTACGCTAAAGTTTCTGGGAAATATAGAAAAAAATCGCGTTCAAGAAATCTCAAATACGCTTAAATCCATAGCAAACAAGGCCAGCGCCTTTAACATCCACCTTTCTAAAATAAGCGCATTCCCGAACATGCATAAGCCAAGAGTCATTTGGCTCGGAATCGACAAAGGCGTAGAAAACCTAAAAAACCTAGCCTCTAAACTCGGCTCAAGACAAGAAAAGCGTGAGTTTAAACCACATCTCACGCTCGGTAGAGTAAAATCCCTAAAAAACATCTCTCAGCTAACAAAACTTATAAGCGAAACTTCTTTTGAATCCGATGGCAACATCTCCATCACAAAACTAATCCTCTTCCAAAGCACCCTAACCCCCAAAGGCGCGATATACACCTCCTTAGCAAAACTAAGCTTACAAAACTAGAACTATAATAACCTGTGGATGACTTGTAGTATCAGATTCGTGTACACGCCGGCAAGGAGGTCGTCTAGCATGATGCCCATGCTGCCGTTTAGTTTTTCGAGGTTTCTTATGGGGCGGGGTTTGATGATGTCGAAGAATCTGAAGAGGATAAAGGCTGCGACTATGTAGCCCATGGTGGGCGGCAAAAGGTATAAGGCCACGAGCATGCCTGCGAATTCATCTATTATGATCTCGCCCGCGTCCTTGCCACCAAGAAGTTTCTCTGCCCTTCCTGCAGTTAAAAGGCCCAGGACAATACATAGTACAATACTCGCACCCATCATCTGCGGACTATTTTTTACAGCTCCGTAAAGAAATAGCGCGGCAAAGCTTCCGATGCTGCCTGGCGCCACAGGAAGATAGCCTAAATAAAAAACAGTCGCGATCAGCTTACAGAATCTATTCATCCTTCACCCATAAAAATATTTTTATTCTTCATCATAAAAGAAACACCTGAAGCTAAAGTCATTGCTACTGTAATAAACATCAGGATGTGTACAGCGCTGGTGTAATAATCAATATATCGAAGAGTAAAACCAGAATCCCTTATTATCAAAAATATTAATATAAACAGCACTGCCACTATCTGTGAAACAGTTTTGTGTTTTCCTGCAATTTCAGCTGAGAGCACCTTCTTTCTTGTAAGCGCCAGCACCCTTATTCCTGTTATCACTAATTCTCTCGCGATGATCACCATTACCATCCACGCGGGTATTATCTTCATCTCGACAAACGCAAGAAATCCGCCAAGTATGAGTATCTTATCGGCAATAGGATCCATGAGCCTGCCAAAATCAGAAATGGAATTTGTCTTTCTCGCGATCAGGCCATCATAATAATCTGTAATAGATGCTACTAAAAATACAGCGAGCGCAAAAAACTTCGCGCCCACACCTCTAATAAAAAGGCAAAGTATGAAAATTCCTGCCAGAACTATCCTTGAGATCGTCAGTTTATTTGCTAAGTTCATAAGACCTGCCCTACGAGATCATACTCATATGTATCTGTTATTTTGACCTTATAAAACTCGCCTATCTTTAGGTCGTTACCGCTCACGTGTACGACACCATCTACTTCTGGCGCATCGTATTCAGTCCTCGCGATATTCTTTTCATCAACTAATACCTTTAGCGTTCGACCCTTAAATCCTTCATTGATCTCGCGCGATATCGCCTGTTGCAACAGCATCCCTTCGTTAAAGCGCCTCTCTTTTTCTTTTTCAGATATCTGGTCTTTAAGCTTGTGCGCTGGTGTACCTTCCTCTCTAGAATACCTGAAGATACCCAATCTTTCAAATTTAATTTCTCTTATAAATTGCAATAACTCCTGAAATCCTTTTTCTGTCTCACCAGGAAACCCCACGATGAATGATGTACGCAGCGCCACACCCGGGATCTCTTTTCGAACATACTCTATCAATGAAATAATATCTTTCTTCGTAGTCTTCCGACCCATTTGTTTCAATATCCTGTCATTTATATGTTCGATGGGCAGATCAATATATTTACATATATTTTTGCTGTCTCGTATGACCTTTATCACGTCTTTTCCCAGATTTGCTGGATGCGCATAAAGAAGCCTTATCCATTTATCTTTTGAGATATTATCAAGCTTTTTCAATAACTCTGCTAATCTTTCATAGGCTGAGGTATCCTGGCCCACCAAGACTATCTCTTTAGCAGTGCTCTCTTCAGCCTCTTTTATAATTGAATCGAGATCTCTGGCTTTATATGACCCTTTTAGATGTGGTATTATGCAATACGTACATCTATTCTTGCATCCTTCTGAGATTTTAATGTATTTGTAATGAGCTGGGGTAAGTCTTGAAGTGTAATCATCTTTAAACGCAGAAACCACTCCTCTAAATTCATCTATCTCTTTTAAGTCCTTCTGCAATTCCTTCCTATATCTTTGAGGAAGACATCCTGCCACTATAATTTTTTTGACCTCACCTGCCTTCTTGGCATCTATCACCTTTAAAATAGTGTCTATGGACTCCTTTTTTGCATCTTCAATAAACGCGCATGTATTTATAACCACAGTATCCACGCCAATTGCATTTTCTTTAAACGCATAGCCCTTACTTGTAAACTCAGACATAATATGCTCTGAATCAACAAGATTTCTCGGACAGCCCAGACTTATTATGCTAAATGTCTTTGCCATAAAAAAGGGTTGGGGACACCCTACATAAATTAAAATATTGTAGGGTGTCCCCAAGTAGGACGTCTACATCGTTATACCGTCTTTGGTGATGGTGAGGGTCTTTTTTTCTCCTTTTTTGCCAGGGGTGCCTAGGTTTTTTCCATTGAAGCTTAGTGTTACGCCACCAGCATTGCCCAGCTCCAGGTCTATTTGGGTTTTTGCTTCCCAACTATCAGAAGCGCCTTTCTTTAATATACCTCTAAACAAGAGCTCTCTGCCACTGGTAACCTGTATCCAGGTGTTATAACGCGCTGCAAGTTCGACCTTAAAACTCTCTGCTACAGCCACAACCTCGGAGGTTGCCGTGCTGGCAACCTCCGAGGTTGCAACAACAGCCTGCTCCTTATGTTTAGTGAAAAGATTTCGCATGAATCTTCCTACCTGCACAAAGCCAAAGGCAAGTAAATATACACTGAAAATAGTCACAAGCCCAAGTCCGATCTGACGCTTGTGTTTTAAAAACCAGTTACCTTTTGGCTTTTCAGGCTTTAGGGCTAACTGAGACCCTGGTCTTTTCTCTCCTTTTGATAAAAATTCCTTTACTATTTTTTCCTCAAGCGCCCCCAGAAATTGCGAGTAGGACTTAATAAAGCCTCTTGCATAAAAAGGCGCTGTTGTTTTAAGAATACTATCTTCTTCTATCGTGGAGATGATTCCCTTGGGTATGCGTGTTCTTTCTGAGACATCTTCTATGGAGAGTTGCCTTGTTTCGCGGATCTTCTTGAGTGTTTTTCCAAGTGATTCAGACATTATTATTCTTGTGCAGGCTCTTGTTCTTCAACGGCCTCTTCCTTAACCTTATACTCAGCTATTAGGATCTCTCTTGGCTTACTGCCTCTGAATGGACCTACTATACTTTCCTCTTCCATCGCGTCTATTAACCGCGCAGCCCTGGTGTAGCCCAGCCTGAGCCTGCGCTGCAACATTGAAACAGAGGCCTGGCCTGTCTCAAGCACCATCTTTACTGCCTCGTCGAAAAATTCGTCCTTTTTAAAACCGCCTC
>CAZWYD010000075.1:0-5937 GCA_964637815.1 uncultured Planctomycetia bacterium
GGATTTTAAAAAATACAGAAGGAACAATGCAAGATGAAATAAAAAGGTCGCAATGGGTACGATCACAATTACAGATATATACTTGTATAAAAGGAAGGCAATTCGCAGGATCGGTTTTGATAGAAAAAAAGGTGTACTGCCTTCTTCTATACTTCGAGCAACAACATCGAAGCCGGACATAAACAAAAAGAATACAGAAAAATAAAATATGGCCGATAGCAGGAACGTATTGTTTAATAACGCAAAAGCGTCACCGACAATAAAATATAGAACGATAATGATGAGGCTATAAAAGATGGCGGAGACTAAAAAGATCTTTCGGTTGATATATTCTAAGAGTGTTAATTTAAGGACAGCCGGCATGAGATAGCTTTTTGGGTAACAAAAAATTGGTCAGCCTTGGGAGAATCCGATGATTTCAACTAGTCGGTGCCGATAGACACGCAGGAGCAAAGAAACGCTTTGTTTAGAGGGCCATTGGAATTCATATTAATTCCAGGTACGATCTTTTTAAGGATGATTCACGCGCCCCCGCGGCTCCGTCTCAGCTTGCATCATTTTATGATCCTCATTTAATTGATTAAGATATATCGATTCCAAGCTGCTTTTTTCTTCCATAATTCGGTGTATCAAAACCGCTCTTGCCTGAAGGGTTTTGATGAGCTTATTCAGCAAAATGATGTCACTTGAATCTAAAAACAACGTCCCGTTTGAATTCAAATGAACAGGGAATTTTTTATCTAATTCATCGAACAAATCTGAAATTATTGGTGTAGTTTCAATTGTATAGCAGTTATTGGACGGTAATTGAACGTGGGTATCAATTTCCTTTACAATCAAGCCATTATCGATGATCGCTACCCGGTCGCATTGTTTCTCAACTTCAGTTAAGTAATGGGAAACCATCAACACGGATTTTCCTTCCCGTCTGAATTCGCCCAGGATATCAATTACGATCTTTTTACCTTCGGCATCTAAGCCTTCAATCGGTTCATCCAAGATAAGCAATTTGGGCTTAGGCAATATGGCCTGCAGAAGACCCAGCTTCTTTTTCATGCCTTTTGAATAACTATGGATTTTTTTATCAAGGGCTTTGTTTAGATTTGTCTGATCCAAAAGGCTTCCCAACAGGTCCTTAAAATCAGTCAGTTTTTTGCCTGAAAAGCGAATACAAATATCTAAAAACTGCCGGCCCGTAAGATACGGTGGATAATTCTCGATTTCAGGCAGGTAACCAATCGCCTGACGCGCGCTTTTGGCCCGAGAATGCCGGCCAAAAATTAAGATTTTACCTGAAGTAGGCCGCACTAAATTGAGAATGGCTTTAATGGCGGTCGTTTTACCGGCGCCATTGGGTCCGATCAGGCCGTATATGGTACCCGCATCGATAGACAGAGAGATACCCTTTAGAGCCGCAATCTTTTTTAAGAAAAGATTGGTACGGTACGTCTTTTTAAGGGAATCTATTTTCAATACCTGCATTAATAGCCTTTTACCTTAATCGAGGCACCGAATCCGTCAAAACGTTTTACAACAACATTAACCTGCCCAATATTATTTTGTGATGAACCGCTTCTAATATGATTAGACGTTGCATTCACGCCCGCCCCCGACTTAAATGTCGCAACAGCTTTCTCCGTATCTATTTCTGCTTTACCGATATATTCTAACTTATGTTTATTATTTCGGCGGTTATTTATTTGCATTACATTATTGGTCAAATTGTCTTCACGTCTTTTCATCTCGGGATCGTTTGTGGCTGCCAAATAGGCATCATGGTCGTCATAAACCTTGCTGCTGTCGTTCATCAATTCAACCTGTTTTCCAAAATAAGCGATATACTTATACAATTTGGACTGTATCCATTCCCAAAACTGTTTCACGATGTTGGTATCATAATCTGAATCATAAAATTTAAGAATCACCGTGTCCCCGGGAGTCAGAGAGGAAATTCCCTGGCAATATTTTCCAAGGGGTTTGATATCACCATAGGAATGAAAGTTGTTGTTGTGGATTGTTTCCGACGTCTCGATCACATCACCATTATAAACAATTTCAAAATAGATATCAGGATCGGAGAGTTCATCGTATTTGGCCGGGAATATTTTATAATCCGGAACTGAGACAACAACCGGAATACCATTGGCACAAACAATATTTGAGGAGATAAAACTAAACGCCGCAAATAGTGCCAAGACTGAAAGCGTGATCCGCTTCTTCATTCTTCCCCCCCTTTGCCTGATGGCTTGCCTGCTGCAATGTTTTGTGATCAATCGATTCAAAAGGCTCCGAACGGTTTTAGCGCCCGTATCGTGTTTTGAGTGTGATTATGGCTTTAACATAAATAATTTTTTAATAAATTTCAAATAAAACTATGGATACAATAAGTGCACTTGAGAATGTCAAAATTAAGATTCTAAAGAGGTTATCCTTTACAATCCCATGGAAACCGCATAAAATCCTCCCCCATCTGATTTCCTTTTTAAGATGGGTTTTAAACGGTTTCATTACAGGTAAAAAATGAGTAGATCGGACGTAGAGAATTAGAACCACATTTCATAATGATTACAGGGCAATTGAGTCATATTTGATAAGAGAACGTCTATATACACTGCGGGAATTCGACCATTTGGTTACGGAAACGCTCATTGACAGTGGTGAATATGATATCATCTGGCAGATGCCGGTGATATTGATACCTCTGGTGAATCACCGCTATGAACAATGTGTCGTGCTTCGACCCGTCAAGTCCCAGGAAGCCATGATGTTATTTACCTCGGAATGGCGGAAGAGAAAGGCAAGGTATTGTCAGATTGTATGGACCGGTGTTATAAGGGCAGCGGCAATAGCGAGGTAAGGATTTGACCCTACAGAAATAACCACACTCTTCAAGGAGGCAGGTTCGAAAGCTTGAGCAGCGAGAACATCTGCCCCCCTGAGAGTTAGGCAGCCGGAAAATCCAGCTTCCCTTCCATAACACATTCGAGACGCTTTGGGAATACCGGAGATCCTTCTTAGCCGGAGAGATCGATTTTGTGTCTTTCATTGGGCCGGTATGTCCGATTTGTGGTGAAGATCACTGTTACAGGTCAATACTACCCTACTGGCGTAATGCCATTGAGTTGCAGCCCAGCTTCCAAAAAGAGCGGATTCCAATAGCGCGGTTTTTATGCCGCAAACAGCAGAGCACGTTTTCTTTGCTGCCGGTTCAGCTGATTCCCTATCGCCAATACACGGTTGATGCGGTTGTGGCAACGCTACTGTTTGGTTTGGGATGTTGGCACAAGGGCCAGCGTGGCTTCCACGGTGCCTCAGTCAAGGTGGATCCGGACAGTTTGGTGACCCCTTGGCTGGTTGCCTGCTGGTTGGTGGTGATTGTGCACGGCCTCAGGGGTGCACACGCGGTCCTCAGGCGGATTTGCGATCTGAGCAAGGTTCGTAGCACCACCGGAAGGATCGGGGTTTGGCCAGAGGTGGGGAGCTATTTTCTGGCTCTTGGATGTGACAGCCAAGCCTCCTGGCGGCCGCGGTTACAGGGGCTGCTCAATCAATACAGCCGCAGCACCGGGCGCTTTCTTTTTGGCGTACCTTCTCAACATCGCGCCGGGTGATGGGTTTGACCGTATCCTATGGGCAAGATTCAGTGCCTTGTTCAACAGGCCGGATTTTCATCTGTCTGCCTATCCTTGGACCCACATATTGGTCCCAATTCCCTATCGGTACGAGCTTGCTGCCTTATTCAAACTTACTACGATGGGTGTCTGTACCCGTTTTGTGCTGACCGCACCGTAGCTGAAAGCCCTGAAGTATGTTTTTGGCAATAATCGTACACAGCTTTGCTAACCTTTGTTTTTTCAATGGGTTATTCATGGGCTAACTGACGCGTTAATCGACGCGCTGTTAATCTAAAATCCTCAGCAGAAAGGAGATTACACCCATGGAAAAAGAAATCCGCGAGAAAATTGCCTTAAAACGCTTCCAGCTCATTAGCCCCGTGCTGGCCGAGCCGGCCCGCGCGCAGAATGACTACTTTCGCCAGCAGGCTCAACACGAACACGACTTTCCCCGCTATGGGTTGCGCAAAGTCACTGTCTCCACGATGAAGGCCTGGCTGCGCAAGTATCGTAAAAAGGGCTTTGAGGGCCTCAAGCCCAAGAACCGTTCAGATGGGGGCAGGCCTAGACGACTTGATGCCGAAACGATCAAGGCCATTGAGGTCAAATGCAAGGCCTATCCGTATTGGACGGTACAAAAGCTGTATGAAGATCTTGGCCGTCAAGGGCTTTTGGGTCAGCCACCGGTGCACTACAACACGCTGCTTCGGCTGATAAAGGGCCATAAATGGCTGGACGTTGAGCGCCGCAGTGATGTACGCAAAGCCTATGAGGTGGACAACGTTAACGACCTGTGGGTCTGTGACTTCATGCATGGCCCGAAGGTTGTATCCGGCAACCGCTCGGTTAAGGCCATCCTGTGTGCCATCATCGACGATCACTCCCGTATGATTGTCGGTCACGCATTCAGCACATCGGAGACCATCAGCGTACTGACCCTGGTGCTCAAGGAGGCCTTCCTGGGCTACGGCATCCCCAAACGGCTTTACGTGGACAACGGGCCAAGCTTCTCCTCACAGTTGTTGGCTCGAAGTTGTGCCCTGGCAGGTATCTCATTGATACATTCCAAACCTTATGACAGTCCCTCCCGCGGCAAGGTGGAAAGACTGTTTCGTACCATCCGTAACCGCTTTATGCCTGGACTGCAACCGGGGGCCAGCCTTGCAGAAGTCAACGAGGCTTTCTGGTTGTGGCTACAAGAGGACTATCACCACAAACTGCATGGCGGCATCGGCGAAAGACCCATCGACCGCTACAATGCCTCGGTGCAAAGAGTGCCCATCCGTAGACTCTCCAAAAGCGAACTGGATGAGATCTTTCTGATCCGACATGAGCGTGTGGTCAATAACGATTCCACCATCAGCTTCAAAGGTGCAATATATGAGGTGCCGGCGGCCTATATTCGTCACAGAATCGAAATCCGTCACCCGGTCGATGCCCCCCACAAGCTCTACCTGTATGACAACGATGTGCGCGTTGGCCCCATTAAACTGGTGGACAAAAAGGAAAACGCACGCACCTTCCGACCCAAGAAGGTTGCCACCACACTGTCTTTTCACAATGGGAGGGTCGCGCCATGAAGGATCTTTTAGCCTGGTTCGCATTAAAACAGTTCCCCTTTGACAAAAATATCAAAACTCACGATGCCCTGGATACCGATCCGGTAAAGGAGTGCACAGCGCGGCTAGATTACATCAAGCGCCGCGGCGGCATCCTGCTTCTGACTGGAGACCCCGGCGTGGGCAAAACCCTGGCACTGAGACACTATGTCCAAGGCCTTAACGAAAACCTGTTCAAAACTTGCTACACGCCCCTTTCCACCCTGAGCCGTTCGGATCTGCTCTATCACCTAAACCGCCTGCTGGGCCTTCCCCCCAGGCTGTCAAAAAGCGCCATATACAGCCAAATCCAGCAGGCGCTGCTGGAGTCCAAGGAACAATTGGGGAAAACAGTGTTTCTCATCATCGACGAAGCCCACTTGCTTCAAACAGGACCACTGGAGGAACTCCGGCTCCTGACCAACTTCAAAATGGACTCCTACGACCCATTCATCCTGGTGCTCTGCGGACAGTCCAATCTGAGTCGAATCATGGAGTTTGCTGTTATGGAACCCCTCAGCCAGCGCATCGCCATACGCTACCACATGCCCGGCCTCAGCCCCCAACAAAGCGAACAGTATGTGATCCATCACCTTAAACTGGCCGGCGCCCAGGAGCCGATACTCGACCAACAGGCCCTCAAAGCCGTTCACGAGCTCAGCTTTGGCATCCCTAGGAAAATCGGTGCCATCACCGAGCAGGCTCTTACCTACGCCATGTTCGAT
>CAZWYD010000076.1:0-5817 GCA_964637815.1 uncultured Planctomycetia bacterium
CTGTGATACTACACTGTTTCCTCCTTGGTTGCCCTGTCCGCCTCAGGCGGGCAGGGCTTTTTGTATATTGACTACACTGGCCGCGTATGCTAAACTTTATCCATTATGAAAATAACTGTACTAGGAGATGGTGGCTGGGGCACAGCCCTTGCCATACTCTTGAAAAATAAAGGCCTTGATGTTTCCCTGTGGGGCGCATTCAAGGATAATATTGACGCCATAAAAAAGCACGGAGAGAACAGGAAGTTTCTGCCTGGTGTTAAGATCCCTAAGGGTATCCAGCTTACATCAGATATGACTGTTGCCTGCGAAGATGCAGATCTAATCATCCTGGCCATACCATCGCGCTTTCTAAGAGAGATCCTAACGAAAAATATAACCACTTTAAAAGAATCAAGAGCTACCCTTGTCAGCGTAATAAAAGGCCTTGAGCAAAAGACCCTTAAGAGAATGAGCGAGGTCATAACTAGCATCTTAGGAGAAAAAGATCTGGTGGTCCTGTCAGGCCCGAGCATAGCGCTTGAAGTAGCCAGAGGCATACCAACAGCTGTCACAGTCGCGTCTGAAGACGAAGCACTGGCGCAAAAGGTAAGAGATATTCTCAGAACAGAGACTTTCAGAGTCTATACAAATAACGACGTCGCAGGCGCAGAGCTCGGCGGCGCGCTCAAGAACATCATTGCCATAGCAGCTGGCATCTCAGACGGCCTTGGGTTTGGCGCCAACACAAAGGCAGCCATACTCACAAGGGGCCTTATAGAGATGACCCGTCTCGCTAAAGCCATGGGCGCAAAGCAGGAAACCTTTGCTGGTCTAAGCGGCCTGGGCGACTTAGTCACGACCTGCGTAAGTAAAGAAGGCCGTAACCGCAATTTTGGCGAAGACATAGCAAAAGGCAAAAAACCCCAGGACCTCCTCAAAAATACTGCCATGGAAATCGAAGGCGCCTGGACCTGCAAAGCCGCTCTTGACCTGGGCAAACTCCACAAAATCGAACTCCCCATCACCCAGCAAGTCTATTCAGTAATATTCGAACAAAAACCAGCCATAAAAGCAGTAAACGAACTAATGCTCCGCGACCCAAAAGCAGAGTGATCCTCCGCAACCCCGGAGGTTGCCAGCACGGCAACCTCCGGGGTTGCGGAGGATTAACCAGCAAGACCTTAAATCTCCTTGAATGTAGCCCCTTTATATGCTATAATTACATAAGAATATATAGCATCAATATATAAGTGCCAAAAAGGCCATTTTTTTGCCTGGATTATGAGAAAGTTTAATAAAGCTTACAATTTACGAATAATTAGCTTGATCCTAGCAGTGCTATTTTTATGCGTGAATACTGCTTGTTCATTGCCAGAAGATTCTCTGAGACCGTATCTAGGCATGCCTCCATCGCGCCTAGAAGAATCTTTTATAAAAGAGGCATTACAAAAGGCCAGAGATATTATGAAGAACACTGATATTGATTCCGCACTTGAGTATTTACAAGAATTTGGTTATGCGGGGATAGCAAGTGGTGTAGTCATTAAACATGCATTATCTGGTAAGAGTGCATTACTTATGGGTTCTTCCTCATCAGGAAGATCAACTACAGTAGAAGGGATTATAGGCAAATACCAGTCTGAAGGATGGAAGCTTGTCGCAAATGGAGATGTGATATTTTTGTTTGCAGACAATGATCCAAAACAATTGTTTGTTATCCAAGGCCCATTGTTTGAAAAAGAGGGATTAATTACTTTTTCAGGAGAGAATGTAGAGAGCGTGTTACATTTAAGATTTAGGAAAAAGATAATGGAAGCTTCTAAAAAACCAGAGCATATTGATACTGTCATAATGATGGCAAAGGATATTACCTGTGAAAAATCCGAGCTAAAGCCTGCCCGGCTTGGTACGAAATTACGATGGCAAACAGTATATAAAGCATTTAATGAGTTACATCCAAGGCCTCCTCTTAGTCTCGAAGATTCTATGGTAGTTTCTCATGTTCCAATGCTATATGTCAGACAACCTTACGAGGCCGTAAGTCCTGATAGGTTTCAGGCTATGGTTGTTAACATACACGATTCAGTCATGCGTAGCTGGACAGACGAGGACGAAACGGTTGTTATAGAGGAAAGCAAGGGTTGTCTTTTTCCAGTAGCTACTTTGTCTGCAATAACACACGTAGGGATGAAATCTAATTTTGCGCCAAAAGGTCTGCATCGCGTTCCAATAAGCATGTTATATACTATTGTAACTACATATAAGAGCATAATTCTTCAGGAATTAGGCCCAGGTCATGGATTTAGTTTTCATGTTAAAGAGATATCTGCAAAAGAAAAAACAACGATCAATAATATTGACGATTTATTGATGTTAGAGTTGCAAGACAATGATGACATAGAGATAGAGCTAAAAGCAGAAGGCGATTTACCATACAGCATCTTGGCATACATCATGGAAAATATTAAATTGGCATTTGAAGACAGGTTGTTTCTAATTAGAGAAGAGGGTTTGTATTCTACAATTTCTATTCTGCAAGAGAGATTCCAACGATATAAAGAGATTACGCTGAAGGACAATAAGAAATCAGCTACCAAAAATTTAGATTTATTAAAAATAAATGAAATAATGGAAAATATTAAAACAGATAAAAATGAGCCCATTTATGATTATGTGCTTAGGCTCGAATTATTACATGCATTAGGTATTTTGAAGGGGATTTTACTTTATCCAGTCATGGGCAATGACTATCTCACTTCATATTTCACTATGAGTTTCGGTTTGAATACTAAGAACGGTCTTGGCGTAACAGAAATGGATACGAAACTCTTGGAAAACGAGGCCATTAGCTTAGGATTACCTAAGAAGTATGAGGGGAAACAAAAAAACTGGAAAGTATTCAATAAAAATAGTTTTGATTACGACGCATATTTTCCTGAAATAGAGAAAGCTGGCGGAGTTGATGTTTTGTTCATAAAAGGACTAACAAAGTCGCTAGAATTTGATAAATCATTTCCAGGGGCTGAATATTTTGCTTCTTTTACTGGATCAGACGAAAAGAGATCTAGGGAATTAGAGAAAAGGCTTCATGATAGCATTAAGGATTTAATAGCAAGAATAAGTCAAGATATACTTAATGAGGGAGGTGTGGTTATTATTGCAGATGAGCAGGATTTATGGCTTGCAGATTTTATTGCAAAAGAGTTAGGTTTTTTAGATCTTCTATCAAGTTCTAAGTATAGAGCAGTTAGGGAGCTTTTATCTAAGGATACGTCTAGTAGTATGACTTATTTAGAACAATATCGCTTAATTATTGGAAAAGTCCCTATCAGGATTTTTAAGAAAAAACAAAGTAGTTTCGAGTCTGATATTGCTTCATTTGAGCTTCTTTTTAGAAATTTGTAACTTCAGGGTATTTGGGGTATAATAAAGAAAAAGGAGGGGTTATGCGGAGATTAGTGTTATTGTTATTGTGTCTTAGTTTAGTTGGAGGAGTTGCGCTTGGAGCAGAGAATGTACTTCTTGAGGGCGAGAGGATCTGTGATATGAAATTCAGGAAGGTCGTTATTTTGGGTGAAGGTATAACTAATCAGGTGGCCTTTCAATATGCTACTTCATACAGGGCAGTAGTGTGGCATAAAGAAGCTACCAGTGCTGGGATAAAAGAGCCAGGTCCTGCCATGAAAGAGCTTATACTTGAACTGCAGGGCATAAATGACACAGAAGAGGAATGGGAGTTTATAATTCCTGGGATCGCAGAGGAATTTTTCTTTGTTACCTTAAAGAATATGGATAATGATTCTTTGTCCAGGGCCAAGGGTACAGTGTATTTACCCGATTCTTCAAAGAATGATTCCATAGAAGCCGCGGTTCAAAGGGTATCCAATGGAAGCTTTGTCGTAATATACGGCCAATAAATTTAAAGAAAGGGCGATACATGGAAACAAGACTGGCGCCTCGGGTCAATATAAAGGCGAAGGCTGTTTTAGGAATCGATAAGGATTTGAGGCTGAGAATTACCTCTAAAAAAGGGAGTTTTTTTAGAGTCAACGTTATAGACATAAGCACATTAGGCGCAGCAATGCTTTTCAGGTATTTTCTTCCTGCAGGGCTGATCGTAGAGATAGGCATAGAGGGCCGCCGCTTTGGCTTGAAAAAGGCTATGAAAGTAAAAGGAGAAATTAGACATTGTAAACAGATAAGACCCTTTACTTATAGGTGCGGGATTGAATTTTTAAATTTATCTGATAGATCCAAAAACATCATCGCCCAATTCGTTGCAGAGTCTAAGAAGTAGATAGTAGTAGACATGCTATTTAGATACAAATACCACAGACAGAGGCTATTTTTTTAGGTGGATTATGAGGAAGATTGGAAAAGGATTGAGCTTGGGGTTGATATTGATGACGATAGGGGCATTTTTGTGTGTTAACCCCGCTTATACATTATCTAAACTTAGAGTACCTTTAGGAGTTAATGATAAAGCGAAAAAATTAAATCTTATTCTTCAATTATCCAGCGATAATCCTAACACTGAGGCGTTAGATGAGAGACTGCAGGAGTTAGATGGTTTTACGGATATAGTCTCAATTATAGAGGCAATATTTGCCAAGAAGGGTCTGAGGATAGAAATCGAAAAAGACTATTGGCTTCCAAGAGTCAAGATTATTAGAGAAAAAGACGAAAGGTCTATAGGTTGCTGTAGTTTTTATGTTGATGCTGGCAATAATCGCTTGGAAATCAATGAGTTAGAAATAGAGACGAACAGTTATCGAGGGAAGCGTCTTTTTCCTTTGATATTTCGGTGGATATTTGCACAGAGTTATTTTCAGAGTCGATTCTCTGAATGGGACATATATGGAGGACATCTAAGTTATAGTGCGGCAAAGGCGTTGTGGCGTAGCAGTGCTAATGATAGAAGACTAATTTGCAGAGAGAATAATAAAATCATACGAGAGATTAAGGAAATTGAAAAAGGAAAAACCTATCGCATTAATTGTCAGTTTCCACTAGGGGAACCATCAGAGATTGCGTCGAGGGAGGAGGTTAAGAAGAGGCTTCTTGAAATTTTCGACTTATATCCTGATCTAGAGAAGGTTAAAGAGGTCTACAGTGAAGTTGTAACAGGTAAGCTTGTTTATCCCGAGGAGACTGCCGGGCGTTTTGAAATAAAGGATGCTGGCTTTGAAACAGATGAAATTGAGCGCTCTAGAACTGAATTAGTATTAATTGAAAAAGATGATCTATCTTTCTGTGATGTATGGCTGAGACAATTGGTTATTGCTAAGAATTTTAAAAAAAACAATGTCATTGGTTCAGCAATTGCTTTTGATAGTTGTTTAAATGCCATCTTTAAAGGTGAAAAAGATGGAAAAGATGTAATAGCATTTGCCCATCTAAATGCGCCTCTTGGTTGGCGCGCTACATACTTAAGGTATGTCTTAGATAGGGTCGAGGAACTAAAACTTAAAAATCCTCATGTTTATTTTAATTTAAGAGATTGGGTTCTTGGATTAGAAGATGAAAAGGCAATAGTAGAAATAATAAAGAGTGCATCCTTGCAGACTTTCCCTACTATATTCACGGCAGTACGAAATGGAAAGATTGAGATAGATAAGAGAGATACGGTTGCGCAAATTATTTCGACTGTTAAAGGTATGACTATTCATTATGATAGAGAGAAGCCGATTGTTAAACTTTGGGATCATATTGGAGCGAGTTTATTAAATATAGACAAAGCTCTTCGCTCTAAAGCATTACTCATAAATTTATAGTTCTTCTCGCTCCAATATAATTTGAATCCTTCCCATATGTATGGTATAATTCCTAATTGAG
>CAZWYD010000077.1:0-5733 GCA_964637815.1 uncultured Planctomycetia bacterium
TTCTCAACGCTCATCCTCATCTCAGATGCGATCTCTTCTGCTGCTGGCTCCCTGCCATTCTCCTGCACAAGAATCCTTGAAACCCTTATGAGTTTATTTATGGTCTCTGTCATGTGCACAGGAATCCTTATGGTCCTGGCCTGGTCAGCTATAGAGCGTGTTACAGCCTGCCTGATCCACCATGTCGCATATGTGGAGAATTTATACCCACGTCTATATTCAAACTTTTCCACTGCCTTCATCAAGCCTATGTTTCCTTCCTGAATCAAATCAAGGAAAGAAAGGCCCCTATTGGTATATTTCTTAGCAATGCTGACCACGAGCCTCAGATTTGCCTCTACCATTGCCTTTTTGACCCTATTGAACTTCAAGGCCTGTTTTCTGATAAAGGAGAATTCCTTCTTTATGTCCTCCTGTTTCTTGCCAAATCTTTCTTCTATGCTTCTCTTTCTCTTCTCAAAAGATGTTATGCTTCCTCTTATCCTGCGCTTTCTCATTCTCAGGATCTCTCTGTCAATAGAATCTATCTCGGATATAGCTGCCCTGATCCTGCTTGCAAAATCCTCTATTACAGATGTAGAGAAGCTGAATTCCAGACACAACTCCATTATGCCCTGCCCCTTCTTAGCAGCCCTTACTTTTCTGGCCAACATCTCAAGCCTTTTCAGGACATCCTCTTCTTTCTTGGCGACTGGCGCAGCTTTCATGACTTCTTCGATATTGAATTCTTTTACCAGGACATTGTTTATCAGAGAAAGTACAGAATCCTTAATAAAAGGACAGCTCAAAACTGCCTTCTTATACTCTTCCTCTGCCTTTTCTATGTCCTTGGCAAGCCTTAGTTCGTCCTCTCTTGAAAGAAGCGGTATCTGGCCCATCTGCCTGAGATACATCTTTACAGGATCTTCTGCGCCTGTGCTTCTGACTGGAGTCTCTGACTTTCGCTTATCACTGGCGCGCTCTTTTCCATTATCGCCATTAGCGCTTGAACTTTTCTTTAGCGTCTTTGCCTCTTCTTCAGAATCCACCACGCTTATCTTTTCGTTATCCAGCGCCGAGAAAACCTTTTCTATTTGTCCAGCAGAAATAATATCCTCTGGCAAACAATCGTTTATTTCTTCGTAAGTCAGGTAACCCTTTTTTCTCCCAAGCGTCAATAACTTATCAAGCTGGCCGTTCGTATCCTTTTTTCTGCTTTTGGTTTTCAATGCCTTCTTCATAGGGCTATATCCCTCCTTTTATCAATCTGTTGAATTCTTTTAACAAATCCCTTGCCTCGTCTTCGTATCCTTTTTTCTGCGCTACAACAAGCCTATTTTGAATATCCTTCAGCCTATCTTCTTTTTGTTCTCTCTTGATCGTCTTTATGCAATCCGCAACATTCCGCTCTTTATCTCGTATCTCTATATCTTCATTTACAATAAAAGATATGACATGAGGCGAAACCTTATCTTCCAGGAAATTTATCAGTCTTGTTGCATCTATAGAATTACCGTCGGTATTTAATGTAAAAAGCGTCTCGACTAAATGCCTTACGTCGGCATTTTTAAAATCAAATGGATGCAGGTTATCCTTGACCGCATCTACGACATTTGAATCCTCGATCATCAGCTTCACCAATATCTTCTCTGCCGGCGGAATCTTTATCGGTTCTCGTTTTTCGGTTATCGGTTCTCGTTTTTCATATTTTTTAATACCTTTCTTCATCCTCTTTAACTCGTCCCATACTGCATCTTCCTTTACAGCAAGCTCCTGCGACAGATTTTTGATATACTCTGCCTTTACAACAGAATTCCTTACCTTATGTATAGTCAAGAGCATCTCTTTAACAATCTCTGCCTTTGCATCTGCATCTTCTTTATCGAATCTCTCTGTCAGTAAATCTAATTTATATCTGAAGAGGCTCTTTGCCTTTTTTATTGCTTCATGAAAACCGCGCGGTCCGAATTTGCGTATAAAGCTGTCAGGGTCATGTCCTTTGTCCAGAGTAGCGACCTTTACGCTCATGCCTTCTTCCAAAAGCAGGTCTAATCCCCTCAATGTTGCCATTTCACCTGCCTGATCTGCATCATAGACCATAACGACGTTATGCGTATATCTCCTGAGAAGCCTTATCTGCTCTATGGTAAGGGCAGTACCTAAAGAGGATATGGTATTGTTTATGCCATATTGATGGCTTGTAACTACATCCAGATAGCCTTCTGTTATTACTGCAAAACCTTTTTCCCTCACAGATGATTTTGCAAAATTAAGCGCGTAAAGATGATGTCCTTTCTTATATACAAAGGTTTCTGGGGAATTTATGTATTTAGGAAGAGACCCGTCCAATACCCTTGCCCCAAAACCCAGGACCCTTCCTCTCACATCACATATCGGAAATACTATCCTGTTCCTGAAAAGGTCATAAAAGGAATTTTCTTTTCCTTTTTGAATCAGACCTGCCTTCAGCGCCATCTCTGGCTTTATGCCTCTCTTTGAGACATACTCTAGTAAAGACCTCCATGCAGGATCCGCATAGCCTATTCTAAATCTTTTGATTATATCTTTCTCAAGCCCTCTTCTTTCTATGTAACGCTTTACTTCTGAAGAGCCGTTGGACTTCTCCAGTAGAGTACTGTAGTAACTTGCTGCAATATCATTTACGCTGTAAATATTACTCACCACTGAATCATCAGCCTGGTTATATTTTTTATATTCAGGTAGTTTCACCCCTGTCTTTGTGGCCAGCATCTTTACAACGTCTATAAAATCTGTTTTTTCGTATTCCTTTATAAAATTAAATACATTCCCACCTGAATTACATCCAAAACAATGGTATATCTGCTTATCAGGACTCACCACAAAAGACGGGGTCTTTTCATGATGAAAAGGACAAGTTGTCTTAAAATTCCTGCCCGCAGGCTTTAAAGGGATATAACTGGAGATCACCTCCACTATATCGCATCTGTCCTGTATCTCATTTAATATGTGTTCTGGTATCTTTGGCATTACCTATTTTCTCCTAGAGAATCTTCGAAACCCTGAACAAGGGAGTATTTTAAAGTTGTCCTTCTTCTCCAATTCGTCGAGCATAATATTAAGGCCTACGTTGTCGCTGGCAATATGTCCCGCTATAATTACGTTCATGTGCTCTTCCTTGGCCTTTTTGAAATGCTCTTCACTCAAGTGCATGCAGATTAGCGTTGACACGCCTGACTGCGAAAGCCTGCTAAAGATATTCTTAGAACCCTCTGTGCCGCCCGTCATGTCCACAAAGACCTTGCCTGCTTTGCTTGACGACGAGCCCCTTATGATCTTAGGCGGGCAATTAAGCTTTGCTGATTCTTTGTACTCAGGAATCCCTATAAGGATATCCATTATATCGCCAAGCGTGTCTGGTTTCTTCTTGTCCATTAGCCCCTGCAGATACGAAGCCACGCAATTATCTGCCGGCGTATGGCATGTCATAAACGCAATATCAAGAAGCCTCGCAGCATCTACAGGTCGCGAGTGATTTGCAGGCATGACCCTTCTTTCAACTTCCTTTATCCTCTCTGTCATTAAACTCTCTGCAATATTTATGGGCACGCCGATCCTGTTTAATATGTCGATCTGCATGTACATGACATTATAAAATCCTGCGAGCGCCATACCTTCAGGATGATGCCCCATCAATAAATCCACCTTTTCTCCCCTTTGACGCAATCTATCGGCAAGAACAACTTCTCCTACCTCCATGTCTATGCCCACAAGTATCGTTTTGATTTCAGTCTCTTTCTTTCCAAAGAGTATACGCGTATCACTATATGGATGAAGGAGTCTATCTTTATCGTAAAACTCCTTTTTATCCTTGCTTAGGCTGTCGTATTCCTTCTTAGCCCTTAAAAGTTCTTTCTTTACATTCTGTTTGCCTCTTGGATCATTGCTGATCCCAACATTGATTGCATTCTTATAGATATCTCCGAGTTTCACTTAAGACCTCCGATTATTATTGTTTTAGCATTCTCACTAATGCTGTATCGTTTTCGCTCCACGGATATATGTACATGCCCTTTTCATACGCAAAAGGTAGCACATATGAAACATATTTTCCTGAAAATGATCTATCCTGCGCGCTTCTGGCCAGATATTGAAATGGCCCATTAATGAGCAAGGTGTAAATAAGTCCTGCTATTAAGATGCCTCTTACAAGGCCCAGCACAAGTCCAACTAATGCATTTGGATTTGAAAGATTTTCGCCACTGAGAAAGATCCTTGCGAAAATACTGACTATCTTAAATATAACAAG
The DNA here is from genome assembly GCA_964637815.1 of uncultured Planctomycetia bacterium. Classification (GTDB taxonomy): domain Bacteria; phylum Omnitrophota; class Gorgyraeia; order Gorgyraeales; family Gorgyraeaceae; genus Gorgyraea. The sequence goes on from CAZWYD010000077.1 coordinate 4,268, forward strand.
TATTGTTAAAAATATGACTAAAAACGAAAGTACGTCTGGCCTTGCGCCAAGCCATCTGACGTGAGTAGCCATAAAACGACTTAAAGAGGTATAATTATTGAAAGAGAACAAAAACGCTACGGATAGGCCTAAAAGCCTGAAAAACTCGGGCAAAAAGCCACTTTTCAAGCCTACGTAACCTGTTCTAACTAAAAGAATTACAAAAAGAATGTCGACCCAATTAACCCTTATATGAGGCATATATTAAAACGGGGGTAAAACTATGAGTAATTTAAGTATAGCACATGTTCTTCATTTGTCAAGGTAAGCGCTTTCTTTTTATAACTTTACATTTTAGGTCTTGCTTTAAATGTAAAGTTAACGAAGTTGCCCTTGAGGGTGTCTGGGCCGGGTAGGTGTACCTTTATATAGGTGCCTGTATAGCCTTGCAGATGACCGTCTCTTGATCTCTTGTCTTCCACAAGTACTTCTACATCTTTATCTCGCAAATTATTGGTAAATTCGTTCGTAAATATCTCTGCCAGTTGCAATAGCTTCTTTTCTCTTTGTCTCTTTATAACGCTATTCACAGAGTCCTTGAAGTCATGCGCCTTTGTACCAGATCTTTTTGAAAATGGAAATATGTGCATGCGCATAGGCTTGACAACGTTTAGAAAGTCTACCGTGCTCTTGAACCTCTTCTCGGTCTCACCTGGAAAACCCACCATAATATCAGTACTTATTGCAATGCCAGGCACAGCATCTTTTATTTTTTGCACAATACTGAGATAATCGCTTCTCTTGTACGGCCTACTCATCTTCTTTAAAACATAATCATCGCCGCTTTGAAACGGCAGATGTAAATGTTTGCAAAGCCTTTCTTGAGTTTGGAATTGCTTTAATAAATCCTTACTTACATCTTTTGGCTCTATTGAACTTAATCTCAATCGCCAATCCCCTTTTATTCTGCATATAGCATCTATCAAAATTGCTAGACTTGTCGAGATATCTCTTCCATATGCCCCGAGGCAAATCCCTGTAAGCACTATCTCTTTTGTACCATTCTTAATTATAGTGGTACATTCATCCAGCACCTCTTTTAAAGCCCTGCTCCTTGAACGCCCTCTAACTACTCTCACCTTACAATACGAACAAACATTGCTACACCCATCCTGCACTTTCACAAAGACTCTGGTATGGCCTTTGAGTCCAGTAATCCTGGACAACTTCGTAAGTTGCCCATGCATGGGCAACTTACGAAGTTGTCCAGGTGGCTTAATTATCTCTGGAATTTTATATTTATCTTTGTTTCTTATAATAAACTTTGCTCCCTTAAGCGCAGACAAATCAAGACTAGCATCCTCTACCATACACCCTGTTGCAACCACGCATTTACCCTGCTTAATAGCATTGCGAATCAGCCTGAGTGACTTAGAATCGCTTACCGAGGTAACAGTGCAGCTATTAATCACGCATATATCAGACTC
>CAZWYD010000078.1:0-5681 GCA_964637815.1 uncultured Planctomycetia bacterium
TTTATAGGTGTCTTTTTCGCGGCCAGCACGCATACGCCCTCGCATTGATCCTCCTGCGGGCAAACCCTGCCGCACACGCCAGGAAGATTGTTTTTCTCTTTGATGATCTTAATAGCATCGTCGAATTTCTTATTTTTTATAGCTTCAATAAAACGCGGTATGTCTATTTCAACAGGGCACCTCAATGAGCACCTGGGTTTTTTACAAAAAAGGCATCGGCTGGCTTCATTGACAGCCTCCTCCTGAGATAATCCAAACGCCACTTCATTAAAATTCTTTGTCCTGTCTTTAGCGCTCTGCTTCTTCACTGCAATATCCCCCTTATCTTGCACGCGTGTTTCTCCTGCTCCTTAAAAAGTCCCTGCCGCGCCACCATCTCTTTAAAATTCACCTGGTGCGCGTCAAACTCAGGGCCGTCAACACATGCAAATTTTGTCTCGCCTCCCACTTCGATCCTGCATGAACCACACATGCCAGTCCCATCCACAAGAACCGTGTTTAAAGAAGCGAGCGTCTTTATTTTATGCGGTCGTGTCAGATCAGCAACGACTTTCATCATGATCGCCGGCCCAACAGCATATACTAGATCTATTTTTTTGCCGGAATCAATGAGTCTCTTCAAGACATCCGAGACAAAACCTTTTTCTCCCGCAGAACCGTCATCAGTGGTGACAAAGATCTCATCGCACGCCTTGCTCAGCTCATCCTTGAATATTACAAGCTCTTTATTTCTCGCGCCCACGATAACGATCACCTCATTGCCTTTAGCCTTGTACGCCTTTGCCACAGGATAAAGTTCCGCAATTCCGACTCCTCCGCCAATACAACACACGGTTCCTATCTTCCTGTTGTCTGTCTTGTGGCCCAATGGCCCGACAACATCCAGCAAAGACTGGCCCTGTTTTTTCTCCGTGAGCCTGTGCGTTGTCACACCGACTACCTGATACACAATAGTGATAGTATTTTCGCTGCGATCAGCTATAGTAAGCGGTATACGCTCGCCTTTTTCATCGATCCTTACCATGATAAACTGGCCTGCCGCAGCCTTTTTAGCTACTACACTCGCCTCGAGTTCCATCTTAAAAAGCGCCGGCGCTATTTTTCCGTTCGATAAAATCTTATGCATCAGCTTCCTCCCCTATTAATCTCAAACCTTTTAATGTCAATTCCGGGTCGATCTTATCAACGCTCTTACAATAAGGCGCGATAAGACGCGACATGCCCCCTGTCGCTATGACTTTTTTTCGTCCATATCTTGCAACAATACCATCACACATGCTGCTAAAACCATACACAGCGCCATTTATCATGCTCTGGCGGGTATTTTTTCCTAAAATGCCTTTTGGTTTTTCCAGCTTCACCTTTGGTAAAAGCGCAGCCTTACTGGAGAGCGCTTCAAGCGAGATCTCAACACCAGGCATAATTACGCCTCCAAGATACTCCTTTTTTTTATTTACAACATCTATAGTAATAGCTGTGCCAAAATCTACTACAATACAACTCCCGCCATACAGCTCGTAAGCTGCGCGAGCGTTCACCAGCCTGTCCTGGCCCACCTGTTTCGGATCCTTATATATATTTTTTACTCCGCTATCAATATCCCTGCCCACCACAATAGCTTTTCTACCTAATACTTTCTCAATGTCCTTGAGCGCCTTTGGTACCACGCTCACAATAATAACAGTGTCAAATTTCCCTTTATATGCCGAGCTTAAATTCCTGCTATTGGTCGGGATCCTGAAGTCCTTCTTCAGAACATTACCCTCAAATATTCCATTATTAATATGTGTATTTCCTATATCTATCGCCAATAACATACTACCTCAACATTGTGATATCGCCTGCGAGAACGCGTTCATTAAAGCCAGAATCCAACCGCAATATAAGCGCTCCATCTTTATCCACATCTATGGCCTGGCCTGATATAAGCCTATTATGATAATTTATCTGGACGCGCCTGTCAAGCACTGCGGATAACTTTTTATACTCGGACAAAATGCCGCCTATCTTGCCTTTATTGAACATTTTATAGTATCTGTCAAGATTGACTAAAACTGCCTTAACAAATTCCAACCTCGAAACCTGGCAATGCCTTTCTTCTGCAAGAGACGTGGAGCCTTCAGGCAACAATTCTTTCTTTGTATTTATATTTATGCCGATCCCGGCTATAACAAAATTGATCTTATCTGCCTCGCCGTTCAATTCCGTCAATATACCGCACACCTTAAGGCCATTTATAAGAATATCGTTCGGCCATTTAATATATGCGGAAAGTCCTGTTGTTTCTCTCGCTGCTTTTGCAACGCTAAGCGCTGAGATAAGCGTGATCAAAGAGATCTCTCTTGGCAAAATGTCCGGCCTTAATATTATTGAAAAATACGCGCCCTTGCCCCTTGGCGAAACCCATTTCCTGCCTAATCTGCCGCGGCCCTTTGTCTGATACTCTGCCACCACTACTGCGCCGTCTTTCTCGCCAGATACAGCTAGTTCATGCGCTGCGTCATTAGTGGAAGATATCTCTTTATAAGAATATATCTTTTTGCCTACTATCTCGGTCTTAAGTCCTCGCCTTAACTCGATCGAGCTCAAGACATCTGGAAGCGCCATTAATTTATAACCAAGGTGTGGGGACGCCATGATGTCATACCCTTCTTCACGCAACTTTTCAATGTGCTTCCATATAGCTGTGCGCGAAACACCAAGCGCCTTGCTCAACTCTTCGCCCGAGGCATAACCACTTCCCTGCTTCTTAAAAAAATCCAGTATCTTCTCGTCCATCATGTTTTTTTCAGTTGTTTAATCCTGTCCCGTAATTCTGCTGCGCGCTCGAACTGCAGATTCCTTGCGCAGAGTTCCATTTCTCTCTGCATCTCACCGACCAGGCTATCGACCTCATATTCTTCTTCGCTCTGACCAGTTATATCAACAACTGTATCCTCTGCTTTTTTGGCGATCTCTATACCATCCTTAACAGCCTTCTCTATTGATTTTGGTGTAATATTATTCTTTTTATTAAATTCAAGCTGCTTTTCCCTCCGCCTCTCTGTCTCTTGCATGGCCTTTTCCATGGATTTTGTCACTGTGTCCGCGTACATGATCACCTGGCCGTCGATATTCCGCGCAGCCCTGCCTGCTACCTGAATAAGCGCTGTCTGCGACCTCAGAAATCCTTCCTTATCAGCGTCTAAAATCGCGACCAATGACACCTCAGGCAGATCCAGGCCTTCGCGCAACAGATTTATGCCTACCAGGCAATCGAATTTCTGCTTTCTTAAATCGCGCAATATTTCAGCGCGTTCGATCGTCTGCACCTCAGAATGCAGGTACCTGACCTTTAACTTCGCGTCCTTTAAATACGCTGTAAGATCCTCTGCCATCCTCTTGGTCAGAGTCGTGACCAGCACCCTCTGGCCCTTTTTGGCCCTATTTCTTATGTTCTGCGCGAGATCATCTATCTGGCCATCAGTAGGCTTAAGTATTATCTCTGGATCAATAAGCCCTGTCGGCCTTATCAATTGCTCAACGACCTGACTGGATTCCTTTAGTTCATACTCTGATGGTGTAGCTGAAACAAATATCTTCTCATTGATCACGCTGGTAAATTCTTTGAAATCTAGCGGCCGGTTATCCAGCGCAGACGGGAGCCTGAATCCATAATCAACAAGTGTTTTCTTGCGTGCCTGGTCACCATTGTACATGCCTCTTATTTGCGGCACTGAGACATGTGATTCATCGATAATAGTCAAAAAATCATCTGGAAAATAATCTATAAGACAATACGGCCTTGACCCTGGCGCACGACCACTAAGATGCCTTGAATAATTTTCTATACCATTACAAAAGCCCAGCTCCCACAACATCTCAATATCATATCGCGTCCTGGAATTAAGGCGCTGCGCCTCGAGTAATTTATTCTGAGACTTTAATTCCTCGAGCCTTTCTGCTAATTCAACGCGTATCGAGGCGATTGCCTTCTCTATTTTTTCCTGCGTCGTGACAAAGTGCTTCGCAGGATAAATAGCTACTTTTTCTACCTCCCCTAAAACCTCTCCTGTCAATGGGTCTATCTCTAATATCTTCTCTATTGTGTCGCCAAAAGAATCCACCCTGAACACTGTTTCCTTATACGCGGGAAATATCTCCACGATATCGCCCCTTACCCTGAAACATCCGCGCGTGAAATCAATATCATTCCGCGAATAACGTATATTTATAAGCTTTAAAAGAAGGGTATCTCTTTTTATCTTCTGTCCCTTTTCTAAAAATAACAGGAGTTTCTGGTAATCTTCCGGAGAGCCCAGGCCATATATGCACGAGACACTGGAAACAATGATCACATCCCGCCGCGACATAAGGCTGCTCGTGGCTGAAAGCCTGAGCCTGTCGATATTATCATTGATCGAGGCATCCTTCTCTATATAGGTATCTGTGTGTGGTACATACGCCTCTGGCTGGTAATAATCATAGTAGCTCACGAAATACTCGACGGCGTTATGCGGAAAGAAATCCTTGAACTCGGTATAGAGTTGCGCGGCAAGCGTCTTATTATGCGATATTACAAGCGTGGGCCTCTGTACATCAGCAATGACATTTGCCATTGTAAATGTCTTGCCGCTGCCAGTAACGCCAAGAAGAGCCTGGGACCGAATGCCTTTTTTTAGCCCCTGCGTGATCTTCTCAATAGCCTGCGGCTGATCCCCCTGCGGCTTAAATGAACTAACGAGTTTAAATTTAGACATTTATTTCTAACGAAAAGTCTATAGCTGGAGCTGAGTGGGTAAGAGCGCCTATTGAAATCCTGTCAACGCCTGTACGTGCAATCTTCGCAACATTTTCTAAACTAACACCACCTGAAACCTCTACCACAACCTTCCTTGTCCCTTGTCCCTTGTCCCTTGTCCCTAACCTTGTTGCTTTTCTTATATCCTCGACTTTCATATTATCCAGCATTATGATATCAGCACCTGAGGCCAAGGCCTTTTTAAAATCTCCTAGATTATCAACCTCTACCTCGATATTCTTATAATGTTTATTCTTTGCCCTTGCCACAGCATCCTCGATGCTGCACAGAGACAAGTGATTATCCTTGATCAAAACCTGATCCCATAATCCCATCCTGTGATTAGAACCGCCTCCTGCCCTTACAGCATATTTTTCCAATACCCTCATGCCGGGCATAGTCTTTCTTGTATCAAATATCTTTGCCTTTGTCTTTTTTATCTTTTCTACAAATTCAGCTGTAAGCGTACTGACACCTGAAAGCCTGCTAAGAAAATTCAATGCAGTCCTCTCGCACGTCAGGATATTCCTCACTGAACCCTTTACGGAAGCTATCTTCTTTCCTTTTCTGACAGTAGCTCCGTCATTGTAAATCGATCTAAAGATTATCCTCTCATCTAGCGCAGTAAAAGTCCACTTTGCAACATCTATGCCACAGAGTACACACTCCTCTTTAGCCATAATGTCAGCCAGAACGATCATGTCTTTCTCAAAAATCGCTCCGGAAGTGATATCGCCACTTCCCACATCTTCGCCCAATGCAGCCATTATTATTGGCAGGATTCTTTCTCTCGCAGGTTTCATAGTGTCTTTAAGGTCTCGCTCAATCTCTCTATCTGTTCTTTTAGCTTTGAACTCTTTCCCTTCTCCTGGCTGACTATTTTTTCAGGTGCCTTTTTAAC
>CAZWYD010000079.1:0-5463 GCA_964637815.1 uncultured Planctomycetia bacterium
TCGGGCATTTTATTGTTGCCAAAAGAACTGGCGTGTGCGTGGAAAAATTTTCCATTGGATTTGGGCCAGAGATATTCGGATTTACAAAGGGCGGGACCAGGTACATAGTCTCTTTAATACCTTTGGGCGGCTATGTAAAACTCGCAGGAGAGACAGAGACCGAGGAGAGAAAAGGCGAGAAGTGGGAGTATCTGTCTCGTTCAGTTGGAGAGCGTGCGAGAATAATCTTTGCAGGGCCACTCCTAAATTACGTGCTGGCGTTTTTTATTTTTTCATTTGTCTTTATTGCTGGCTCACCTACATTGACTGCTACTATAGGAGGCGTGGTGCCGGATTATCCTGCTGAGGCAGCGGGTATTAAAGAAGGGGATAAGATATTAGAGATAAATGGCGAGAGTATTAGTTATTGGGATGATGTAACGCGCATTGTCCATACAAATAGAGCCTCTCGAATCGAACTTGTTATTGAGAGAGAGGGCAGATTAATAGATTTGACGGTTGAGCCAAAGTCAGAAGATCTTAAGACCATATTTGGCTCAAAGAAAAGGGTGGGCTTGATAGGTATTCGGCCGGCAGAGACAATAGTATATGTGAAGTATGGATTTATAGAGTCATTTTACATGGGTGCTAAGAAATTAGGCACACTTACCTATATTACATATCGGGCATTGTGGGCTATTTGCACAGGGGCAGTTGCTTTTAAGGATTCAGTAACAGGTCCAGTAGGGATTTTTTACATGACAGGTCAGGCAGCGAAGTTAGGAATCGTTTATTTTTTGCAGCTGATGGGAGTAATAAGCGCGTCCCTGGCCATATTTAATCTTTTGCCAGTGCCGGTATTGGACGGCGGCCATCTTTTATTTCTTGCAATAGAAAAGGTGCGCAGAAAGCCGCTTTCGTATAAGCTGCAGGAAAATATAGCGCAGGTCGGCCTTGTATTACTATTATGCCTAATGGCATTTGTCTTCTACAGCGACTTCATGCGCTTTGGGCTATTTGAAAAGGTCTTAGGATTTTTTGGTAAATAAAATGACTAGACAGATTAAGGTTGGAAAAGTTAAGATCGGCAAAGGCGCACCAGTAGTGATCCAATCTATGACCAAGACTGACACAAGGGATGTTCGTGCAACTATTAAGCAGATTAGGCAGTTGGAGAAAGCAGGCTGCGAGATAGTGCGTGTTGCTGTAAAGGATTTTGAGGCAGCAGAAGCCATAAAGAAGATTAAGAAACGTATAAGGATTCCGCTGGTCGCAGATATACATTTTGATCATCGCCTGGCACTTTTGGCGATCCAGAATGGCGCGGACAAGATACGATTAAACCCCGGGAATATACATAAAGAGGAGCAGGTTATAGAAGTAGCAAAGGCGGCAAAGAGGGCGCGGGTAGCGATCAGGGTTGGCGTGAATTCAGGATCTGTTAAGGGCGGGATGGTAAAGTCAGCGCTGGACTACATAAAAATCTTGGAGAAAGCCAAGTTTTACGATATAATAGTTTCATTAAAGGCATCAGATGTAGTAGCGACTATTAAGGCGTATAGGGAGTTTGCGCGAAAGTCAAAATATCCGCTTCATCTAGGCATTACAGCAGCTGGTCCTGTTTCAACAGGTCTTGTGAAGTCTTCTATGGGAATAGGCGTGCTGCTCTTAGAAGGTATAGGAGATACGATCAGGGTTTCGCTTACTGCAGATCCTTGCGAAGAGGTCGTAGCAGCAAAGAATATCCTGCAGGCGCTTGGGCTTAGACGGTTCGGACCAGAGATAATATCGTGCCCGACCTGCGGTCGGTGCCAGGTGGATTTGCAGAGGATAGTAAACGAGTTAGGGACAAGGGACAAGGGACAAGGGACAAGGCGGAAGATTAAGATAGCTGTTATGGGTTGTGAAGTGAATGGGCCGGGCGAAGCAAAGGATGCAGACATTGGCATTGCCTGTGGCAAGAAATCAGGAGTAATCTTTAAAAAAGGCAGAGTTATAAAGAGAGTAAAGGAAAAAGATATAGTAAAGGAGCTAAATAACTTTACATTTTAGGTCTTGCTTCAAATGTAAAGTTAAGTTGTTGAAGATATGCGATGGAGTGAGTATTTTATACCAACTTTAAAGGAAGTTCCTAGCGAGGCTGAGGCTGTTAGTCACAGGCTTATGATTCGCGCTGGTTTGATTCGTAAGCTTGCTTCAGGTGCGTACACGTATCTTCCGCTTGGCCTTAGGGTGCTGAAAAAGGTTGAGGCTATTATTCGCGAAGAGATGGACGCGAAAGGTGCGCTTGAACTTTTTCTGCCGTCGCTACAGCCAGTTGAGCTTTGGCACCAGTCAGGTCGGTATAAGGATCTTGGAGAAGACCTGATTAAGTTTAAGGACAGGCACAATCGTACAATGGTTTTTGGCCCCACACACGAAGAGGTTATTACTGACCTTGTACGCACTAACATAAAGTCCTACCGCCAGCTCCCTATAACACTTTACCAGATACAGACCAAATTCAGAGACGAGGTTCGGCCTCGCTTTGGCGTGATACGCAGCCGCGAGTTTATTATGAAAGATGCGTATAGCTTTGACAGGGACAATGCCGGGCTTGACGCGAGCTACAAGAAGATGTACGAGGCGTACGAGGCTATTTTCAAACGCTGTGGCTTGCGTGCGCTAGCAGTTGACGCAGACACTGGCGTAATGGGCGGCGATGTATCGCATGAGTTCATGGTGCTTGCGGAGAGCGGCGAGGATTTTCTTGCGCATTGCCTAGCTTGCGGGTATGCGGCAAGCCTTGCGGTGGCGGCTTGCGGGGACAGCTTGCGGGGACAAGGGACAAGGGACAAGGGACAAGGGACAAGGGACAAGATCAAAGAGATAGATACTCCAGGGGTGAGTACCATTGAAAAGGTTGGCGCCTTGTTAAAGGTTAAGCCTGAGCAGATGGTAAAGACGCTTGTGTATGTGGCAGATGAAGAGCCTGTGGCGATCCTTATAAGAGGTGACCATGAGGCAAATGAGGCAAAGATCAAGAAATTCCTTAAATGCGCAAAGCTAGAAATGGCAGGAGAGGAGATAATCAAGAAAGCCACTGGTGGACCAATGGGTTTTTCAGGTCCGGTCGGCATTAAAATAAGAATCATAGCTGATCACTCTATTAAAGGTATATCTAATTTTGTAACAGGTGCGAATAAGAAGGATAAGCACTTTATAAATACAAATCTTGACCGCGATTTTAAAGTAAAAGAGTGGGCAGATCTGCGCATGATTACAGAAAAAGACCCATGCCCTAAATGCAATAAAAAGATAAGCATGGAACATGCCATAGAAATGGGCCATGTGTTTAAACTCGGCCTAAAATACTCTGAGGCAATGAAAGCAGAATTCCTGGACGAGGACGGCAAACTAAAGCCAGCAGTAATGGGCTGTTACGGCATAGGCGTAAATCGCATTATCGCAGCTGCCATAGAGTTAAATAATGATAAAAAAGGCATAATATGGCCAAAATCCATTGCGCCATTTCAGATAATAATAGTGCCGCTAAACTATGATAAGGAAAATGTCCGCAAAGTCGCAGACCAGGTTTATGCTGACTTACAAAGTGAAGGCATAGAGGTCCTATTAGACGACAGAAGCGAATCCGCAGGCGTTAAATTCAACGACGCTGAATTAATTGGCATACCTTATCAGATAGTAATAGGAGAAAGAGCCCTTAAGAAGGGAGTGGTAGAATTAAAAGATAGAAATAATGCCAAGATTACAGAGATAAAGCCAAAGAAAATAAAGAGCAATATCCCTGCCTTAATTTGACAAATTTGCTACAATTGAGTGCTTGACAAGAAAGCGTTTTTATGATAAACTTAAGTTAGCTTAATAGTTTATAAATATCTTTAATAATGCTATATATGACCTAGCTAGGAGATTATTACATATGAAGCCAATTAGTAAAATTATCTCTGTCCTAACCCTTTTGACATTCCTTTTTACCAATGTTACCTATGCAGCTGAGCGGTCTCGCCAGCTCTTTAGGAACAAGAAAGTAGATCATAAAAAGCTTTCTACTCAAAAAGAAGAAAGCCTTCAGAAACGCAAAGCTGTTTTAAAGGGAGATGATAAGGCCCAGGATCGCAAAAAAGAGGCCAAGCGGATCCTGCAGCATCATCTAAAGGACTTATCCCAGATAAATATTCCATCTGAACTAGGCAGGATAATAGAGGTGTATGATGCAGAGAGGGACAAGGGACAAGGGATAAGGGACAAGGCGAAGGGCGTACTTGTTGTACACATCCAGGACCTGCACACAAACGCAGAGGCCCAATACAATGAAGCAAGCATACTTGAGACACTTATAAAAGACTATGGCATGAGTTTAGTATTGTCAGAAGGCGCAGAAGGGGAAGTGGATACCTCCAGTGTCTCGAACTTCCCAGACGCTGAGGTAAGGGAAAAGACAGCAAGGATCTTTGTAGAATCAGGCGAGCTTACAGCAGAAGAATATCTATCAATAACAAAATACCCTGATCTCCCTATCTGGGGGATCGAAGATAAAGACGTCTATTTTAAAAATATCATACAATTCAATAAGATCGTGAAATTCTCGCCAAAGTCCCAGGTCTTTATCTCTCAGGCCAAAAAGGCCCTAGAGAACCTAAGGCCAAAGCTTTATACGTCCGAACTTAAGGAAATAGACCAGAAAGAGGTCCAGTACGAGAATGAAGAGATAGAGACAAAAGAGTATCTGGATTATATCTCATCCTATATCGAGTATTTCAATATCCCTACAGATAAATACAAAAACATCTCTCTTCTAATAGAAGCCACAGAACAGGAAAAGACCATAAACCAGGCAAAGATCGGCCAGGATTCACAGAACTTGCTCATGAACTTGCAGGCAGCCCTCTCAGGCAGTTCCAGTCGCAGAACCATGGATTTATTAATGGCAAAGGCAGAGCTCTTTAAAGGCCAGAAGATATCAGCCTTTTCCTTCTATAGTTATTTAAGAAGCCTTGCCATAAAGCATCTGGAAGAGGAGATGTTAAAATACCCGGATATGGACGACTTCGTAGATTATCTAACTAAAGTAAACTCCCTGGACACGACAAAGCTCTTTGTTGAAATGGAAGACCTGGCATATGAAGTAAAGCTAAATCTCGCACAGACACAGGAACAAAAAACCCTAGTCCAGGGCCTAAGAAACATCAAATTTCTAGAAAATTTATTTAACCTCAAGGTCTCGAATGAAGAGCTGGACTATTATCTTAGTAATAGAGATTCTCATAGGGTCTCTTTCTTCAAAGATTTTTTAAAGCCCACCCTTAAAAAATATGGCATTCAAACAACCATAGATTACAACTCTGAATTAATAGACATGAGGCTAGAAGAGATCGAGGAGTTCTATCAGACTGTTAAGAAGCGCGATTTTTCAATGGTTGATAATAGTATCAGAGAAATAAAGCGTCGTAACGCCAAGGTCGCTGCTCTTATAGGTGGCGG
>CAZWYD010000080.1:0-5369 GCA_964637815.1 uncultured Planctomycetia bacterium
AAGACCTAAAATGTAAAGTTAACTAAGTTAACTTTACATTTTAGGTCTTGCTTCAGATGTAAAGTTATTTGAATCTCACCTTGTACGACTCCAAGTGCTTTGTCAGGCCTTCTATCTTTGTAATCTTTTCGATCGCTTCTTTTTCTCTTTCAAGCGCCTTTTTGGAATATGCTATCGTGTGCGTACTCTTAAGAAAAGACCTCACGCTAAGACCTGAGAAAAATCTGGCTGTGCCGCCTGTTGGCAAGACATGGCTCGGACCTGCCACATAATCTCCCACACATACAGGCGAATATGGTCCTATAAATACTGCGCCTGCATTATTAATGAATTTCAAGATCCTGTTGGGCCTTTTTATAAAAACCTCGAGATGTTCAGGCGCGATCCTGTTTATAACCTCTGCTGCTTGTCTGAGATTTTTTGCCAGCACGATATAGCCTTTACCTACTTCTTTTCTCATTGCGCGAGCGAATTTCTTTGATGTAGTAACAAGGATTGCAAGCCCCTTTAAGTGCTCTGCCTGAGCCTGCATATCTTCTAACACGTAATCTTTATCTGAAAACTGATTCGCCAGTATAACGACTTCGCTCGGACCTGCAAGCATGTCTATGTCAACATAACCATACACCTGGCGCTTTGCCTCAGTCACATAATCATTGCCCGGGCCCACGACCTTATCCACCTTTGGTATAGTCTTTGTGCCGAACGCAAGGGCAGCTATTGCCTGCGCGCCTCCGACCTTATAAACCTCGTCCACCTTTAAGAGATTCGCCACTGCGAGTATGTGCGGATCAACAGTGCCGAATTTTGTCGGCGGAGTCGCAAGTATTATCCTCTTCACACCAGCTATCCTTGCCGGCAAAACGCTCATGTACACGCTTGAGACAAGCGGTGCTGTACCTGCTGGCACATATATGCCAACGCTTTCAATAGGCCTAAATATCTCTCCCAGCTGAATGCCTTCTGCATCTTTTATCTTCCACGGCTTTGGCAATTGTTTTCTGTGAAATTTTTCTATGTTCCCGATTATGGTCTTCAGGCTAGATATAAAACCTGTATCTATATTCTGATACGAGCCATTGATCTCATTTGCGCTCACCTTAAGGTCTTTTGGAGAGAGTTTTACCTTATCAAATCGCCTCGTGTACCTGATGACTGCCTTGTCACCATCCTCTCTCACATCATCTACAATCCTGCGTACCTTTTCTGTCACGCGCTTTTTATTGCAATAATATCTTCCACAGAGCTTTTGTATTTCTTTGCTAGAAAGCCGTAAAATTTTCATAAACACCCCTTCAGAACTTCTCTTGCTTTTTTAAGTATCTTTTTTATGTCGATATTGGCACGGCTCCCTGCCTGGGCAAAATCAGGCCTGCCACCGCCTTTTATTCCAAAGCCTGAACCTATATCATTTAAGATTTTAGCTGCATCCATACCCGTCTTAACACCGACAACCATTGAAAGCTTCCCGTCCTTTTCTGAAGCCAGGACAAAGACTGCTTTTTTCATCCTTCCCTTTATAGTATCAGCTGTTTTTCTCAGCATGCCCATATCCACATTACTAATCTCTGCAATAATAACGTCGCATCCCTTGATCTTTTTTACATCCTTTAATATTCCATCAATGTTTGAGGAAGCAAACCTATCGCTAATAACACTTAAATCTTTTTCCAACTTTTTAAGGTGCTTTGTCAATTTTTCTATTTCTTTTAATATATTATCCGGCGATGTCTTTAATTCTTTCGCTATCTCTTTTACTAAGCCTATGCTTTCCTGGATCTTTTTATTCGCTGCGTCTCCTGTAATAGCCTCGATCCTTCTTACCCCGCCTGCTATGGAAGATTCTGACAGGATCTTAAATCTGGCAATCTCCCCTGTATGCCTTACATGCGTGCCGCCGCATAATTCCTTACTATACTCACCCACAGAGACCATTCTCACTGTATCCGCATATTTTTCTCCAAAAAGCGCGATCACGCCCTGCTTCTTTGCCTCTTCCAATAAAAGCTCTTTAACGCACACCAAACTATCTTCTTTTATTCTTTCATTCACAAGATCCTCTACTCTTGAAAGCTCCTCGCCTGTAAGCGCCTTAAAATGCGAGAAGTCAAATCTCAGATGATCTGGCGCGACCAAAGAACCGCCTTGCTTTACATGCTGGCCCAGGACTTTTCTTAAGGCGTTATGCAAAAGATGCGTGGCTGTATGATTTTCTCTGATCTGGGCTCTGCGCTTTATGTCTATCTTCGCAATTATTTTATCGCCTGGTTTTAGCGCTCCTTTTTTCATCTTTACCTGATGCTGGATCCTCCCAGCAAGATCGATCGCATTTGTAACCTCTGCAATAATTTTTCCATTCTTAATCAACACTCCGGTATCGCCTACCTGGCCGCCTTTTTCACCGTAAAAATTTGTCTTTTTTAAAAAAATAGAGGCGCCTGAAATCTGCAAGACTTCGGTCTCGAGTTCTTCCTCATTTTCTACAAAAATACTTTCGTCAGGCAATTTTAGATTTGCGTCACCTTTGAATATCGAACCTTTTATCTTGCTGGAAGTGCGCGATTTGGCGCGCTGCGCACCCATGCATTTTTCAAAACCTTTAAGATCTACCTTTACTTTCTCCAGAGTCACGATTTCCTGCGTCAACTCCAAAGGAAAACCATAGGTATCATATAGCTTGAACGCATCTTCTCCAGCAATGGCTCCTGAAGAACCAGCTATCATCTCATTTAATTTTGCAAGGCCATCTTCAATAGTATTCTTAAATCTTTTTTCTTCTGCCAGAACTACTTGAGCAATGTCTTCTCTTTCTTTTGTAAGTTCAAGATATGGTTTTTTCATAACACCTGTAACTACAGGTACTATCTTGTACAGAAATGGGTCTTCTTGACCAAGAGAACGGCCATACCAGAATGCCTTTCTGATTAATTTCCGGATTACATAGCCTCTTTCTTCATTCGATGGCAATACCCCATCGCCTATAGAAAATGTCACTGCTCGTATATGGTCAGCGATTGCATTAATCTTCTTTGTCTCTTTTGTCTTTTTGGGCGAAAGTCTCTTTATCTCATCTATTATCGGCTCAAACGAATCTATCTCAAAATTCGTCTTTTTCCCCTGCATAACCCTTGTGATCCTCTCAAGACCCATGCCAGTATCTATGTTCTTGCCTGGCAAAGGATCTAATTTGCCGTGATCTTTTCTGTCAAACTGCGTAAAAACAAGATTCCAGACCTCCACTCCATCAGGACCGCCATAAAAAATCTCAGAGCATGGACCGCATGGCCCATTTGGACCCTTGCTTGGCGCGCTGGCTGGCCAGAAATTATCTTTTTCTCCTAACTTTAGGATCTTTTTTTCAGGGATCTTTATTTCATTCTTCCAAATATTATACGCCTCGCTATCATCTTTATACACCGAGACCCACAGATCTTTTTCCTTAAGGCCCAACTCTTTTGTCAGAAACTCCCAGGCCCACTCTATTGCCTCTTTCTTAAAATAGTCACCAAATGAAAAATTCCCAAGCATCTCAAAGAACGTATGATGGTCTGGTGTCTTTCCCACGTTCTCAAGATCGCCTGTGCGCAGGCACTTCTGGCAAGTCGCCGCCCTTGTCGGGCCCTTCACTCTACCAAGAAACTCTTCTTTGAATTGATTCATACCCGCGCCTGTAAAAAGAAGGCTGGGATCATTGGCAGGAACAAGTGAATCGCTGGGATAGATCTTGTGTCCGCGTTCCTCGAAGAATCTCAAGAAGCGATCTCTGATTTCGTCTGCTTTCATTATTCCTTTATTACAACGTATCCTCTGTATGTGCCAACTAACGCATCGCCTGATACATCACTAATAGCATCTTTATAGTCCTTCAGGCTCTTAATCCGCATTCTATTAATCTCGTAAATCACATCCCCTGAGCGCATACCAGATGCCTCAGCAGGGCTGCCTGCTTTTACATCTGCTACAATAACGCCAACACCTGCGCTCAGTTTAAAACGACTAGCTATCTCAGGTGTAATCTCAGAGACCTCAAGCCCTCTCCAGAATTTACTGTCTGCAGACCCTGTCCTTACTTTTTCTTTCTTCTGAGCTAACGCAGTTCTCCCATCAGGCCTTTGGCCGATCTCTACCTCAAAAGTATGGATCTTTCTCTTTCTTATTATGCCAAGTTTTGCCTTTTCGCCAATATTCTTTTTCAGCACCACCCTGATCAGATCCCGTGTATTCCTTACCTTTTCATTATCAAAAGACGCTATTATATCTCCTGGCAATAACCCAGCCCTTTCAGCAGGACTATTCTCCAAAATCCTTGAGATCAAAACCCCAAATTTACTATCCAGTCCAAAATACTCAGCCAGATCAGAATCAACATCCTGTATGATCACGCCGAGCCAACCATAAAGAACCTCTCGGCCCTGCTTCAAGTCCTCCATGATCCTCTTGGCTGTATTAGCAGGTACTGCAAAGCCTATGCCCTCGGACCCGCCGCTCAAGGTAAATATCGCTACATTTATACCTATCACCTCTCCATGAATATTCACAAGAGGCCCGCCGCTGTTGCCTGGATTTATAGCCGCGTCAGTCTGTATTAGATCAGAATATTCCCTTGCCCTTTTATCTGTTCTTGGAAGACTCCTGCGCAAAGCGCTTACCACGCCTACAGTAACAGTAGGCTCAGGATTCTTTACAGCGTACGCAAATGGATTACCGATCGCGATCGCCCAATGGCCTATTTGTACATTATCAGAATCACCAAGCCTCGCAACAGGCAGGTCCCCTCTGGGCTCGATCTTGACAACCGCAAGATCTGAATGCACATCTGAGCCTGTTAGCTGACCTTTAAATTCCCTGCCGTCCGGTAAGGTAACAGTGATCTTGTCTGCGCTACCAACCACATGTTCATTTGTAAGGATATATCCTTCCTTATCTATAATAACACCTGAACCAAGGCCTGCACGCTTGAATTCCCTGTCAGGGCCAGCCACAAAAAAGTCATCAAAAAAATCCTTAAAAAAATCATCCCGGAACTCTGCAAATGGATAATACCTGGTCTGATAATGCTCCACCTGTTCAATGCTTATACTCACCACAGCTGGCCCGACCTCCTTGGAAACCTTGACAAACGACTCCTGCAGATTAAGCGCCTCCTGAGCAGGCTGGGCACTTGCAGAGCACGACACAAATAGCAATACCAAAATTAATACAATTTTTTTCAATTTTTTACCTTTTTGTTTTCGCCACCAATGATTCTCTGATCTTTTTCTCGATCTCATTGCTGACCTTTGTATTGCTCCTTAAAAACTCCCTTGCTGATTCCCTGCCCTGGCCGATCTTTTCATTGCCGAACGTGACCCATGAGCCGGATTTTTCCA
>CAZWYD010000081.1:0-5281 GCA_964637815.1 uncultured Planctomycetia bacterium
CCAAAGAGCATGGCTGGGTTTCTACCCATATTATAGGCATTACCATAGATGTCATGGATAATTACTGCTTTGGGTTCTTGGTTATTCGTCAGGCGCAACTGGTTAAGCTGCATCTGACGTTCTATTTTGCGCATAAAAGCACCAATTTCCTTAAAGCCTACTGGGCCGTTGATTGAAGGAATACCTTTTCTCTCTGTCCAGGTATCAGTGCCAGCCTTCTTAAACAGGTAAGACTTATCAGTTTGAGCATCAGCCCACTCATCCCAGCTAGCTGCTGAAGGAGTAGTTGAGATGTTAAACCAGTCATATTTATCCCAAAGGCCGGATTCAACTAATTGTCTCTTGCGGTAATCAACATTCATTAAAAAGCCCTGGTTAGGGGTATAAGAGACCATTAGTTTATCTGAGTCAAGGTAGATATAATTGATACCAGCTTTGGTTAAGAAAGCTTTATTTTCTTTAGTATTAGGCTCTATTTGAAAAACAATAAATCTATCAGCATCAGGGTCAGTAGTTAGAAGGATATAGCCTAGAGGTTTATGTTTAAGGATTGGCTCATAGCCGGCAGCTTTATCTACTTCTAGAAGGCTTAAGTCTTGAGATAAATCAGTAAGTACTGGGATATAGAAGGTAATTGCTTTTTCAGTATCCGGTATCTCTATATAGTCATAGCCTTTTTGATTCAATAAAGCTAAGTTATCAGGATAGGTACTTTCTACTTTTAGTTTTAGAGTAATTATTTCATCAGCTTCTAAGCCTTTGGGTAGGTCTTTTTCTAATCTCTTAGCTATTTCACCTAAAGAGATAGTGCCTTCAAAAGAAGTACCTATTGATACTTGTTTGTAGTTATTAAGGTCTATAAACTGCTTAACATAGGCTCTGACTAAATCATGTTTAGGCTTATTATCTTGAGCGATCCAGTTTTTCTGATTATAGTCATCAATACCTACTCCGCCAAAGTAAGGATCAGACTGGGTATGGTAGTAGTCGATTAGATCATCTATGTTTAATTGCTTAAAGATATCCTTAATATTCTCAGTCATTGAACCGTGCATCATGGCATAGCCAATACGCATGTCCTTTTCTTTAGCCTGATTAACTACTTCTAGTAGACCACTGGTAGCAATGCCTTTCTTTAGGTAGTCGGCATAAAGAGTGCGGGTATCTATGGCTTGAGGGTGATCTTTGTTGTCAATATCCTCTCTAATCCGAGAATCGCTTTCAGCAGCAAAAGAGATTGTGAGTGAGTCTTTGGCTCCTTTTTCAACCTCAGCAATCATCTGGTCAATCAAATCAACCATCTCAACCATCTCTTCAATTAGCAGCTGTGAACCTTCGGAAGAGAGAATCTTTCCGGCAAAGATGTTGCGGGCTGAATGCGATGAGGTAAAGTAGATGCCTCCAGCCCAACGTCTAAGACTGGTAATAAATGAAGACTGCCAAATAGTTAGACGCTTACCTTGCTCTGATCGGTGTACATTAATACCTCTAAAAGCCCAGGCTCTAGCTAACATATCTATATTCAAAAGTGTATCATACCTAGACTCACCTCCGACTAACATATCAATATTAGTCTTACCGTACTTTTTCTGTAGCATCTGACTGTAGGCAAGAGCGGTTAAGACAGTTCCCAAAAGGTTAATATTATAGTGAGGATTCCAGGCAAATTTGACATCAGTTGAGTCACGCATACCAGCAGTGGCCTTTTTAGCTAAGCCTTTAGTTTCATCAACCCACTTACGCAGATCCCAATTCTTGATGTCTTCTTTAGTAATCACCAGATCAAAGGCTTCTTTAGAAGGATTTTTGAAGGCTCGGACTAACTTAGCATAAGGATTAGCTTCTCCATCTACTGTACTTTGATGACTATCTAAAAACTTAGCTCTTTGAAGGTCAGCCTCAGAGGAGTTCTTTATATACTCCTCTTCTTTGAGGGCCACAAACAGCGGTCGTTGTAAGCTTTCAGTGAGGACGAACTCAGGAGCCGACATCTTAAGCCTTAAGTCTATACTGATTTGCTCAAACGATCTTGTCTCAGCATGGATTAAACGTAAAACCTCTCTCTGAGCTTTCATTGGCTGGGCCGGTATAGAAAACTTCTCTATCCTGTAGCCTTCTAAAACTTGCTCTATTGGCTGAGCATACTGGGATAAGTAATCAGGGGCTTTAGTTGAGGCGTTTTCAGAGTTCTCCGACTGTATTCTTAAGATTAGCTGCGGGTCTTCCTCATTGATTGGACCAATGAGGTATAAAGAATTCTCAGTTCTAAAAATACTAAAATCCTCTAACGGTTCTAATGGCATACCCTTAAGATATTCACTTATTGTAGCCTGAGAGTTTTTAAGAAGGTCTGTTAAGGACTGCTGAGATGGCTGCTTGTTTGATATTAACTTTATACCAAGCATAAACACAGCAGCGATTCCTAAACCAGTAAGGGCAGCAACTACTGGATTACTCAAAGTTAGGCCTAAACTACTAACTATACCTGCCCCAGCTTGGCTGACTAACTCCAACTGCGGCCTGGGCAAGCCAAGCAATGAGTAAATTAATCCTGCCAAAATCACTATTATTTTACCGGCTCCTCCCAAGAGTATAGCAGCAATAAAAATTATCCCTGCATATGCGGAATATTTTTGATAAGTATTAATTGCATCTTGAGACTTCAATTTTGCTTCAACCATATGTGAACCATCTAAAGGCCAAATCGGAAGAAGATTAAGCACCGCCAACATAAGATTAAAGAATATAGCTAGCAGGATAATATTGCCAAATCCTGAAGCTTGAAAACCACCAAGATGAAAAGCTAAAGCTAAGCCGGAAGCTAAAATTATATTAGCCAAAGGACCGGCAAAAGCAGTATTGAAAAGACCTTTGTTTTGTTTGAGGGTCTGATAGTCAACCGGCACTGGTTTAGCCCAACCAAAGCCGACCAATAAAGGTAGGATAATTGTTCCTAAAATACTGATATGAGCAAAAGGATTCAGGGTAAGACGGCCTTGGTCTTTAGCGGTTCGATCACCGTAAAGATAGGCTACGCCAGCATGAGCAACTTCATGCACAGTTAAAGAAATAAGGAAAATCCCTATAATCCACAAAGGATTAATGCCAAACACAACCATGCTTAATGCTCCGGCAAGAACTGGAGCTGCTAAAGAGCTCTTAGCTATAGCTGAACTGGCCAAAGCGGGAGAAACTGTGGTTGACTGCTCTCTCTGGGGCAAAACTATTGGTGCCGGGCTTTTAGTAATCTCTACTTGTGAGCGCTGATCAAACTCATTGAGGATTTCTTCAATATAAGGATCCTGCTGGGAGTAATCCATCTCTTTACCCAGCATCTTAGTATACTTAGAGGCTAGCTTCATTGCTGCCAGACGACTGTCAGTAATCGGAAGCATGCGGCCGTTGTTCTGCATAATAGTTAGAATTCCGCGCGGACTGGTGTTCATATAGTGACGTACTAATTTTAGCCAGCGTTGATTAGGCGAAGTTATCTGATCAGGAGATTTACCCTCTCGATAATAGCTATAAGCCCAGTAGCGAGCTGAATAATCTTCAAAAGCTTTTTGGAGCTCTTTAGGATCAAAAGGCTCAAACACATAACCATTTCCTTTTTCGCCGTGACGCATAATATTGGTGATTTGCTGAACTGGACCGCCGGTTAAGCTTGAGATTCCTACGTTATAGCAAACCATGCTCTTTTTATCCTGCATGCCAGCCGCTTCATATGGTGGTATCGAAGTCTGAAAATAAGCTTTAACCCCAGGGATAATAACTTGCGAATCTTGAATAGTCCAAGTGAAGAAGGTAAATTTATCTTTGAGATTTTCATCTTTGGCATATTCTCTGAGTTGCTTAGCCCTGGCCATGCCCAGGGCATCGTTAGGATGAGCCTTACCAGCCACAATCAGGTTAAAGCCAAGACCACCCTTATCAGTATCTTCGGTAAGATAATGGATGCCTTCTAAAGGTTTATTATCTATAACTACTCCCGGCATAGTAGTGAAAAAGAGGTTGTGTTTATAATCAGCAATCCGTCGGGCTTCAAAGATAGTCGGCCGTTTAGGACTTAAGTTAATACCGGAACGTTGTTTAATGTACTCATACATTTCTTGGGCGGCCTTTTCTTTAGCTTCCCACATCTCTTCCTTATCTAATAACTCTCCACCCC
The DNA here is from genome assembly GCA_964637815.1 of uncultured Planctomycetia bacterium. Classification (GTDB taxonomy): domain Bacteria; phylum Omnitrophota; class Gorgyraeia; order Gorgyraeales; family Gorgyraeaceae; genus Gorgyraea. The sequence goes on from CAZWYD010000081.1 coordinate 4,169, forward strand.
TATCTCTCTGTTCTTTAAGCATCCAGAAGAATGGCCAGTTAGCATCTTCAACGGCAAAATACTTATCAGCAAAGTCAGGGAAGTTCTTGCGCATGACTCGCAGGTGCTCTAAGCCTACAGTTCCAATAGATACGGCTTTTTTACTTAAAGCATAGAAGGGGTCATAGCTACGCTTATCCTTACTCTGAGGAGTAAGAATTTCATTCAAGGCTTCTTCAGAAAGCTCAAAACCAAGAATATCCTTAATGAATTTAACTGGGTATTTAGGAAAGGCCTGAGGAACTACTGTGTGGGCAAAGCCCATAATGTGTTCTTTAGCAACTTTAAAATGACCGTTCTTACTGTAGTCAGGATTATAGAATAAATCAGGTACCAGAGAAGCTGCCGGATAAGACTCATGGACTTGGAAGATATCAGGAACAATGTTTAAAGCTTCAAGAGCCTTTAGGGATGCCCGGGAATAGAAAGCAGCCTGAGTGAAGCGCTCTTCAGAAAACGGACGTCCAGCATAAAGCACATCTTTAACTGACTTATACTCAACTTGTTGCGAAGTCATCATTCGGTCGATAAATAAGACATAGGAATCAGGTAAATCTTCTTGATTTTTAAGGGTCAATTTCATTAAGATAGCCAAGGCAACCATTTCTTCTCCGGCCAGATCAAAGGTTACCGGCATATATTTTACCCGTTCCCATTTCTCATACTCATCTTCATAGCCGTTGATCAATAAGCTGTAATCTAGCGGTCTGTTATCATCGACTTTTTGCTGAGTGCCTTCCATCCACTGATATGAGCCTTTACTATATATAGGTAAAGGAAAGTAAACTTCTGCTCCTGAATAGCGCAGAGCTCGCAGGTGATTACCCATGAGTACGCCTAAACCTCCAGCAATAGCCCCAAATAAGGCTTTATTGCGAACCTCTTTAGTAACTAAGTTTGCCTCCATTGAGAAAACAACTACCTTAGTATCTTTTAGAGACTTAACTGGCTTATAGGTTATTTTGTTGGTTGGTACAGTTTCCGGTAGAACCTTATCAATATATTCATAGTAGCGGCGGGCTACTGGCAAGCTAAAGGCTTTTCCTTCATCTTCAACTAGTAATTCAAACTCTA
>CAZWYD010000082.1:0-5221 GCA_964637815.1 uncultured Planctomycetia bacterium
CATAGTCCCCGTTCATGTCTGGGGCAATGCCTGCTGGTTGGATGACCTGGTTGATGTCTTCCGGGCAAGAAATATTGCTATTGTGGAAGATGCAAGCGAAAGTTTAGGCACGCGGTACACAAAAGGAAAGTTTGCCGGAAAACATACTGGTACAATCGGAAAACTTGGTTGCATTTCATTCAATGGAAATAAGATAATCACCACCGGTGGTGGTGGAATGATCCTGGCTGATGATGAAGGCCTCGCAGCGAAAGCCCGCTACCTCACCACCCAGGCCAAGGACGATGAAGTAAAGTACATTCATAATAAAATCGGTTATAACTTCCGCCTTACTAATATCCAGGCTGCGCTTGGAGTAGCTCAGTTAGAGCAATTACCTTCAATATTAAAGAAGAAAAAAGAAATATATAATGAATATAATAGTCTTTTAACTTCGCATGAAGATTTGATCCTTTCTGAAACACCTGATTATGCAAAAAACAACCATTGGTTAAATGTTTTACAAATTGATGATCTCAACTTGGGTAAAGATCCAGAATGTTTAATGAACAAGCTGGCAAAAAACGGTATTCAAACGCGCCCAATATGGGGTTTAAACCATTTGCAGAAACCATTTCTGATGTGCCAATCATACTTAATTGATAATGCAAAAAAACTTGTAGACAATTCACTTTGTATGCCGTCCTCTTTTAATCTTAATAGTAGTGATATAGAACACATTATAGATTCATTGAAGTAGATGTCTTCGTTTATATTGACACTAAATGAGAGTGAAAAGTGGAATACGCTTTTTCATAAGCTCCCATCAGATCAACAAGATATTTATTATACTCCAGAGTATTATCGATTATATGAGAAAAATGGCGATGGAAAAGCAATGTGTTTTGTATACAAGCAAGATAAAAATTTGGCTCTTTATCCAATTTTACATAATTCCATCAACAAATTGGGATACCATTTAGATAATGAATATTTTGATATCCAAGGTGCATATGGATATAATGGTGTGATATCCACAACCCAGTCCGAATCTTTTAGAAACGGTTTTTATAACGAATTTGATACTTTTTGTATTGATAACAACATAGTTGCCGAATTTGTCAGATTTAACCCTTTATTAAAAAACCACCAGTTTTCTTGTGACCATTTGGAGGTTTTGTTTGACAGGAAAACCATAGCATTAAATTTATGCCAATCATACGATTATATTTGGTCCAACCAGTATTCTTCAAATAACCGCAATACAATTCGCAAAGGGCAGAAAACATTAAGAGTTGAAATTAGCAAAGCTGAGACCGACTTAGATAAATTCATCAAAATGTATTTATTTACTATGAAAAGAGTCAAGGCAAATCAATATTATTTATTTCCAGATAAATACTTCTCCAATTTGATAAGCTTTTTCCCAAATAATTTATATATTTTTTCAGCTTTTGAGAGCGGTAATGCTGACCCAATTGGTGCAATGTTAATAATGATTTTTAAAGAAAAGGCCCACTATCATTTATCTGCAAGAAGCAATGATTGTACAAATAATTCAGTTACAAATATTTTACTAGATGAGGCAATCAAATTTTCTAAAGCCTCTAATTGTAAAATATTTCATTTTGGTGGAGGGAATACGGACGAGGAAAATGACCCATTGTTTAAATTCAAAAAGAATTTTTCTAAAAAAACCCACTCATTTTACATTGGTAAAAAAATTCATATTAAGAGCATATATAATAGCGTTTGTTTGGAGTGGGAACAAAAAAACCCTCATAAGATTGATAGCTCCGGAAGGTTGCTATTGAAATACCATGAATGATAAAAAACAATTTGGCGACCCTATTTGGGAAAGTCTTTTTTCATCTCGCGCTTGGGGGAAATACCCTCCTGAGGAAGTAATAAGATTTGTTTTTTTAAGTATTGCTAACCTTGATGAGAAACTAATAGCTTTGGATATTGGTTGTGGAAAGGGTGCCTGCGCATGGTTTTTAGCAAATGAAAACATCGATGTAACGGCAATGGATGGGTCACCTAGCGGTTTAAAGAATGTCCAGCCTCTGGCAGAAAGTTTTGGTGTCAAAACAAAAATTAAACCTCTACTTGGAGATATATTAAGTCCAAAAGTCTATTTAAAATCAAAATTTAATATTATGTTGGATAATTACTCGCTTTATTCAAATCCAGAGCAAAATATTACTAATGCTTTGACTGAGTATTATGATTTGTTATGTGATAATTCCTTTTTTTTAACAAACTGTTTTGGGAAAAGAACATCAGGGTATGGATCTGGAGTTAAATTATCGAACAACACATATGAGGATATTACTGAGGGCAATTTAAAAGACAGAGGTGTCGTCACTTGGTTTTCTGAGGGTGAATTACGTTCAATATATGATAACATTGGTTTCAAGGTTTGCTATTATGAGAATATTTTAGAAACTAAAAACAAGATTGTAACCGAAAAGCATATATTTTGTTTAACAAAATAACATAAGACATTCCATGCAGTAAATTATGACAATGAATAAAAAATTATGTGTAGTAACCAGTTCCAGGGCAGATTATGGCCTAATTAGACCACTTCTGGAAAAAATAGATTCTGACGATAAGGTTTCATTGGATTTAATAGTTACAGGGTCCCATCTTTCACCAGAGTTTGGAATGACTGTAAACGAAATAATAAATGATGGCTTTAACATTACAGAAGAAATTGAGACTCTATTAAGTTCCGATACTATTGAAGGGGTTTGTAAATCCATGGGGCTTGGATTAATATCCTATTCAGAAGCAATAAAAAAAATTAACCCGGACATGGTTATTGTCCTTGGTGACCGGTATGAAATATTGGCAATGGTTATCGCCGCTCATGTTTGTAGAATACCTGTGGCTCATATTAGCGGTGGTGAGGTTACAGAAGGAGCGATTGACGATTCATTTCGTCACTCAATAACCAAAATGAGCCAACTACATTTTACAGCAACTGAAGTTTATCGCAAGCGTGTAATACAGTTAGGTGAAAACCCTAATAACGTATTTAATGTTGGTGAAATTGGATTAGAGAACATTCGCAATTTTAAACTGCTCTCAAAAAGCGAACTTGAAAAGAATCTAAACTTTAAATTTGGTGAACTTAATTTACTAATTACATATCATCCTGTTACGTTGGAAAACAATACAAGTCGCAGTCAGATTAATGATTTATTGGCAGAATTAGACAATTTGAGAAATACATTTCTAATTTTTACAAAATCAAATGCAGATGCCAACGGCAAAATAATCAATAACATTATTGAGCAATATGTTTTAACCCACCCTGGAAAATCGGTTTCATTTGAATCACTTGGACGATTAAGGTATTTATCTATTATGAAAAATGTAGATGGTGTGGTTGGAAATTCATCTAGCGGAATTGTTGAAGCCCCAAGCCTTAAAATAGGGACACTAAACATAGGGGACAGACAAAAGGGTCGGGTGAGAGCCAAAAGTGTTATTGATTGTAATCCAAATAAACCTTCTATTAGATTAGGTTTGAAAGAGTTAGTATCCCTGGGCTTTAAAAATAAGTTAAAAGACATTGGTAATCCTTACGAAAAAGCAAATGGGACTGATACAATATTTAAAACAATCCTTAAATTTTTAAAAAATAACTCTGGAATGAAAAAAATATTCTATGATATTTAACAGATTAATCTGGCAAAATTTATGAAATTATTCGGAGGAGAAATTGAAACCCCCTCATCTCCAATTTTTGAATACCTTACTGATTCGGGGAGGTCATCGTTACGCCTAATTTTATCGGAATTGAAGACAAAAAAGTTTTTATTGCCTAATTACCTTTGCAAAGTCATTATTGATTTATTTTTAGAATATGATATTAGTTTTTCCTTTTACAATGTAAATAACAACCTTTCTGTTGACCCTTCTAGCATTAATACAAAAAATTACGATGTTTTTTATTTAATTAATTATTTTGGACAAAATAACCATCATTTTAATGGTATTATTGATGAAGAGAAAATTCTTATTGAAGATAGCGTGTTTTTGCCAATATTTACCAAACCTGATTTAGTGAAACACTGGATAGGATTTAATAGTTACAGAAAAATATTACCTATTGCAGATGGAAGTTTGCTTAAATCAACGATTAATCTGCCCAAGGAATTGATAAATAATACTGAACCTGAATTTGTTTATATTAAAGATAGTGCAAAAATTAAAAAATTTGAATATTTAAATTACAACCGCCACTCTCAAGAAGAATATATAAGACTATTTAAATTAGCTGAAAACAGCCTAAATAATCAAAAAACTGCCCATAAAATATCTACAAAAAGTTTAATTTGGTTAATTAATTCTATTGATAATTTTGAAAAGGAGTATTCAACAAGAAATGAAAACTTTATAACTCTTGATGATTCTTTAAGAGTCATATCTAATATAAGGAAACCAAAACACCCATCATTTTACGTCATTAATGTTGATAAAAGAGACGCCCTAAGAAAGCATCTTGCATCAGAAAATATATACTTACCAGTTCACTGGCCCAAGCCCAATATGGTTGACCACCCATTATATAACCGACTTATTTCAATACCGGTTGATTCCAGGTATAATTTAAATGATATGAATAAGGTTGCAGATAATATCAAACGCTTTTATAACATATAATTTTATGAATAAAACATTTATCATTGCAGAAGCTGGAGTAAACCACAATGGAAGATTGGACCTTGCCTTAAAATTAGTGGATGCGGCTGCTTTTGCCGGTGTTGACGCAATTAAATTCCAAACTTGGAAAACTGAATTGCTCTTGACGCGAGGCACTGAATTAGCTGAATACCAAAAGGCAAGCCAGGAAAACAACTCTCAGTTTGATATGTTAAAAAAACTAGAATTAACATATTTTGAGTTCTCCCAAATAAAGACCTATTGCGACAAGAAAAACATTATGTTTTTATCAACGCCTGATGAAATTGAGAGCGCAAAATTTTTAGATGATTTACAGGATATTTTTAAAATCGGTTCAGGTGAAATCACCAACCTCCCATTACTAACCTTTATTGGTGGATTGAAAAAACAAATTATTATATCAACAGGAATGTCAAATCTTGAAGAGATTCAAGACGCTCTAAATATTCTAATTAATTCTGGCACAAAAAAGGATCGAATAACAGTACTTCATTGCAATACAGAGTATCCCACGCCATTTGAAGATGTTAATCTTAATGCAATG
>CAZWYD010000083.1:0-5069 GCA_964637815.1 uncultured Planctomycetia bacterium
ATTTGTATGTAGCAAATACAGTAGGAATCGGGACAACTCCATTAGTGGCTCTTCATGTTAAAGGCGATACTTATTTTGAGGATGCACAATCTACTGATAAATTAGTAGTCATAGAGGATGCTTCTGATGATGGTCGTGTTAGTGTTTATGCCAATAATGTTAAAACAGTACAAATACATGGTAATGGTGATAGTTATTTCAACAGCGGCAACGTCGGCATCGGGACGACAGGGCCAACAGCTAAATTACACGTAGTCGGCGACATTACTGCCACAGGTACGATTGGTGGGGCCAGTAGCCAGACAGTTAATACTATAGACCTGACCCCAGAATTTCCAACAGCAGTCCTGAAAGGTACAGGGAACGGCATTATGACCTCTAGCTTTGATGCTACAGCCTCTAACTTCCACAACTACTACAATTGGGCTGGAAATGCCTCGAATCAATCCTATGACGTATATGTGAGGGTTCTGATGCCAGAAGACTTTGGCACGTGGGATGCTACGGCAGCGGTTACGTATTACACAAATATTGATGCCACGCCAGGCAATAGCGGCGTGACGCTTGCAGTATACGACACTGCTGATGCACTGGATGATACTGATACGAAGCGAACAGCCAATGGTTGGAATGCCTATTCAGTGCCAGGCACTGATTTGAATCTAACCTACACAGATGGCGACTATATAACATTGAAATTCACCATGACTGCGGATAGTAGTAAGAATGCAAAGTTAGGCGAAGTTAAGCTTAAGTATAATAGGGAATAAAAAAATGAAAGAAAAAGAGCGTGCAAATGTGTCTGATATATGTGGGGGAGACCCAGGAGGCCCCATGCAGATGTTGAAGAAGTTGATAAGCCAATTTATTAGAAAATATATCCCGACTTTGGGCCGAGGTAGGGATTTTTCCAGAACTCGGGATACCAGGGCCTCAGGAAGTCGGGAGATGGAAAGGGTGAGGAAACTAGATTCCCGCTTACGCGGGAATGACAGGAGGGTTGAGATTGCTTCGTCCCGCACTTTGCAAGCAAAGTGCGGGGCTTCGTCGGCACCTTCGGTGCCTCCTCGCAATGACAGCGTGAATTGCCCTTATTGTAGCAGCAAAGACACGGTTCGTCGTGGCCTTCGCAAGAAGAAGTATGAGGTCCAGCAGAGATACCTTTGTAATGCTTGTCAAAAGAGCTTTGTCGCGCCTAAGGCCAAAGGTAAGCAGTTTCCTTTAAAGGTAATCTTAGAAGGTATTAGCTATTATAATACTGGATTTACTTTGGTTGAGTCATGTAGATTCTTAAAGGAGCAGAGCGGGCTTGATGTGAAAGAGCCAAGCCTGGCGAATTGGGTAAAGGAATATGAGCATATTTGCAGGTACTCTAGAATGCGTCCATATGGCCTGAAGCTTTACAGTCCGCATCAGGTGATTCAGTCAGTTCGACTTTTTCACAGGCAGGTGTATGAATTTTGTTATCACAGGGCAAAGATGGCTCTTATTTTACAGGAGCATAAGCATGCACGGTTTGATAATCTTCGCGAATTTTTAGAGGCAGTGCAGAATGAATGCCCGCATCAGTTTTTTCAGGATGGTGAGCGGGCAAGCGAGGAACGCATTAAATTTGATTTGAGTCAGCTTGTAGTTAGAGAGAAGCAAAACTTTGCAACCAGGATTGCTGGATTAGCTTTACAGGCAGTTAATGACAATAAACTTCGCCACAAGGCATTACAGCGATTCATGCTCTGCAATGATTCAGTTACAGTAGCTACAGAAGTACCCGTGTACATGGATTCAATGGATGTAGAGCATATGCAAGAGGCATTAAAATTTAAAATACCTATAAAATTAGACAAGGTTTTAACCGGGCACATTGATATGCTGCAGGTGAGAAACGGCAGCATTCATATTTTAGATTATAAACCCCAGAAGACCACTAAAAAGCAAAGACCGATTACCCAGCTCACGCTTTATGCATTGGCATTAAGCAGGCTGACTGGCTTGCGGCTATATGATTTTAAATGTGCATGGTTTGACGAGAATGCGTATTATGAGTTTTTCCCGTTGCACGTTGTTTATAAGTTAAGAGATAAGGCGAGGAAAGAAGACCCGAGTCAAATGAAGTTTGAAGAATTAATTGTAGAAGGAGAGCAAGATGTATAAAAAGACTTATCACAAAACTAGATTCAGAGTAAAGCGACCAATAAGAGGTTTTAGAGACCTCGAGGTTTACCAGCGCACTAAGAAATGCGCCAGTGAAATTATGACCAAGCTTATTCCAGTACTGGAAGGACATAATTCTCCTGTGAAGGATAAGCTGATAGACAGCTGCCTGAAGATTCCAGAGCTCATTGCCTCTGCACATTCTCGCAGGTTTGAGAAGGGCGACGAGTCAAAGATTATGGATAAATGTTTAGAGGAGTGCAATAAGACCACAGTCTATTTAGAGCAAGTGGAAGACATTTTTGCAGATAAGTTAGATAGGGCGGTTTGTGAAGATTTGGTGAAGCGGTATATCTATGTGAGGCGGAAGATCAGGAATTTACAGAAGGCGTGGCAGGGCTGGAAGAAACAGTCAGTTGATACCGATATTGGAAAAAGCCTGAAGGCTGCCGACATTGCAAGAAAGGGGAATTAGCAATGATTGCCGATATTATGAATAGAGACAGAAGAAAAATCTCGGCACTGTGTGCTGTCGGCAACTACGGGATGCAATGTCGGAATTGGGACGATCGGCATTACGACGCTTGACAAAAACCTTTCAAGCAGGTATACTTATTATGTAGTTTAATTGAGCTAAAGCTCAGCTAAAGGACATAACTGAAATGGAAAAAACAATATATAACCAATTGCAATTAAGAGAGTTATTTCACATTGAATTCCTGAGGTGGTTTACGAGGAAGGTAAAGCCTGAGATGTATGCGCTTAAAGGTGGTTCAAACCTGCGCTTTTTCTATAATAGTTTTCGTTATTCAGAAGACATGGATATAGATGTGAAAGGAATAGAGGTCGAGGCCCTGAAGGACATGGTTATGAAGATATTATCTAATGCTTCATTTCAGGAGATTTTTAAGACCTTTGGTGTGGCAAAGGTGGTAGTGCCGAACATGATTAAGGCAAAGCAAACCCAGACTACGCAGCGGTTCAAGGTGCATCTAGTAACATTTTCAGGAGAAGACCTTTTTACTAAGATTGAGTTTTCTCGCAGGGGCTTTAAGGGCACTGCGATAGTCGGGTCTTTATCAGACAGTGTTTTGCGGCCGTATAAGATAGTGCCTTTACTTGTCTCGCACTATGATATTGAATCAGCGGTAATGCAGAAGATAGGCGCCCTGGCAGGCCGCTCAACGACTCAGGCGCGGGATATATTTGATTTATATGTTTTGAGTTCTCAATGTCATTGCGAGGAGGCCGAAGGCCGACGAAGCAATCTCAAAAAAGAGATTGCTTCGGCTGCTTCGCCCCGTTCCAAATCAGAGATTTGGAACGGGGCTTCGCAGCCTCGCAATGACAGGGGGAATAAGGCAGCTCGCAATGACATTTTGGACAGGGTACATGAGAATGTGTTTAGCGTGGGGTTTGAGCAATTCAGGGATACAGTGGTTTCTTATCTAGCACCAGAAGATCAGGCTGTATATAATCTGCCATCTTCATGGGATGAGATAAAGCTAAAGGTATTGAGTTTTATAGAACAGTTAGGGAGCGTGAGATGACCAGACAGCCAATATTTACATTTATTAAAAAGTTAGATAGGCCCGCATTTACGACACATGAGCTCGCGGCTATTTCTGGTAAGTCTTTATCAGCCACGACCCACGCGCTTAATGTTCTTAAAAGGCAGGGGATCGTCTTTAAGATACATAAAGGTGTCTGGGCAGAGGTCGGCGCAAATGGCTTAAGCCCTTACACTGTGGTGCCGTATCTTTTTCCAAGGCACAGGGCGTATGTTTCTTTTGTCAGCGCCTTGCACCTTTATGGCATGATCGAGCAGATACCGCAGATGGTTACACTAGCTTCAACAGCGCATACAAAGGTTATTCGTACGAAGTTAGGGGTTTTTTCAGTTCACAGGATCTCGCCAGGGTTTTTTGGCGGGTTTGATTGGTATAAGGGAAGCGGGAGTTTTTTAATAGCCCAGCCTGAAAAGGCATTGGTGGATAGCCTGTATCTTTCTGGCCGCAAGAAAAGGCAATTCGGCTATTTTCCAGAAATGCATTTCCCTAAGGCCTTTAGCTTTGCAAGGGCCAGGGCCTGGGCCAAGAGGATTCCTGATGCGAGAATCCGTTCTTACGTGCAGGAGAGATTGCTTCGCTTCGCTCGCAATGACAGTGAAAGAGGTGTCATTGCGAGGAGGCCGAAGGCCGACGAAGCAATCTCAAAAAGCGAGGTTAATCATGAAGCATAACCTCTTAACGAAATTAACGATAATAACGATCCTAACGATATTAACGAACCTTGTCTACGCCGCAGACAAAGGCAACGATCCTGTTGCCCACTGGCGATTTAACGAAGGGGGAGGGCCAACTGCGTATGATGAGTCTAGCAATAATCTTGATGGCACATTGACAGGTACAGAAGGTGACGAGTGGACTACTGGAAAGACTGGTAGTGCGATCAGCCTGGATAATGGAGATGACAGGGTAGCTATTTCTGATCCTGGCACAGGTAGTGTGATTGATTTTACTACTGCAGTGACGCTAGAGGCATGGGTTTACAGGACAGACACGCCGTCGTCACAGGCGCGTATAGTTGGCAAAGGCGATTATTATCTTCTGTATACCCAAGGCAGCAATAATAAGGTAAATTTCTATGGGAGTGCATTGAGCCCTAATCAATTAACTGCGAATACTGCCTTGCCGCTTAATGAATGGGCGCATGTTGCTGCGACATTTGGCAGCGGCGCAAGAAAGATCTATATTAATGGCAAGCTTGATAATAGTGATACGCCTACTGGTTCATTCGGCGTTGATGATGGAGAACTGACTATTGGGAATTATAGAACTCCGGCTGAAAGCTATAGATTTAGGGGTAAGATCGACGACGTCAAGGTCTACGACTATGCCCGGACTGCAGCGCAGATC
>CAZWYD010000084.1:0-3005 GCA_964637815.1 uncultured Planctomycetia bacterium
CATCATCATAAAAACCTTTCCAAGCCTCTATTTGTATGGTATAATTATATTTAGATAAGTATAGAAGCTATATAGTCTTACTGCAGACAAAGGCTTTTTTTTGGGTGGATTATGAGAGAATTTAATAAAGTTTTAATTTTAAAAATAGTGTCTTTATCAATAAGTATGCTATTATTGTTTACAAATATTATTTATTCGCGTCCTGTTTTGCAGGAATACTTACGTCCTCCTATAGGTGAAACAGATGACACGTTAGACTACCTAGAAAATAAAATGAAGTCTACAGCTATTGCCGATTATAAAAAGAAATTACAAAAATATTTAGGAGGCAAAAAATTATCCAATCCACCGGAAGTCATAGAAAAAGTGCTTAGTGTCATAGAGAATTACTCACAAGGAGGAAAAAAAATTATATTAGAAATAGGGGGGGGCGAGGAACTATTGCTTCTGCAATTGCTAGGGGTAACAAAGATATCGGAGTAATCACTGTGGATATATATGATATAGATGATAAGTATTACAGAAAAAATGCAGAAGATTTTGAAAAAGGAAAATTAGAAGCTCAGCAACTTAATTTGGAAAACTTAGCTATTGCTAGGGCAGATGTGTTTATTTTTAGATTTTTGCCTATTGAAAGTATTGATTTTGTTTTATTTGTCAGTCCAAGTGGGTATTTAAACGATGCGCTTCTTTTTGAAGAATTGTATGAATCTATTAAAGTGGGAGGTAAAATTCTTATTAAACCCTGGTATAATTTTGATAAGTCTTATGCTTATGGCAATCCACCTGAGACAATATTTTACGCCCCCAGAGAAATATCATACAAAGGGCGTTCATTTATAAACACAAATAGTAGCATTGCTTTTGGCGTTGATGTGGATAAGGTATCAAATTCTCCTTCGGATCGACCTGTATTCGAATGGCAAAAAAAGAGAAAATCGGAAGAAGGAAAGGCTGCTATGCTTGATCTTTCGGCGTTGACACCACGAGAGCATGATTTGCTTAACCAGGCTTTAGAGAGTTTTTTTAACAAATCGCAAGATATAGGAGTTCTAACGGATAAAGAGCTTATTCATATTGACCCGCATTCTGATTTAAGAAGGATAAAAGGTCTTAAAGTATACACATTCACAAGACAACAATTACGCAAAGCACTCCAACATAATACTACTGCCAAAAAAAGAGAAGTAGATTATATTGTTGATAATTTAATTTCTCATCCAGGTAGATTTAGAACAGAAGAAGGTAAGCCACGAGCAACAAATCTTTTTATTCCAAAAGAGTACTACAAAGCAATTAGCGAGTTAGATGAAAACTTGAAGGCCCTATGGGCAGCCCACGAGAGAAAGCATTTAGAAAATATTGCACTTGTAGAAAGTGACGTAGGTGAAATGCGCCCGCTTTATAATGTGATAAAAGCTTTGGAGAAAAAAGTTTCAAGAAAGACAAAATTCACTAATAAGCTAGGGCTAAAACAAGTCATGAGGTTAATCATTGCTAGAGTTAAAGATAAAAAGAAACCTTTATTAATTGGCATAGATGGAGATTCGCGCACAGGTAAGACTGTATTAAGCGACGATGTAGCATTGTTGCTGCCGGCTGATATTAGGTATAAAATTATCCATATAGATAATTACCATGTATTAGAAGGGGGTGCTCATTTATCAGGTGATTTAACGGCGTATATAGATCAATTTGGATCAAGTGGAGGTATGATGCTGGAACGTGAGTATTGGGATTATGGGAGTGCTGGTGACGAGGTTAATCTTTCGGTAAACTCTGGGCAGTTTGATGTGATTATTTTAGAGGGATTAAACTATTTATATGTAGAAAAACTTAACTACCTCGGTCCAGTAAAGCCACGTTTCGATATTAAGATTCATCTTATTGCAGATCAAGAAACCCGAGAATATATCTATATGAAAAGATTTACAAGTGAAGCAGCTCTTTTGAATATGAAGGATTATTTAAATAACTATGTACAGAAGTATCCAGCAGAAAGCGTTAATTACGACATTATAATCGATAACAGTTTTAGTAGTGTAGATATGCTCGATATTACTGATATTCAAAAAGCAACTAAGCCGGGAAGCTGTCTTTAGCGCAGATTCAGCGTGAGTTCTTCGCCGTTATTCTTTTGGATTTTTACGTAGTCTTTTTGGATAAGAATTAGTTTGCCATTGGGGAGGAGGTCGCCTTCGCGTACGATCTTGTCGTTTATGATGGCCCAGCGGTCCGCGGGTTCGTAGACGATTCCGTTTAGATCTATTGTCTCCTGAGATCCGCTATAGCGCGGTTCGACTTTTCTGGACATAACAATAGGGGCGTTTCTTTCTGTAATAGCGGGATTAGGTTCGTCTATCCTTGTTATATGCTGATATAAAAATATAGAGCCAAAGAGTGTGACACGATAATTGTCAGGGAAACTACCACAGTCGCTATCCACTTTACTTCAGAGGCCTTTGGCGCAGAAGGACTTATTTCCGCAAGTGTAACTACCTCACCCACACCTTTCAGGCCTGATTCTTTCCTTGCCTTTTTAATCGCGTCATTTATAATACTCATTCGAATACGCCCTCGATTTCTCTTGCGGATCTCTTTACCATAGTGCCGTCTATTGTTTTTTTCTCTTTTACGTATCCCGCTAAAAGCGTTTTATCACATAGAATGTTTATTAATCTAGGTACGCCTCTGGAAAACTTAAAGACCTCATCCAGCGCCTTATCTTTAAAGAAATCATTATTCTCAGAGCCGGCCACCTTAAGTCTGTGATCTATGTATCCTTCGACCTCGTCTCTGCCAAGAGGGGAGATATGATACCTTATGGCTATTCTTTGTCGCAGCTGAGCCAACTCCCTGGAGGCAAGTTTTTCTTTTAACTCAGGCTGACCCACCAGAATAATCTGAAGCAATTTTTCTTTTTCAGTCTCAAGGTTTGAGAGAAGCCTGATCTGCTCAAGCATGGAGGGCTTCAGATTCTGTGCCTCATCTATTATAAGCACAGA
>CAZWYD010000084.1:3105-4916 GCA_964637815.1 uncultured Planctomycetia bacterium
AGATTGGAATTGAGTATAAAGGCGGTCTTGGTGTGCTCGTCCAGTGTATTCAGGAGCCCCTTACATATGGTTGTTTTACCTGTGCCTATTTCTCCAGTGATCTCCAGGAAACCCATGCGCTCTTCGATCCCGTACTGCATGTGCGAGATAGCCTCCTGGTGTTTCCTGCTGAGATAGAGGAAATTAGGATCTGATGTTACGCTAAATGGTTTTTCCTTTAATCCATAGAAATCCAAGTACATATCATTTTAATTATAACACCTTTGAACTCGCCTGGCAAAGAAAAAATACTTGAATTATGTGGGGCTTTAGGTTATAATAAGTATAAATCAAGGAGGGATCATGTGGAGTGGTATCAATAGAAGGAAGTTTCCTAGGGCAAAATATCCGTGTAAGATCACTGTAAAAAAGAAGGATCACCCTGATAGTGCGTCAGCCACCACTGAAAACATCGGGATAGGCGGCATATGCGCGATGCTCCCCAAGGATCTGGGGATATTCGCACCTGTCGAGATACAATTGGATCTTCTAGATGCTCAGCCTATAGTAAAGTGCGACGGTACGATCGTGTGGATAGTCTCAAAAAAAGAAGACAAAACTACAACCTTTGATACAGGCGTTGAATTTACAACCCTGGATAGAAAAGACGCTGAGAGAATAAACTTTATCGTGGAAAAGGTCTTACAGGAGTGATAGAGCTATGACACAGGAAAGAAGGGTCTTTAATCGAACAGCGTTATCAGCGGCACTGCGTTACCAACAAAAGGGCTCGCAAAGATTCGGTAATTCGGTCTGCAGGGATATAAGTAAAAGTGGGATCGGATTTACATCGGACGAATTCTTCCCTGTTACTACAAATCTCGTGTTCGAGTTTCAACATCCCCAAACACACCAATTCATAAAGGCAGCAGGGGAGATCGTCTGGATCTCTACCCAGCCGCACTCTGAGAGGTATTCCGCAGGCGCAAGATTTTTCGGCCCGCCAGTAGCTATCTAAAAAAAGAAACCACAGAGTACACAGAGGAAAATTATAATTGAAGAGATCTCTGTGTCCTCAAATATTCTTAGAAGGGATCCCAAGGTTTTTATTAAGCAAATGCTGAATAACAAAGGTATTATAGAGAACACAGAGAGAATTGTAAAAATCTCTGAGTTCTCTGTGGTATCTTAAAACCTAGCTTCCTTGACAAAATAGACCTCACCGTGTATACTTTTTAACACTATGGCTGAGAGGAAAAGTAAGCAAAGTATGAATAAAGTAATGGCCCTACTTAAGGTCCTGGACAGCGACAAGCGCTATGACCCTGAGGCGTATTCCTTTGTCATGTCCGCGCTAAACTTCACAACGAAAAAACTCAAAAGAAAAGGCCATGTAAGCGGCATAGAGCTACTTGAAGGAATAAAAGATTATGCCCTTGATCAGTTTGGCCCGATGACAAGGCTGGTATTTGAGCGCTGGGGCATAAAAAGGACTGATGACTTTGGCGAGATAGTCTTTAATATGATAGATGCTGGCATGCTTGGCAAGACTGAGAAGGATTCGAAAAGGGATTTCAAGAGAAGGTTTGATTTTAAGGCAACGTTTGACAAGGCCTGCAAATACTCCCTCCATTAATCTTCCAACTCCTAAAGATTTCTGAAGATTTTTCTTGAGTTTAGTCTTAATCTGTATTAAAATAAAACTGTGATGAGAAATATTTTAGTGATTCTATTCTTGTGTAGTTTTTTATGCGCCCTTCCTGCATTCTCTGAAGAAACAGAGGTGACTTCCGAGATCATCACTGTAGATCCTGATGGCGAATTTTTTATAA
>CAZWYD010000085.1:0-4829 GCA_964637815.1 uncultured Planctomycetia bacterium
TAAATCCGACCTACACGGTCGGACAGGTTGAGGAGATCGAGAGACAAGAAGTGGTTGCCAAGATCTTTCAGCAGCCGGCACAGAATGCGCTGTCCTCATATTTATTGGTTGATAAATATAAAGGTTCCGCGCCGTTAAATTTGCCCCTAAAACGATGTTCAGTTGTGGGCGCTGGCACAATGGGCAGGGGTATTGCCTATTTAATAAGCTTAAAGACAGGATTGTCAGTGGATGTGGCGGATGACAGCAAGGACGTTTTAAAAAAGGCAAGATCATATGTAAAGGATGTATACAGAGACGCACTTTTCAGGGGCATGAGCCCAAATATTAAAAACATAAGATTTGGCAAGGACCCGTGCAAGGATACTAATATAGTGATAGAATCTATAACAGAAGACGCGCTAAAGAAAAAGACATTGTTCAGCCAGATAGAAAAGTCGTTACGCGAAGATTGCATAATAGCTACAAATACCTCGTGTATTTCTATTGAAGAGCTGTCAAAATCTCTGAGAAATGCCGAACGTTTTATTGGCATGCATTTTTTTAATCCAGCATACAAGATGAAGCTGGTAGAGGTTATTCCTACGAGATTCACGAGCAAAGAGACTCTAAATTCGACTATCGACTTTTTGCGCAGCCTCAAAAGAATACCTCTTGTGGTCAAGGATAGCCCTGGATTTCTTGTAAACCGAATGATTTTGCCGTATCTAAATGAGGCCCTTTTTATGTTGAAAAATGGTTTTAAGGCAGAGGCGATCGAGAATGCAATGTTAGATTTTGGCATGCCAATGGGACCTTTGCGCCTTTTAGAAGAGATCGGCCATGATGTAGCATGTAAGGCCAGCAGGATACTCGAGCAAGGCCTTGGAGATAAAATAAAGACGCGGCGTTCATGCAGGCAAAAAGACATAACAAATCGACTCTTGCATCCTGTAAAAAGGCAGGCTGAGCTGTGTTTAAAAGAAGGGATCGCAGGTAGCCGCGAAGTAATCGATCTGGCATTATTATTAGGCGTGGGATTTCCAAGGTCCAGGAGGATATGGGAGGTATGAGCGATAACAGCAAGGTGATAGCAATATATAGCACTACGCACAGAGAAGCAAAGACATGGTATGCAATAAATCTTGCGGCAGCGCTTGCCATGGTCACAAAAGGCAAGGTTTTATTTATTGATATAGCAAGTGCCATGGAATACAAAATAAGCAGCGATGTGAAAATAGAACATCTAAAACAGGACCGCATTAAAGAACGACAGATCGAGAGCATAAAAAAGGATCATCTCTATACTGTAATCAATGCCTCGGGCGAGGCAGACGAGTCCATATACAGGATGTTCACATGTTCTGATATCGTGCATTTTTTTGTTGATTCAACTAAGGACGATCTTGGAGCTAGCCATGGATTTTTAGAGGATTTGCTCGAGAAAGACCTTGAGTCCATACACTCCAAGACAAGCATTATTGTAAACAGGCTGAATATATTTGATAAATTTTCAAAAGAGGATATGGCGTGGTTGATCAAGAGAGATATCTCAGCTATTGTCCCTGAGCCAGGTATCCTGGATACGGCCTTGGACTCGAGCGGAACACCTCTTGTTTTAAAATCCAAGGACACCTCTTATTCAAAGGCGATCTTACGCATTGCAAAGAAAGAGTCAGGTAAGTTGCTTGGTCTTGCCCTGGGAAGCGGCGCTGCATTTGGCCTGGCGCATATAGGAGTCTTGAAGATGCTGGAGGATAGGCGCATAACTATAGACATCGTGTCAGGTTCAAGTATAGGCGCGCTTATAGCAGGTATGCACGGTCTTGGCTTTTCTGCAGGCAGGATAGAAGAGATAGCAAGGAAACTAAGAAGCAAGCTAAAGATCATGAGGCTTTTGGACTTTACAATACCTATAACAGGCATCCTGGCGGGAAAAAGACTGAAGAGGTTCCTGAAGAAGATCTTTGACGAAAAAACATTTGAAGATCTGGAAATACCTGTTAAGATAATGGTATACGACCTGGCAAACAGGGAAACGCTTGTGGTGGAGAAGGGCCTGCTTGCGGACGCGGTTTATATGAGCATAGCAGTGCCAGGCATATTTAAACCCAAGATCGAAAAAGAAAGAGTGCTTATCGATGGTGGGGTTTCAGATCCTGTGCCTGTAGAGATATTATTAAGTCAGGGCGTGAAAAAGATAATAGCCGTGAATGTCTTGCCAGGCCCAAGAGACATACACGAAAAGAACATGCTTTTAAAAAAGAGGGACAATGAAGAGACAAATCTCATGCTTACAGCTCCTTTTAATGTAAGAATAGGTTTATCTATGGTAAAGACTCTTAGGAGGATTTTTACGCCTAACATCTTTGATGTTATCATGACGACCATGCAGTCCATGGAATACGTGCTGGGAGAGAATAGCTGCAAGAAAGCAGATATTGTCCTGCGCCCTGTAATTCCCTATGCGAGTTCGACTGATTTTCATCTTGCAGACGATTTCATTAAAAAGGGCGAAGAAGACGCGCGTTCTCACGCTGAAGAGATATTAAGGTTAACAGAGGCCTAATGGAAGATAAGACGATAAAAATATTAATAATAGAATTCAATTCGCAGAATATACTGAAGATAAAAGAAACCCTTTCTAAGCCGTCAGGTGTTTCATATGAGTTGATGTGGTTACAAAAGGAAGAGAATTTACTCAAGAAGATCGACGAAGAAGTGTTCAATGTCATTCTTCTCTCCTATAACCTGCCTGGCGCGAACGGCCTTGAAATACTCTCTGATCTGCAATATAAAGACCTGCAGGGCCCTGTTATAATGATGGCAGACAAGGGCGATGAAGAATTTGCCACGCAGGCAATGAGGCAGGGCGCATATGACTATGTGATCAAGGAAAAAGGGTTTGAGAAAGGCCTGAGTATTGTAATTCATAATGCGTTAAGGGCGTTTGAGGCGCAGAAGGAAAAAGAGCGTCTGCAGAAAGAGATCGCTGCCAAGAATGCTGAGCTGGAGGCAGCGAATAGAAAACTGAAAGAATTAGATAGAATAAAATCTGACTTTGTTGCAAACGTAGCTCATGAATTCAGGACGCCTCTTACGGTCATAAAAGGCAATACAGACCTGGTTATTAAAGGCGGCCTTGGCAAAGTGACCTCAGAGCAAAAGGACATGCTTGACGGCGCTGTAAACATAGCAAATAGACTCTCTCGGCTTGTAAATGATCTGCTGGATATATCAAAGATAGAGTCGGGTAAGATGAAACTAAAGAAAGAGAGTCTTGATATAAATAAGATAATAGAAGAGAGCCTGACTGTTTTTAGTAAGATAATGAAAGACAAAAAGCAGACTCTTGACAAGGATCTTGCAAAGGATATGCCAGGGATAAACGCTGACATAGACAAAACAACTCAGGTATTCATCAATCTTTTAAGCAATGCCATAAAGTATAGTCCTGAAGGCGGCAAGATAACAGTAAAAAGCACTAACCTTGAGAAAGAAATAATGGTGGAGGTCTCAGATACAGGTGAGGGCATAGCCTCTGAGAATATAGACACAGTATTTGACAAGTTTACAAGAGTGACTGCTGAGAAAAAAGAAGGCACAGGCCTGGGGCTGCCAATAGCAAAGGACATAGTCACGCTTCATAATGGAAGAATGTGGGTCAAGAGTGAATTAGGCAAGGGTAGTCAATTTTATTTTACGTTTCCAAAATAGGCAGGAGGTACATATGAAGTTTCTTATTTGGACAGCACTAGTATTGATATTGATTTCCAGTCTAACTGGATGTGAACATCCGAGGGCGCGGGCAGAGCGCATAGGTGATGATATTGATTGGGTCCTTTTTGACGGTGACCCGGACATAGATAAGTAAGGGGGAAGCATGTTAAATAGAATCAGGGAGGATATAAAGTCTGCTATGGACAAGGATCCTGCGGCCAAGAGCGGACTGGAAGTATTTTTATGCTATCCAGGTGTCCATGCCTTATGGTCTCATAGAATGGCGCACTTTTTTTATACGCATAAGATGCATGTTATTGCCAGGGCTATTTCTCATATCTCGAGGTTTCTAACAGGAGTAGAGATACATCCCGGGGCAAAGATAGGCCGGCGTGTGTTTATAGATCATGGCATGGGTGTTGTTATAGGAGAGACTTCAGAAATAGGCGATGATGCCTTGTTGTATAAAGGTGTGGTGCTTGGCGGGACCGCTCTTGAAAAAGGCAAACGCCATCCCACAATAGGAAAGAATGTCGTAATAGGATCCAATGCCTGCGTGCTCGGTCCGGTTACAGTAGATGATGGCGCTAAGATAGGGTCAGGATCTGTTGTTGTAAAGGATGTGCCGAAAGGCGCTACTGTGGTAGGTATACCAGGCAAGGTTGTTGAAAAAAAGGTTATGAAGAGATTGGAACTGGATTTCGAACATGGAAATCTTCCAGATCCAATAGCAGATGTCGTGAAGATCATGTTAAAGATGCAGCACGAGTTAGAACAGAGACTGAAGACCTTGGAGAAAGATCATAACATAAAAGCAAAGGATATATTTCACGACTATGAAGAAAAAGCAACAGAAGAGATGCCAGGTGTCTGATCCTACCGAGCTACTATTCAAAAGACATGAATAAGAAAATAATAGTTGTAATGCCCGCCTACAATGCTGAGCTTACCCTGGAAAAGACCTACAGGGATATCCCCGATGGTATCGTCGATGAGATCATATTATGCGATGATTACAGCAAGGACAAGACTGTTGAGATAGCCAGGAATCTGGGCCTTACTCTTATAGCCCATGATAGCAATAAAGGTTATGGAGCTAATCAGAAGACCTGCTACAGAGAGGCCCTTCG
>CAZWYD010000086.1:0-4593 GCA_964637815.1 uncultured Planctomycetia bacterium
CAAGACCTAAAATGTAAAGTTATTGTGGATAACTTTCGTATAATCGTATTCATGACAGCCTCCTTTTTAGGTTCGGTTATGTTAAACCGGGCCCCAAACATGTCATTGCGAGCGAAGCGAAGCAATCTCAAAAGAGATTGCTTCGTCGCTTCGCGCCTCGCAATGACACAGTTCGGGATTCGGTTTAACCAATCGAGCCAAGTTTTTTTCATTTGCACGTTCATGTCTATTCCTTAGTTATCAAAATACGCTACGATATCGCCGTCGACAAATACTTCTAGCCGGCCGTTCGTAGAGTTATATTGCATATATGAATCGCCTGCTGAGCCTTCCATGTTCAGGTTCTGGCCAGCGTCGACTGAGACTGCAGCGCCAGACATGATCAGTCCGCCTGTCATTGTGTCACCGCCTACAGCTACATAGGAAGAATTGCCTTCTGCAGCTGTTAAAAGATCTGAGTCAAGTTCAGCTGCTGACAGGCCTCCGTCAAGGATGTTTATCTCTGCTGCAGTAGGCGTTACACCAGTACCTCCTATGTCCCAGTTTCCATCTATTGAAAGTGTTGAACCAGCGTCTATGTTTAATGTAGCGTTACTGTCCACGCTGTCATTAATATCGCTTCTCAAGAATTGTGTAGAGTTTTTCTGATCGAGTAGGTTTGCATTTGAAGAGGTGCCTTCTACTGTTGCGTTTATGGTGCCCTCTACAGTCAGGTCGCCGCTCTTATCCAAAGTCAACATGCTTACGCCGTCGCCGCTCTGCACTAACAAGAGATTTGAATCTTTATAGATGGTTGTGGCTGTACCTAAATCATTCGTAGGTGTAGAGTCAACTGTAAAGGTATTGGCAGCTACTGGTTCTATTATAGTGAAGATCTCATTTGCGCTTGCTGCACCTGTAGGCATCTTTACTGCATCACCTACTGCTAGTCCGTGCGCAGTACATGTAACTAGTGCGCCGCTACTGGTAGCAGTATTAGTCAGCGCTGTTGTGAGATTACCTTTTACAGTCAAGTCAGCTGTTGGTGAAGTCATGCCAATGCCGACCTTACCGCCAGTGATGTATGATGCGCCGCTCTCTGTAGACCGCACAAGTCCTGTAAGAGTATCGCTCGCAGTTATGTAGCCATAGGAATTATCCCAATTCGTGTTGCCGTCAGTGATGTAGCCCAGACCTATGACAAAATCATAGATCTGGTCGCCTGTGGCAATCGTGCTAACGTCATTAGCTACAGCAGCTGTTGCAAGAGATGAC
The DNA here is from genome assembly GCA_964637815.1 of uncultured Planctomycetia bacterium. Lineage (GTDB taxonomy): Bacteria > Omnitrophota > Gorgyraeia > Gorgyraeales > Gorgyraeaceae > Gorgyraea. Next base: position 1,255 of record CAZWYD010000086.1, read on the forward strand.
ACATCAATTCCGTCAACGTTTCCCACTGTAGTGATGTTTCCATCTTTATCTATGACAAATACATTGTCTCCTGTAGAGACCTTCTTGGCCGTAATAAGATTACCTGAAAGCGTAATGCCTTGATTAGGCACGATATTAATTGCAGTTGTGCCTACTGCGCCTGGGGAAAGCGTCAAGTGATCTGCATCTGTTGTAGTGGTATTTATCGTCGTGGTGGTGCCATTGACATTTAGATTGTAAATCTGCGCAGTCCTCGTGGATTCAACTAACTGCATAATAGTATTACCCGAGGCATCTTTAAAGGTGAGCGTGCCACTATCATCAACAGTGGCATTGGTTAAGCCAGTAAGAGCGCCACTGGATATGCTCGCTGTACCATCAGTAAGCGTAGCTCCCTTGATCTCTGCATTTGTGTTTATTGCCCTATCAGATGCTGCTTTCATCTGAATGTTAATACCTCTTGCAGTAGCATTCGTGTATGTGCCGCCTGAAAAATCTACTTCTAACCCTGTAATCGTGCCTGTGGTTGTATGCGCAGCGCTATCTGAAATGGATGCAATGGTCTTGTTGGTTGCGCTTGCCATGATGCCTGTGGAATTTATATCGAGCGCCTGCGCGTTATTTGTGACAGCACTTTCATTAATGATAAGTTTACCTGTCATTGTATCTCCAGCATCTTTTACAAACCTGCCATCATACGCAGAGCCGCTTGAATAAGTTGAGTCTAATGCCAGCTGATTACTTGTAATCGAAAGGCCTGAACCTCCTGATAGATTTATTTTTAAACCTGTATCGTTTACTATCGCACCGTTAGAATTGAGCTGGACAGAAGTTCCTTGGATATTTGTAAGGTTAGAGCCGTCGCCGTAGAAACCGCCATCAGCCTCGACTTTGCCTTCAATATATGCATCTATCCTATTATCTGCAAAGTTTATACCAGCGCCGCTTCCTAAATGGAATCCAGCACCCCATGACTCTGTATATATTGGGTAGATCCTTATTGGCTTATTAAACATGAATCGTCCACTGCCATAACCACTGAACTGCTCATACTTTATCATGCCTGACTCCATGCTCCAGCCGCCATAGCCAGAGTAGTAAAAATCAGTCGGAGGTTCACCAAAATATAATGTTGGAAAACTGCTTCCCCCGCTAGTAGGATCTGTGTCAGCGCCTATAGCAAGGTTACCGTATAAAATTTGATTGCCTGTATCGAGTATAGGTGTAGGGCCATAATCAAGGGCTAATTTACCCTGGACCAATGTAGCGCCATCAAAATATACATAACCAGAGCTTGTAGCTGTACCTGTGATCGTGCCTACGCCCTCTGCATTAGGATTATTTACTCCTGCGCCATAGAGATAGATATAGAGTTCAAGTGTAGTATTATCGGTTACAGCATCAGGGAATGTCCATGTGAAATTCTGCCATGTAGTAGTAAGTGAGATATTCTTTGCTGTAGTAGCATCTGTAGCAGAAGCACCATATGAGTATCCTATGGAGGCAGTTTCTGTACCTGTTGCGCAGCGCGCCCAGAATGATATGGTAATATCCTCTCCTTTTAGGCGGTCTGGCATAGCTATTCTATATCTCATACCTTTTGCACTTGTATTACTACTATCTAATATTCTCAAATATCTGGTTTCGAATTTGGCAACAGCAGAATCTGTTATGATATCCATGTCTGTACCCCAGGTTGTATTGTGATTTTCCCAGGCACCTGGCCTATAACTTTCAAAACTTCCATTGCGAACCAGGTTTTGGAATGCCTGTTTTAATTTACCACCTGAGAATTCGAACTCACCAGTTGTCGGATCAAACTGCAGGGCCTTTGCGCTGGCACCCTCACCGAATGTAATCGTGGCAGGTGATGAGCCGCGCAGCTCGATGTGGTTTGCGATAATATTTCCGTTTACGTCGAGTTTTTCTGTGGGAGTCGCAGTGCCGATGCCGATATTGCCACTGGCTGCTACGAGCTGGGTTGTGCCGACTGTGAGGCCGTTCGCGACTGTGGTTATGGTTTTGTTCGTAAGTTCCTGTGAGTCTGTCGTGCCTACGATTGCGCCTGATACGCCGTGGGTTGTGGTGAGGGCCGCGTGCGTGGAAATGTCTGAGTCGATCTCGGATGAAATTGTAGTAGAGACGCCGTCTGCCCTGGCAAGCTCGCTCCAATAAAGCGGATCAGCGCCATCGTGTTCATGCGTATCTGCATGTGCAGTTGGTGCAGAGGCAGCGTGTGTGTGCAGCGTGGTCTCACCACCGTCAGTCAGGTCTATGAGATTTGCTTCAGATAGCGCAGTTGAGCCAAGTGTAATGCCACCGTCTATCTGCAGGTTGCCGCTCTCGTCCAGAGATGCTATTTCAGCGGTCTTGTCATCATTTTTGATCGAGAGCTTGTAGTCTGAAGTAGATGTAACGTCTAAAAACATGTTCATGTCGAGCTCTGTGTTAGTAGTGGCTGTATAGTCATTTCCTCTTAATGTGATGTAGCCTGAGTCTGCGTCAGCGGCTACAGTGGAATTGTCAATGATCAGGTCTTTTGGTGTGGTGGATTGTATGGTGAGCGTACCTGATGTGATGTCGTCTACATTGTTCTTGATAAATGCGTCGTCGACATTTATGGTCACTGTATCTACGCTTCTTACAGTAGAGGCATTTGTGCCGCCGGCTAATGTTATGGCTAGGCCAGTTGTTGCGCCGCCAGAGTCTGCTGAAACAGTGTTGATTTCGTTTGTTGTAGAGCCATCGACTTCTGTACTGGTTATTGTTATGGTATTGCCTGAGACGCTGGCTGTACTTATTCCTGCACCTGTCATTGTAAGAGCAAGTCCAGTTGTGGTATTTGCTCCGTCAGTAACAGTGTTGATTTCATTTGTCACGGAACTATCTGTTGCTGAAAGAATTTTATTGGAAATCGAAAGACCTGTGCCAGCTATAGAATCTGCAAGGGCAAGGCCATTTGCGTCTACTTCCAGACCAGATGTGGCGTTTAGTTTTGCTGCTACAGTGTCGCCGCTTATCTGGATACCTGTTCCTGGATTTACATTAATAGTAGTGCCCTCTGCTGCGCTCAAACCATTGCCCCAGCTGTATGCACTAGCTCCTGTAAAAGGTGTCCATATCGATCCTGTGTGGACAAAACCTGTGTCTACATCTTCTACAAACACTGCGTCGCCATCAGAAGGCGTGATAGTAATGAGGGTACTACCTTCGAGTTCATATATGTTTTTGTTCGCAGTAAATGTACCTGATGAACCGCCTTCGTCTGAACCATTTGTCTTAAAAATATATCTATCACCGTCTGACATTGCAGCGCCTGAGCCCCAGCCAGACGAATAG
>CAZWYD010000087.1:0-4494 GCA_964637815.1 uncultured Planctomycetia bacterium
GAGCTATTGCTGGAGGAATAACTTGCAAAAAGTCGTATAACATGGTATAATTATATTAATATGCGAAAGGAGGTCAAAGATTATGCGATGGTTTAAGTTAGTAGTAGCGTTATTTCTGATTGCTTCTCTTGTAGATACTGGCTATGCCTACACCTATAAAAGGGTCTCAAAGCCACAACCCAAGACCTGCTCTATACAGACAGAGCTAAACAGCAAAGATTCAAAAGCAGGACACCAGATAGCCAAGAAGAAAAGAGCCAAGAAGAAAAGGAAGAAAAAAAAGAAAACATAAGCCTAATAAGTTTATCAAAAAACCAAAATCCCCTCTCTTAATCAGAGAAGAGGGGATTTTCTTTGTAGAAAAAGCATGTCAATAGATGTCCTTTTTTTAGGCGGTACTTCTATAGATCTAATCCAGGATAAAAAATCCAATAGATACATTGCCTCAGTTGGCGGTGGGATTACCAATTCCAGCATAATAGCAGCTAAACTGGGGCTAAAGGTAGCTATGCTCAGCAGGATAGGCAAAGATCCGCTAGGGGATTGGGCTATTAGAGAATTGGGAAGATTTGGAGTAACCACCAAAGGCATAATCCAAGACCCTACTATTAAAACACCCCTTGCAATAGCCAATATTGATCGCCATGGCAATTCCAAGTACGCCTTCTACAAGAACGCAGCTAAAGACTCGATCGTACCTTTAATAAGCGTACCAAGGAGCCTTTTAAATACCTGCAAGGCCTTTCACTTTGGCTCAAGCTTTTCCTATCAGAAAGAAAGCTCAGAAGAGGCCTTAAAATACGTAAAATACCTTAAAAAAAGGGGTGTCTTTATCTCATTTGACCCAAACTTAAGGCCATATGCCATAAAGGATAAAAAAGCAGCTAAAAACCGCGTTTTAAGACTCTTGGAGTGGGTAGATCTGGCCAGATTCAGTGAGATAGACCTTAAGTTCTTAGGTCTCAAGAAAAGACTAAAATGCGAAGTCGTAGTAACCCTCGGATCTAAGGGCTCGGAATACCTTCCCATGTCATTGCGAGCGAAGCGAAGCAATCTCATAAAAATCCCAGCCCCTAAAGTCAAAGTCGTTGACACCATCGGTGCAGGAGACGCCTTTAACGCAGCTCTGCTTTATAGGATTGTAAAAATAGGAAGGGGCAAGGTCTTCTCGAATATAAAACCCCACCTAATCTTTGCCTCAAAAATCGCTAGCCAGATCTGCACCAAACCGGGCTCCCACTAAAGCCTCAACAAAAAATATTTGTTTATGCAAAATTCCGATAATATCCTCATAACAGGTATAACATCCATTCACGGATGGCCTATCTTTTCCGCGTTTAGGGAGAAGTACGGAGAACGTGTCTATGGTGTTGCCCCAGGCATTAAGCTACCTTTTTTCAAAAATGACAAAAAAGTATTTTTCTGCACCATGGATAATTTTTCTAAGATGAGAAAGATATTTGATAAGGTCAAACCTAAAGCAGTCGTGCACGCAGCAGGAGTCTGCGATCTTGACAGGTGCGAAGCCGCTCCTGATTTTACCTATCAGGTAAATGTCCTGGGCACTCGCAATATAGTCGATCTGTCAAAAGACAGCTACCTGTTATACATTAGCACAGATCTAGTCTTTTCAGGAAATGACCCCCTTGGTCGCAATTATTCAGAGTCGTCGCTGTGCGATCCTGTCAGTGTAGTCGGCAGGACCTTTTTAGAAGCAGAGAACGAGGTCCTGCAGCACAAGAGAAGTGGAATAATACGCCTTGGCCTGCCAATAGGGCCCTCGATTTCAGGAACGAAGGGACCTATAGATTTTATTGCGAAAAGACTCAGTAAAAATAAAAAAATGACCCTTTTCCATGATGAAATAAGATCGCTGATCACCACCAAAGATGTAGCTAAGGCAGTCATGCATTTTTTTGATAAAAGAGGGGAGGGTATATTCCATTGTGGCGGGCCACAAGAATATAGCCTATACGACATCGGGGCATACCTCGTCCAAGAACGCGGATATCAAAAGAAATTCCTGATCCGTTCCTCCCGCTTTGACGAAAAAAACGGCCCACCGCGCATTGGCAGGGCAGTGCTTGATTCCAAGAAATTCTATAAATTCACAGGCTTCACACCCTCAGATGCCCTGAAATAACAGTAGGTAGTAGGCGTCCTATTTTGACATTCCTATACTCATAGGGTATACTTTTCCTTACATTATGATAAAGATATCTAAGTTCTCAATACTACTTATCTCAGGCATGTTTTTGTTAAGTGGCTGTACTACGCTTAATGCTGCCGGAAAGGCCCTGGGTACTGCTGGCAAGATAACCCTTGCAACAGCCAAGACAGTAGGCAAGGTTGCGCTCAAAACAGCTAAATTGACTGGTAAGGGAGTCAAATCAGTAGTCAATATGGCCATAGGCAAAGAAATCGTGCCGCTCGCGAAAAAGTGCAACACACTTTATGTGGACACTATTTTAAACCGACGATTAAAAACTAGCTTAGTGCTGGATACAGGATGCTCGGAGACGCAGATATCCTCAGACATAGCAAGGAAGCTGGGCATAAACACGCGCGGCGCGGACAAGGTTCTATGTCAACTGGCTGATGGCCGCACAGTAGAAGGAAGATCAGTTAATATCAGAGAAGTAAGATTAGGCAGGGCTAAGGTCAGCAATGTAAGCGCGGTCGTATTAAGCGAAGAAGATGGAACAGGCTTATTGGGCATGTCCTTCCTGGATAACTTTATCTTTAAAATAGACTCGGAAAAGAAAGAACTAGTTTTACAGAAGAGATAGCTACCAATATCTAAAATTCCTTATACATTGACTTTTCGCTGTAATTTGATATAATATAAACAATATTTATTAAGGGGCCACATGAAAAACATGGCCTTTTTATGTCTTGCAATAGAAAGAGCTTTTTAAAGAGCTTAAATATATGAGAAAGATATATAAGATAACCAACATCATAGCTTTAATATTTATACTAATAGGGATATTTTTGTGTCAGGGTCTTGCGTATTCCTTACAAGATTCATCTAATCTCAGACCATATTTGACATTTAACGGTAGCGGAGAAAAAGAGCAAAAAACTTACGCAACTCCTCACTGTGTTGTTTACAGAATCTCAAAGGAAAACAGAGATGCTATCCAATTAGTTAAGTCTCTGTCCGACAAAACAGATCGTACATGCATTAATATACACGAACTTCAAGAATTACTAATGGATGCTATAGCCTTTCTTGCACATGGGGATAGTGAAGAAAATGCCCTTAGAAAAATATTAGGACAAACTAGGCCAAGTTTTCTAGAGGATAAAGGTAAATATCTAATTTCTTATAATTACAATCAGGATACAGAAGTATTTTCTAGAAAAAAAGGGGGGGCTTAACGGTTGCTAAAAGAAATTTAGAGAGACTATCCGTGATTAGGCACTATTGCCATACAACGATCGATACTTTTATGCAAGGAATCGTAGCTTCAGCAGACAAGAAAGTAATTTTTATAGCTTCTCCTGGAGATGGCAAGCAGTTTTTAAGAAAACATCTGAATGTTTTTATTACTGAAGGGTATTCCTCGCAAATTAAAAACCTTGATTGGATAGATGCCGTTATTAGTAACCCTACGAGCATTGAACAGCTATTGGCGACAGAAACAAGAGAGGGGGATTTGAAAGAGAAGAAGCGCAGCTTAATTGCCCGCAATGAACATGGAATAGTACCGAATGAGTATTTTGATACAGAAAACAGATTGTTAATCGACAATCCTTTACTGTCTTTTATAACTAACAACCGTGTAAGAGAATATGCTAAACAGGTAAGTAAAGAAAGGAGTATTCGCGAATATAATCTTTTTATACAAACGCTTATTAGTATAACGCGTTTTGGCATTAGGGAACTTTTTTTATCTACGCCCGAAAGAGACTCTCTTGAGAAATCCATTGCTTTACTGGGGCACCCCTTAGAGATAAGCTCTTTAAAAATACCCAAAGGTTTAAAAATAAATTACGAAGTAGTTTTTTCATTAATCGATGAGCAGGCTTTTTATTTAAAAGAATTTTACCTAAAGCATCCCAGTATCCCCCATGATATGCTTGATGTATCAGATCACCCTATATTTAAAGAGTCAACAATATTAACACGGAAAAGAGGTGGATTGCATATAATACCGAAGTCGAAAGGAAGAAACCCATTGGAAAGCGATATCTCTATACCCGTAGAATTCGTATCCATCGATCCAGAAGAAGCTGCAGCTATGCTTGGAGTTGCTCATTATACGATGCATCCTGAAAGGATTCCTAAATATGCCTTTGGATTAAGAATAAGAGGCGCAGACACCCCTTTTTCCTTAGTATCATTTGATCCGATGGATAGAAATTTCAAAGAAGATTTAGTTGCATTGTCAGGTTTAGATCCAAAGAAAGCATTAGAACTCACAAAGCTGTATGACGTCGATAATTGCCCTATTAAATCTGCTTCAGAGCTTTTCAATATGGCGATAG
>CAZWYD010000088.1:0-4477 GCA_964637815.1 uncultured Planctomycetia bacterium
CACAATCCTTTTTCTGACATATTCACACCGTAAAAAGCAACTTCTTATCATTTTTTGATGGAAAAGGGATAAAACGATAACAACAACTGCAGAAAGCAGGAACAGCGGCGCAAATCGGTATGGGATGGTTTCGTTATAAATGACGATGAGACCCTCTCGTGTTTTCATGGCGCGGGGGTAGATCACTTTAATGGGAAGTATTGAACGGCAAAAATATATCTTTTTGAAAAAGCAGTGTCAAGGATGTGGCACAATGAATTTGTTCTACATCGACAATGAATGGGACAAAAGTGGGGATGCCCGGGATGTTGAACATGCCTCAAGGTATTTTGGGAAGAGGGTCGGTCTCATATTGAAAGTGGTTTTGTAAAAGATGTTCTTTCGGAATCGGAAATGGAAAATCATGTTCGAAATACGTTTCTCAGGCGGTTCTGGTCAATGGGATTTTTCTGCTGTATATCCTGAATGTTTTTTTCGATCGCCTGAATATCAAAAAAACGGCAGTCATCCTTAATATTGCAGTCGGAGCATTGAAAACAGCTGGGCAGTTTAAGGGAATTAAAGATATGGGCCGGTATTGAAAAAGCATCCAGAACCATCTCTCCCATCTTTTTTCCATAGAGGAGCGGCAGTTCTTTTTCAATTCTGCTGAAACGGTAGTTGTCCGCACGCATTTTGAAAAATTCCCGGATACAGAGCATATAGCTTTTCTTGTCAAAAGTGCCGGAGGTTTCTTCACGTTCCCTCATGTATCTGTCCATATACGAAAATGCTCTTCCGGGATTCCCGATACGGTAAGACAGTAATGCCATAAAATAGTTAAAAGAAAGTGATTTAAGTTCTTGATTGATGTGCGGGGGAAAGATGCTCTGGAACTGAAAGGTGGGTGACTGGCTGCTCTTTTCAAGGGATTCGGCAGCATTCTTCAAATCTTCCGTGGAACTTTGTCTGACATTTAAAAGGGTTAAAGAATCTTTCATGCTGAGACGCCATTCAAGCTCTTGCCAGTTGTTGATATCTCCAATTTCCGGGATGTGAATCTTAAATGCTGGAAAACCCATAAAAGAAACATCGCGCACATAAAGGTGCCAGCCCTTTTCCCTGATTAGATGGACCAGATAGTTTAGGTCATCGTCATCGCTGGTACTGACGGGGTGCAAGAACCCGGTAAATTGCCAGCTCGGTTCTGACGAGAAGAGGCTTTTGGGCCAGTGGGAATCGAGAAAAGTCAGATTTCTTCGAAAATTATCAAGTTTGTCATCATCATCACTTCTGAGGTGGTGAACGGGCTGTTCGCGGTCTCCTTTTCCATTCATCCCCTGGTACGCTTCCGTCAGGCAGCGCTCGACAGCGGTAATGGGGTTTGCGTCAGAACCGATACAGACATTATAGGTATCGGAGTCATGATAGATGAAGACGCAGCCGGCTACAGGAAGCCCAACTCCCAGGGACATGTCTTTGATCAGGACCGTCGTGTTAAAGTCCTTTTCGATTTTTTGAATTTTTTCAAGGACACCGGCTCCGTTCAATAATTCTCTCGGGATATCGGGAGGTGTCAGGTCTCTTTCGTACAGTTCCCGCATGGCATGGCGTTCAAAGATTTCACATATGCCTTGAATTAATGATTCTTTGGCCGTGTTTCCTGCACACATGCCGTTTGAACCGGAGCATAATCGTAATAAGTGAAGGGGTATCTGTTCAATTTGATCGGTGATCACTTCGTAAAATGGAACACACGCAAGGGATATGTTATGGGTGATGGATTCCTTCAGGAATTTAACAACCGGTTTCTGAGATTTTAAGTGTGAAGAAAACGGTGTGTCTTTTTTAAGATAGAGGTGAACGTCGACGGGCTCTTCATCCGGGTAATCCGGAAAATCGAGTTGAAGCCTGTTTTCACTGATCTTTCTTAAGACCGCGGAACCGTATGCCCCATACTTGTCTTCTTCAAGCATCTTTCGTTGAAGGTAATAACCGAATTTTCCAAATAAATGTTTATTTTGAAGCCTTTCAACAAATTCAGCATAACCCGAAGCAAGCGATAACAAACTGTTCATCCCTTTGCCATTGGTGCCGATATCCAATTGTCCCAGTTCGTTTTCTCCATCGAGAATGATCCGACACGAGGAAGTACCGGAATCCGGGTGGTCCCTTGAATATATTTCTCGAACAAACATATTGTTCTGATGAAGGATTTTCCTGATCCTGGCAATGGTATCACAGGCGCTGACGGCTCTAAAGGCTTTCAGTCGTTGCGGTTTTGTGTTTTGTGCGGTTTTGGCCGAATTAGGGGTCATGGTTTATTCCAGTCTCAAGAAGAACAATCTGTTCAGAAAAAAAATGACCCGACGGGTGCCGGGTCATTTCAAAAATCGGGGAAGCATTTCGTAAAGGATTCGTTCGCAGGGCTGCCACGGTCCTTGTTGTAGGCCACCGGCCGGATTTGTTTTGGGCCTTCGACCGGCCTTTTTCTTTTTTCGTTAATTCATGTATGGATACTTATCGCTCCACCGGGAAGCGCCGCCGGTAACCGTATTAAGTTCTTCTGCGGACAGTTCATTTTCAGTTCCCTGCTGGAGGTCACTTAAAGCCTGTTTGAACTGATCCTGAGTGAATTTACCACATTCCTTTGCCATGAATTGAATGAACTTTCTTGCGTTTTCGACCGACATTTTTCTCCTCCTTTTGGTTATTGCTGATATGGAAAAGTATCACTTTTCAACCATCCGTCTTGATTTAGCGGCAGTTTTCCTGATTCTCCACTAAATCCCCCACTAACCTTTTCAAGCTCTTCGGCAGAGAGTCCTCCATCTGTGCTCTGCCGGAGTTCTTCCATGGCCCGATTCAAATCTTCCTCATCGAACACGCCGCATTCGTTGGCTATAAAGCGGATATATTGCTTTGCGTTTTCGATTGACATCCCTGCCTCCTTGTCTGAAAGCTTTTTGCAGGCGGCAAACCAGCGAAGAACCTTTTCTGAATTTATCACAGATTTCTGGTTGGTGTCAAGAAAAAATGGGAAAGAGGAGAAGGGGACGAGGGCAAACAAAAAAACAGCTTGGAAAAACTGTAGGAAAGTTGAATGCAAGTTTTAGGTATTAACATTCGTCCCCTGCTTTCACATTCATCCAAAATCAAGGGGACAAGGTTTGGGCGGTACAATGTTCTCTTCCTGCAAAAAGGCCCGGTCAGCTTCATCCAGTCTACTGATTAAATAGGCGCTAAGCTCAAACTCCCGGCAATGCAGGCGGCACATTTCCTCAGGGGGCTTAAATACGGAACCGGTGCTTGCCGCATTGTCATACCTGCAACTGCCCGCGCAATAATGTCTGGCCGGGCAACGACTGCATTCCTGTACAAAATCTATTGGGCGTTTCAGGTACGCATCCCGGTCTATACGTTTATCAAAGATATTTCCCAGCTTGTACGCGTCCATCCCCACAAACCGGTGGCACAGGTAGACATCTCCCGCACTTGAGATTCCTGTAAGGCCCATTCCGGCCCCGCAGGGAAAGTATTTTTTACTGTTGTGCGAAAACATAAGCAGCCCATGGTAGAGTTCGGAGCTGCTTTTCAGTAGCTTTAAGGCCCGGCTGTCCCTGGCTTTGATACCCTCCAGCCAAGTGTCGGCCTCCTGCTCCAGGGGGATGGTTTCAAAAGAGCGTTGGGCTAAATTTTCATCGACCCGCATATATCCCACCTTCCCCCGGATCTGGGGAAACAGTTCCGTCAGGAGGCGGTCGCGGTCCTGTCGGTCCTCTTCCACCCGGGCCTGCTTTACCGACAGACTGGCATTTTTTTTAAGTGTCCGTTCAACCGCCTGGGCCAAAGTCAATTCCGGGGCGCTGTGCTTTTTAAGATAATTTTCAAAGGGGAGCCGGTCCACCTCGGGGAGGGCGGCGACAACGGTTTTCTGTTTCGGTTCAGGTTCGACTTCTTGCGCTTTTTCCGCTATTTTCTCCGACACATGATACCCCACCGCCACAGCAGTCACCTCATTGATCACCAGTTTTCGTCTGGGATTCAGAGAATCGAGGGGATTTCGTGACCGCATTCCGGAAAAAAAGCGCATGGCGTTAAGGGCGGCGTGACGCGCCAGCCGTTCATTCAGGGGAGGCAGTTGGCCGGCGAGGGCGCCGTTTTTAATATCCACTGCGCCAACCCCGGAGAAAGTAAAAACTTCCCGTTCATTGAGCTGTTTGACGAGTAATTTTCTCTGGGCATCAGGCATTCGAATCCCCGGCGTCAGGTATACCGCTTTCACCTGTTTATCTAAGGATTCAATCGTCCCCTGTGCCGTCTTCTTGATCGGCTTGATCTTTGCGTTAAACCCATAGGTCTTTGCGGCGTCGATCACATGTTGTTTCAGCCCTTTAATCTGCCCAAGCAAAATCCCATCCACCAGGATGGTCAGACCCCTGGTTTGATGTCTATGAACCCCGGAATCCACAGGTAAGCCATTATTTCCGTTGTGTTG
>CAZWYD010000089.1:0-4424 GCA_964637815.1 uncultured Planctomycetia bacterium
AACCAATGGAGCCCTGCTTTCTAAAGATATCAGCGCCCACGTTCGAAGTCATGATGAGTATTGTATTCCTAAAATCTACTTTTCTTCCAAAGCTGTCTGTAAGTCTCCCATCTTCCAGTACCTGAAGAAGGAGATTAAATACATCAGGGTGTGCCTTTTCTATCTCATCCAGGAGCACCACAGAATAAGGCCTGCGCCTTACCTTTTCAGTAAGCTGTCCGCCTTCTTCGTATCCAACATAGCCAGGAGGCGCACCTACAAGACGCGAGACATTAAACTTTTCCATGTACTCTGACATGTCGATCTGTATAAGTGCATTCTCGTCCCCGAACATAAATTCTGCCAAGACCCTTCCAAGATGTGTCTTTCCCACTCCAGTCGGCCCAAGAAATACAAAAGAGCCTATGGGCCTTTTTGGATTTTTTATGCCTGCGCGAGAACGCCTCACTGCACGGGCAATGGCAGTTATTGCCTCATCCTGCCCAATGATCTTCTTGTGAAGCTCATCCTCCATCTTCAAGAGCCTCTCGCCCTCTTTCTGTTCCATCCTCACTACAGGAATGCCTGTCCATTTCGAAACAATATTCGCTATCAGTTCTTCGTCGACCTTTGGCCTTGCCTCCATCCGCGCCTTCTTCCACTGCTGTTTGGTTTTATCGAGTTTTTTGCGACTCTCTTTTTCTTTATCCCTTAGGCCCGCTGCCTTTTCAAAGTCCTGGTCCTTTATAGCAGCGTCTTTTTCTTTTTTTATCTCTTCTGCCTTAACCTCTAACTCCTTTATCTCAGGAGTAGCAGTCATGATAGAGAGTCTTGCCTTTGCACCAGCCTCATCTATCAGGTCAATCGCCTTGTCCGGCAGGAACCTACCAGCAATATATCTATCTGAAAACTTGCTCGCTGCCTCGACTGCATCATCTGTGATCTCCACCTTGTGATGCGCCTCATATCTATCCCTTAAGCCCTTGAGTATCTCGATAGTCTCATCTACTGTTGGCGGATCCACCATTATTGTCTGGAATCGCCTCTCAAGCGCTGCGTCTTTTTCTATGTGCTTACGATATTCATCCAGGGTAGTAGCTCCAATGCACTGGATCTCACCTCGCGAAAGCGCTGGCTTTAAGATATTTGATGCGTCTATGGCGCCCTCTGCGCCGCCTGCTCCTACCAATGTATGAAGCTCATCTATAAAGATAATTATATCGCTCGAGCGCTTTATCTCATCCATGATCGCCTTTATTCTTTCTTCAAACTGGCCTCTGTATTTAGTGCCAGCGACCATGAGCGCAAGGTCCAGAATAATAACTTTTTTATTCTTCAATAACTCTGGAATGTCTCCTTTTATTATCTTCTGCGCAAGGCCCTCCACAATAGCAGTCTTGCCCACGCCTGCCTCGCCGAGCAGTACTGGATTATTCTTCGTACGTCTTGAAAGTATCTGGATCACCCTTTCGATCTCATTCTGTCTTCCGATTACAGGATCTAATTTATTATCACGCGCGAGCTGCGAAAGGTTCCTGCCAAATGCGTCAAGCGCGGGCGTCTTTGAACTTGATTTTGCGCCTGGTGCGCGACCTCCTCCAGGCCCCTTCTGCTGCTGCGGCCCAGTGCTAAAGCCTGGCGTTGCAGAGCCTAAAAGCTCGACCACTTCGCGCCTGACCTTATCAAGATCCACGCCCATATTTAAGAGTACCTGAGAAGCAACACCCTCTCCTTCTCGTATAAGCCCTAACAAAAGATGTTCTGTGCCAATGTAATTATGGCCAAGCGCACGCGCCTCTTCGCCGGAAAACTCTACTGCCTTTTTTGCCTTTGGCGTAAAAGGTATATCGCCTGAAATAACTGTGCTCGGCCCTGGCTTTACAAGTTTTTCTATCTCAAGACGTATCTGCTGAAGGCTAAGTCCCATCTTCTGAAGCACCACTGCAGCTACACCCTCGCCTTCCCTGACAAGCCCCAGAAGGATATGTTCAGTGCCAATGTAGTCATGATTGAATCTCTTTGCCTCTTCCTTTGCAAGTAATATCACCTTGCGTGCGCGTTCCGTGAATCTGTTGAACATCTTACGACCCTCCTATTTTCCTAGTTTCTCCCTGATTATCTGTGCGCGTTTTACGTCTCTTTCATTTGGATTGAGTTTCTTTTTCTCTAGCTTTTGAAGATGTGCTGGTTGTATGATTATAAATAGTTCATTTATAAGTGCACGATCCACTTCCTTTATTAAATCAAGATCAACGCCCAGCCTCACAAGCGAGAGAAGATCAATAGTCTCGTTGCTCGAGATGATATATGCGTTTTTCAATGTCCCATACGCCCGCCAGATCCTGTCTGCAAGGGCATTTTTATTTTGCGCAACAAGTGATTCCCTTGCACTCTGCTCATGGCCTATGATCTGCTTGATGATCCTTTCTATGTTATCAATTATATCCTCTTCTGCATGGCCCAGAGAGACCTGATTTGATATCTGGAAAAAATTTCCACTTGCCTCTGTGCCTTCTCCGTATAGGCCTCTTGCAGTAAGGCTAAGTTTAGTGATCGCCTGCAAGACCTTGGCGATCTGCTTTGTCATCACCAGCGACGGCAGGTGCAGCATCACTGACGCGCGCATACCTGTGCCAGTATTTGTCGGGCACGCTGTCAAATATCCGAAATCCATAGAATATGCGTAATTTAAAGAAGCGCCAAGTTCATTATCAATATCATTGATTATGCGCCAGGCATCTCTAAGGTCAAAGCCTGATTTCATGACCTGGATGCGCAAATGATCTTCCTCGTTTACCATTATACTTATGATTTCCCTGTCGCTCACACACAGGCCCTTGTTCTCTGCGTCTACAGTGTGTTCCTTGCTCATCAGATGCCTTTCCATCAGAAACTGCCTGTCTATAGAATCTATTTTTCCTATGTCCAGGCACAAGGAACCCTTGATTTTCTTTAAAGATTTGATAGTATCCCTTGTAGTCTGCCATACTTCTTGCTGTTCTTTTTTGCTCGCCCAGTGTGCAAAAGGATATTTTGCCAGATTCCTTGCCAGCCGGATGCGCGAAGACATCACGATGTCAGAATTCGGCCCAGTACTCCTCAGCCATTCACCTTGGTTACCTACAAGATCATCTATCTTCATCCACAATCCTCCCAAATAACTTTACTTGGCAAGGCTGGACCTCGGCTTTTTTAAAAAAGCCGAGGTCCAGCCTTGCCAAGTAAAGTTATTTTTTCTTTTTCCTTTCTAGATCACGTATTTTGTCGCGCACCTTCGCTGCTTCCTCAAATTCCTCTATCTGTATTGCCTTTTGCAGCTTATCTTTTAGTTCCTGTAATTCATTTTTGCTCTTTACTGACTTTACAGTCTTTGTCGTCTTTTTTGGAGATTTGCCGTAATGCTGCGTGGAGCCGTGTATCCTTTTTAGAAGAGGTAGAAGCGCCTCTCTGAACGCAGAATAACATTCACCACAGCCCAATCTCCCTACCTTTTTAAAATCCTCGTAGGTAAGGCCGCATCGCGGACACTTGACCTGTGTCTCTTTCTTTGCCTTGGTAAACTGGCCACCGCCTAGATCTGCAAGACCAGCTAAAAGATCTGCCAGGCCAAAATGACTCTCCATCTGCGCGCCTTTTTTCTGCGCGCATTCCTCACACAGGTGAAGCTCTGTCATCTTATCATCTATGATCTCTGTCAAATGCACTGTTGCCTGAGTTTTTTTGCAAGTGTCGCAAAGCATGTCGACCTCCGGTTAATATTTTACACCATCTTTCTTAGTGAGCTCCTTGAATTCCTTCATCAGCTTCAATGTCATCTTCCCTGGTTTTCCTGAGCCAATAGTCCTTTTCTCAATACTCACAACAGGTATGATCTCAGCTGCTGTGCCTGTTAGGAAACACTCGTCTGCAGTAAATAGATTGTGCCTTGTGAGCACATCCTCTCTAACATCAAAGCCAAGTTTCTTTGCAATACCCATTACCGCGTCCCGCGTAATGCCTTTTAGAATCCCAAGATATGCAGGAGGTGTAATAAGAGAATCACCTTTTACGATAAAGATATTGTCCCCTGTACACTCTGCCACATAGCCTGATGCAGTAAACATAAGCGCTTCTTCATAACCATTATTTACCGCCTCTATCTTAGCCAGGATGTTATTAAGATAGTTTAATGATTTTATCTGCGGATTCAATGCCTCAGGGATGTTTCTGGGAGTAGGCACTGTGATAAGCTTAAGGCCCTCCTTGTACAGCTTCTCTGGATAGAGCTGGATCTTGTCAGTAATGATTATAATTGAGGGGGCCTTACACTTTCTTGGGTCAAGACCCAAGTCGCCAATGCCTCTTGTCACAATAAGTCTGATGTAGGCGTCATCCAGCGAGTTAAGCTTCAATGTGTCAATGACCGCCTTTGTCATTTCTTTCTTTGAAAGATTTATCTTCATCAT
>CAZWYD010000090.1:0-4319 GCA_964637815.1 uncultured Planctomycetia bacterium
TAACTACCCTTGACGATTTGAGAATCATCAGGTATACTTCTTCATCTATAGAAAGGGAGGTGTTTATGGATTGGAATGCTGTAGTAATGGAGCCAGTAACAGAGATGCTGGCGAGGGTAGCTGGATTCTTGCCTACGTTTATAGGCGTGCTTGTAATATTGATAGCTGGCTGGATCATAGCTGGGGCACTGAAGAACGTAGTAGTAAAGGTATTAAAGCTGATCCAGCTTGATACTGCTAGTGAAAAATCAGGGCTTGGCGATATTCTTCGCCGCGGCGGCATAAGACAGACAGTCTCAGAACTCATCGGCGTACTTATCTATTGGCTTATAATGTTAATGGTATTTATGACTGCCTTGAATGCCCTTGGTATGACAGTAGCAGCAGCATTGCTGGATAAGGTAATCCTTTATATACCAAACGTGATAGCAGCCATGTTTATTTTGTCACTCGGTATATTTTTCTCAAGCATGGTAGGCACTATAGTGCGTACTGCTTCGAGCAATGCGGGTATTACCCAGGCAAAATTTCTTGGTCAGGCCACGCAGACAGTAATCATGATATTTGCTGCCATAATAACACTTGAGCAGTTAAATATCGCTTCCAGCGTGTTAAATCTTACTATCAATATCATTCTTGCTTCAATGGGCTTGGCGCTGGCTATAGCAGTAGGCTTGGGTTCAAAAGATCTTGCTGGAAAGATGATGCAGGATCTGGTAAATAAGATGAAGGGCAAATAAGGCTTGTAGATTTGATTGTAACTTTTTGGCCCTGTCCACCTTTAAGGTGGACAGGGCTTTTTAATTAAGGGATAATAAGGAATAATGAGGGAAGATAAAGGTATTGCTTTAATCCTGGTTGTAAGCGTCTTGGCAGTGGCTGGCATAATGGCAGTATCCTTTGCCTTTACCATGCGTTTGGAACTGAAGGCTGCGAATAATTATCTCGAGGCCACAAAGGCGTCTTATCTGGCAGAGGCAGGCGTCAGCTACGCGCAGTCGGTCTTAAAAGAAGACGAGAGAGGAATCGATAGCTTTGAAGATAAATGGTATACAATATTTTCAGGCGCAGATATTGATAATGATGGTGATGAAGAGATGGATTCAAAGTGGATATATGTATATGATGATCTGGACGAGCCAGTAGGCCGTTACGCAGTTTTAGTAAGAGACCAGACAAGCCTTTTAAATATAAATATTGCTACAAAACACAATCTCTCTCCTTTGAAGACCACAGAGGGGTGGACGCCGTACGAGCTGGATTTGCAGAAGTTCCTTGCCTCTTTTGAAATAGATGATTCTCAAAGCTCATACGAGGAGATACTGGATTTTAGATATGGCCTTGATGGTGAGCCAGGCGCATCAGGTGTGGACGATAATCAAAATCAGAGGATCCTTGTATCAGACGGCATAGACAATAATGCTGACGGCATTATTGATGAGGCAGGCGAGGGCATTGATGAGCCGATGGAATTTGTTGCAAGCATTCCTTATGGAGACGATAGTGCGTTCCAGACACCGTTTGAGCTCGCCAAGATAAGCTCTATTTCAGAGAACATTTTTAAAAAGATTTACGCCTACATAACCTCATATTCTGTTGACAAAAATCTCGATGTGGAAGGCCGTATAAGAGAGAATATAAATTTTATGGATGCCGCGACACTGGCAATACTTCTGGAGGATGCAGGCGTAAGGGACCCGTTCCAGAAAGCAGTCAATATAATGGATGCGTGCGATGAGGATTTCAGCCAGAGCATTATAGTAAAGCTATACAACAGGATCTCTGCTGTTAATAGGGGCCCAGTGGGTGACTGGACATGGTCGAGCGGGCATTATGAGAGCGATATAAGCGACGGAGAGTCACTTACTATCTCATGGATCAATGTGCCAGAGGGAGAATATTATATAGGTGTCTTTGGCGTGGAGGATGAATTAGTGGGAGACGTTACAATTAATGATATGACCCAGGGCTCAGTAAAACATGGAGAGATATTGAGGTTTGGTGCTACTAGGTTTGAGAACAGGGCTTTGAACATTGAGATTAAAAATACAGAGGAGAGTGATAGATGTTATTTTTCACACATAGAATTATATCCAAGGCTTGGCCAGGAGGGTTTTAGTTCTGTTGAGATCCGAGGCACTGAAGGCATAAGGATAAATGAGATAATGGTAAAGCCGATCACGACCAGGAGCGTTTCGGACGCACAAGATCCTGGTGGGGACTGGTCATGGCAGGGTAGTTTCTATCAGAATCATACATCTAATGGCGGCAAGCCAGGCGAGGGGTCATGGAAGTGGGAAGATATCCCTGATGGTGATTATTATGTTCGAGTGTTTGCAGGTGAAACAGGCCAGCACGTAGGGGATCTAGAAATAAACGGCGCGCGTTCAAGAGACATGGTGGATGAGGATCTCTTCGGAGACGGAAGGACAGTGACTGTTTCAGGCAAGAAGCTTATCGTAAGGATACAGAATAATCGTTCTTCTGGCTCGACATCTTTTAGATCAATTGAATTGAGCCAGGAGCCAGATGGAGAGTATATAGAATTAGTAAATCTTACGCCCAGAGAAGTAGATCTTGGTGGATGGAGTGTGGAAGGCCCTAGTAAAGAAAGCTGGCCTGCTACTATTCCTCTTGGGACTGTTATTGGGCCGGATGAACATCTTGCTCTCTGCGTTGACAAAGATGATTCGCAATCAGGTATCGATGATAATGACATATCCTTCATATCTATATGGGGACAAGAGAAATCGCAGGAGCTTCATTTTTTAAAGGCAGTAACGCCTGAGTCAGATCTGCTTTCCAATGAGAGCGAGCCAGGAGGAAATATTATTACTCTTAAAGATCCCATGGGCCATATTGTTGATCAAGTAGAATATTTTATAGGCAGTGTTGCAGAGCGCAAGAGTCTTGAGCGTTCAGACCCGAGCTATGTCTTGGATTCAGATTCCAATGGCGTGCCAGACAACTGGTATTCATGTAAGGCAGAGGATGGTGCTACTCCAGGCCTGCCAAATGATAATGATGGCATGGAAGAGGAGATAATGGAAGGAGGCGTGGTAGTAGAGATAATAGAACATGATATTACAGAAGTAGAAGTAAAGAATAAAAACTTTTCTTCTGTTGGCGAGCTTGGGTTTGTGCCTCTGGGCAGCGAAGAATGGGAGAGCATGCCGCTGGAACTCGTTTCCAAGGCAGCTGACAGGTTAACGGTCTTTGGTATAAGGTTAGAGGCAGAGGGGCATATCGTGGAAGGAGAAGAAGGCGAATGGGGAATCGTGCAAAGGGCATCTCCTTTTACAGATCATTTTGAGAGCGGAGAGCTGGATGAGATAGGCATGTGGCGCTGGGAAGAAAAACACGGGATCAGGGATGGTTATTATACATTAAGGATATTTGGCCAGGAGGAAGAAGAGATAGCAGTGTCTTTACATCTGGCAGATGATACATGGACGAGTTTTACGCCTTCTCTTAGTCCAGGCCCAGACGGAAGTATACTTTTTGGAAATATAGAGATCGGAACAGAAAGCGATATATCTACGCCGAAAGGCATCCTAGAGCTAAAGGTAAAAAATGTCTCTAAGACCGAAGCTGCGCATTTTGATTTTATAAGATTAGACCCTGTAAATTCTATTGATGGAAAGATCAATATAAACACTGCGTCAAAGAAGGTGCTTAGTGTCATGCCTGGGATAGATGATACAATCGCGGAAGGGATCATATCCAACAGGGTGTATGGTGACAAGAATGGCCTGCGTCTTGGCATAGGCGATCTGATCTCAAGCAGCGCGCTGGGTTCTGAGGACGCGGAGAAAAAAGAAAAATTCAGGCAGATCTCAAACCTTGTGACAGTGCACTCTGACATCTATAGGATCATAGTTACTGGTCAGACACTAGATAATGGCAAGGTGCTATCAGAAAAAAAGATCTGGGCAGTATTTGAGCGCTGAGAAATGTAATACTTTCAATGTTGCGTGACACCTCTGCACCACCCAGACCAAGGGGTCCTGGGGACGCAAAATTTTCCCAGCGAGGAAATTTTGCTCTTTTTTTACGCTCGCTCGCCTAACTTTACTTGGCAAGGCTGGACCTCGGCTTTTTAAAAAAGCCGAGGTCCAGCCTTGCCAAGTAAAGTTAGGCACCGTGCCCGCTCGCGTAAAAGAAGCCCCAGGACCCCTTGGTCTGAGTGGTGCAGAAGGCATATAAGCTAAAAGGAAGGCCTGGGAGCGAATTGAAAATTTAGCCTTTCATTTTGCATTTTGGGGGTTTATTCTGTCACATTTTATGAGACAAAAAGGGCGAAAACTGTTCGACCCCGA
>CAZWYD010000091.1:0-4283 GCA_964637815.1 uncultured Planctomycetia bacterium
CGCCGTTTGATGCGTCTTTGCCATAAGGGTTCCAGATTACTTGTAGGTCTGGGGTCAGGGTGAGATGTTCGTTCATTACATAGTTATAGTATATCTCGAGGTGGCCTTCGTCTTTTGCATTCAGGTTGCTCCCAGCATCTTTGTATTTATCAGAAGGAGTGGCTTGACCTACTGCTATGCCGAGTGTGTCGTCTTGTCTATTCCACATAGTTCCTTTAAGCTGCATGCCTGTACTCCATGCATGCTCTAAAGAAAAGCTATCGCCGTTAATGTATACATCTGGGTCCTGCCAACCGTAGCGCAGGAATGCACCTAAGTCATCAGTGAGCTCCTGGTCAAGGCTTATGCCAAAACCATAGCCATCTTCTTTTACGCTACTAGAGTCTTCCCATTTAGTGTGGTCTCTGTCATTCAGCCATCCTATTAAACGATAGTTGCCAGGCCTATCAAATAAGTTGGGTTTAAAATTTAGTTGGCCTGCAAAGAAAACTTCATCGCCCACATCTTCCCAGTCGCCATCTGCGTCCATTAAAAGGAAAGCTGCATCCATAGAATCAAACATTTCAACACCAAGACGAAAACCAGCTGAATTATCAGGAAATTCTATAGTTGGAGAGTTTCGAAAGATCCTTCCGAGAAACTGTGTTGTTTCGTCATTTGCATATTCATTATTATCTACTAAAACTGTGCCGTCTATTTTACCAACCATAAGATCAGCTGGCATTGACTCAAAATGATGCTCATACCAGGCCTCAGTTACTGAGACTGAATTATCTGAGTCATCTGCATCTCTATTGACGTTTGAAAATACCTGAAGTTCATCCTCTACACCTGCGCCGTCGCCTGTTTCCAGGTGCAAAAATGCTGTGCCATAGTCTTCAAATTCCTTTTCAAACGTAAGATCTATGGAGTAAGAGGCGTCAGTTACATCTTCGCCTTTTTCTGAAAGAGTGTCGCCATTGGCATTGCTGGTGCCTTGGACCACAAATGTCGCTCCTGCACCTATATCAATACCACTTACTATCCCTGTAGCTCCAGACACAGGCTCTTTACCAGCTAATCTTTCTTCGAGCTCGCCAATCCTCTGTTCCTGTCTTTCAATCTGCTCCCTTAGCGCCCGGATTTCGCTAATAAGATCATCATCAGAAATCTCTGCAAAACCTGCCTGAGCATTGACAAATATACCACACAATACTAATACCAAGATTTTTTTAAACATAACTGCCCTCTATTTTAAGTATGGCAGGATTGCTGTGTTCCAGAGGTTTTTGGATTTTAGGATCAGTTCGATGAGTTCGCGGACTGCGCCTTTGCCGCCATGTTTTTGGGTGGTGTAGTGAGAGAGGTTTCTTACTTCGTCTACTGCGTTTGGAGGTGAGACCGCAAAGCCAGCTCGTTTTATTAGAGGTAGGTCAAGTAGGTCGTCGCCCATGAAACAGACTTCTTCGTCTTTTACGTGGAATTTTCTCAGGACCTTTTTGTATACGCCGAGTTTA
Organism: uncultured Planctomycetia bacterium; assembly: GCA_964637815.1. GTDB lineage: Bacteria > Omnitrophota > Gorgyraeia > Gorgyraeales > Gorgyraeaceae > Gorgyraea. Next base: position 1,497 of record CAZWYD010000091.1, read on the forward strand.
TGGTGATTTGAATACACTTCTGCGACGCGCATATCCTTTGCCCTTTTTAGCACTGCCTTGGTCTTTTTAGCGGTTATGATAACTGTCTTTATTCCGACCTTACGAAGAAGAAATACACCAAGGCCATCGTTTACATTGAAAAACTTCAGCTCATCGCCGAAGTTATCATAGACGATGCGACCGTCTGTCAATACACCATCTACATCAAGGATCAAAAGTTTTACTTTTTTTGCACGATCTTCAATCATTTTATCTACTTTATTAAAAACGCTTGTTTAACAGATAGTGATTTCCTTAATTCTCTATCAACTTTTCTATTCAAAGTATATTTAATATTCAAACCGACAAATTTAACATAATCATCCATTGATAAATTCTTTGGTTCAGCAACTTTTTGTCTAATAACGGGGAGATTGAGTTTTTCCATTGGTATTCTATATCCTATCTATTATTCTCTTATAAAGCTCTTCTGTGCCATATCTCAAGCATAATTCTTTAAACTCGTCTCTTTTCACGTCAATTTTATTTATCCTAATTAACCCCATTATATCTGGAAAGTCTTTATATTCGCGAAGCTTGGGATTATACTTGATTGAATGTAACTTAAGCGCAATTAAGTGATTTAAAGACGGTACTTTAAATTTTTGCTTTGCGATCATAACCTCTTTACTGTCCTTAATAACCTTTTCCAACGTCTCTTTATCAACAAACATAAAATCAACATCCATAAGGTATCCCTTGGTACTTTCGAGCTTTGTAAACACCTCATGGTTATCGTTTCTCGCATATCCCTCTTGCTCTAACAAACCTGATATCTTTTCGAAATCATCTTTAGTAATTAAAAAATCAATATCTGCTGTCTGGCGTGTAACTTTATAATAATTAACTGCAAAACCGCCGATTAAAACAGCAGAAATATCTTTCTCATTAAATATACCTGAAATAAGATGGAAAAGTGTTGGATATTTCATTCTTACACCAAGCCTGCCTTTAATAGATCTTGCACGTCCACCAGACCAATTGCGCGGCCTTTTTCATCTACTATGGGGATCTCGTCTATTTTATACTCACGTAAGATCCTGAGCGCCTCTACTGCGAGGCGGCCTTTTTTCAAGGCCTTTGGATTTTTTGTCATTATGTCTTTTACTTTTTTCTTTGAAGGATCGTGCCCCTCTTCCAAGTGTCTTCTTAAATCACCGTCTGTAAAGATGCCCTTTAATTTTCCGGCATTATCAATGATCGTGGCACTTCCAGCGCGGGCTTTCGTGATCTTTAAAAGTACGCTTTTTACCTTGGCATTTTCTTTTACTATTGGATTCTGAGCGCCTTTTCGCATTATGTCTTCTACTTTTAGAAGGAGTTGTTTGCCAAGGCTTCCGCCAGGATGTAAAAACGCGAAGTCGGTCTTTTTAAAGCCTCTCTTATCGATCAAGGCAGCGCAAAGTGCATCGCCCATCGCGAGCATGGTAGTGGTGCTTGCCATTGGCGCAAGGCCAAGAGGACATGCTTCTTCTTTTATGGATACATCGAGCGTGGCATCGCTATTTTTAGCAAGGGTCGAACGCAGGTTTCCTGTTATGGCAATAAGTTTTGCGCCGAGCTTTTTTATATTTGGTATAAGGCGTACGATCTCTTCAGTCTCGCCGCTATTTGAGATAGCAACTACAATATCCTGCTTTCTCACGCGGCCAAGATCGCCGTGAATCGCCTCTCCTGAATGCAGCCACAGGCTTGGTGTGCCAGTAGAGGCAAGTGTTGCGGAGATCTTATTTCCAATAATGCCTGCCTTACCCATACCTGTTACGACTACACGGCCTTTGCAAGCAAAGACAAGCTTAACTGCCTTCTCAAAGTCTTTGTTTATACGAGAAGAAAGTCTTCTTATTGATTCAGCTTCTATTTTTAAGACTTGCTTTGCGCGTTTTTTTAACATTGTTTCCACTCCTGTCATTGCGAGCGAAGCGAAGCAATCTCTATTTAGATTGCTTCGTCGCTTTGCTCCTCGCAATGACACGATTTATAGCTTTTACTTCCTTTAATAACTTCTCCAGCATCTTTAAGTCAATCATGTTCGGACCGTCACAGGGGGCCTTGTCAGGGTCTTTGTGTACTTCTAAGAATAATCCGTCGCAGCCCATTGCTATTGCTGCGCGTGCAAGGCCTGGCACAAACTGCCGCTCTCCACCAGAAACAACACCTTCGCCGCCTGGAAGCTGTACGCTATGCGTTGCATCATAGATTACAGGATAGCCATACTTGGCCAGAATCTGTAACGAGCGCAAGTCACTTACAAGATTATTGTAACCAAATGTGGTACCTCGTTCTGTAATAATTATATTTCTGTTTCCAGCTGATTCGATCTTCTCTAAAACATTTTTTATATCCCATGGCGCCAGGAATTGGCCCTTTTTTATATTCACTATGTTGGCTACCTTTGCAATCTCCGTGACAAAATCAGTCTGCCTGCACAAGAATGCAGGTATCTGGATCATATCCAATACCTTTTTTGCCTCTATTAACTCAGTCCTGCAATGGATATCACTCACAATAGGTACGCCAAGATCCTTTTTAATCTTTGCCAGGATCTCCAACCCATTAGCAACACCAGGACCTCTATAAGAATTTATGCTCGAGCGGTTTGCCTTATCATAGCTGGATTTAAAAACAAAAGGTATTTCCTGTTTTTTGCAGATCTCTTTTATTGCCTTTGCATGATCTACCGCGTGTTTTTCGCTCTCTATTACGCATGGCCCTGCAATCAGGACAATTGGATTTTTAGCGCCTATC
>CAZWYD010000092.1:0-2784 GCA_964637815.1 uncultured Planctomycetia bacterium
TGCAGCATGTCCTGCTCTGTTTTCTTGACCAACTCGCCTATAGTCTTTATGCGAGCCTCTCTCAGGCAGTTGCCGCTTCTTACAGAAAGCTCCATCTCTGAAACAGGCAGCTTCACCTTCTTCAATAATTCCTGATCCTCTTTACTTTCTTCTTCTTTGTCCTCTTCAACCTCGACCTCTCCGAGTTTAGAAAATACATCGAGATGTCGCTGCAATATATGGGAAGAGTAAAGAAGCGCCTCTTTAGGATCCACGCTGCCATTAGTCCATATCTCCAGTATCAGCTTATCATAATCCGTGATCTGCCCAACCCTGGAATCATCAACATGAAAATCTACCCGTCTAACAGGCGCAAACACAGAATCTACCGGTATTACACCTATGGCCTGACCTTCTTTCTTGTTTCTTTCAGAAGGCACATAGCCTCGGCCCTTTCCTATCTCCAGCTCCATATTAAAGGTGGTATTTTTCGTAAGCGTAGCTATATGGAGATCAGGATTTATTATCTCAACAGTATCATCAGTTACAATCTTTTCTGCTGTGACCTCACCTTTTTTTGAGGCCTTTAGACGCAGCACCTTCGGCGTCCTGGAATGCGACCTCAGGACCAGCTGCTTTAGATTCAATATGATCTGTGGCACATCTTCCTGCACCCCTGGTATTGTAGAAAATTCATGCAGTACGCCGTCTATCTTCACAGACGTAACAGCAGCTCCTTCAATAGAGGATATCAGGATGCGTCTTAGAGAGTTGCCTATTGTTGCCCCAAATCCACGCTCGAATGGCTCAGCTGCAAACTTCCCGTAAGACTGCGAATAGCTTTTCTCATCCTGCGTTAACTTCTTAGGCATTTCAAAAGTCTTCCAGCTTATACCCATTACTCCTCCTTATTTCGAATACAGTTCGACTATCAACTGTTCCTTTATATCCATTCCAACATCAGTTCTGTCAGGAAGGCGCGCGATGTCTACCTTAAGTGCCTGCACGTCTTGCTTTAGCCAATCAGGCACGCCTCTATCTTTTACCTTTTCAAGTGTCTCTTTTGTGTTCTTGACGATCTTATCCTTTGGCTTTAGCTGTATAGCGTCACCTGTCTTAATAGAATACGAAGGGATATTCACCTTTCTATTATTGACGCGAACCAATCCATGCATTACCATTTGTCTTGCGTGAGCTCTTGACACAGCAAAGCACGAACGAAATATTACATTATCAAGGCGCCTCTCCAGTAACTGCAATAACTTTTCGCCTGTTACATCCTTTGAGCGCGCTGCTATCTTGAAATACTTCCTAAACTGTCTTTCTAATACACCGTAAATCTTTTTTACCTTTTGCTTTTCTCTTAACTGCAGGCCATAGTTGGACATCTTAAAGCGTCTGCCTTTTCCGTGCTGCCCTGGCGCATAGCTACGCCTATCAAATGCGCACTTATCGGAGTAACATCTGATGCCTTTTAGAAAAAGCTTTTCTCCTTCGCGCCTGCAAACTCTGCATGATGAACCTGTGTACCTTGCCATCTATTTCTCCTTTTATACTCGTCTACGTTTCGGTGGCCTGCATCCGTTGTGCGGAATAGGCGTGACATCTCTTATAGCGCTTACACGCAACCCTGCTGCCTGTATTGCCCTGATAGCAGCTTCCCTGCCAGAACCCGGGCCCTTAACAAAGACTTCTACGTCTTTGAGTCCGCGCTCGAGCGCCTTTTTTGCAGCATTGCCAGCAGTGATCTGCGCAGCAAACGGCGTCGACTTCTTTGAGCCTTTAAATCCTGCGGAACCGCAACTCGACCATACAATAGTATTGCCATTTCTGTCCGCTATTGTCACGATCGTATTATTAAAGGTAGCCAGGACATGCGCTATGCCACTGGTAATATTTTTCAATGCTTTTTTCTTCGTCGTCTTCTTTTTTTCAGCCATTTTTATTCTCCTGCTGGGGCGGCGGCTCCCTGAGCCTTGCTTTTTCTCGTCACGCCCACTGTTTTTCTAGGTCCTTTTCTTGTTCTTGCATTCGACTTTGTCCTCTGTCCTCTTACAGGCAAAGACCTCCTGTGCCTGAAACCCCTATAAGAACCAATGTCTATAAGGCGCTTTATGTTCTGAGAGTTATCTCTTCTCAGATCGCCTTCCACCTTGTATTCTTTCTGTATGATCGCGGCGACCTTGGAAACATCTTCTTCCTTGAGATCCTTTGCCCTTATGTCAGGACTTACACCCGCAGCCTTTAATATCTTTTGCGAAGAGCGAAGTCCTATACCATAAATATAGGTAAGCGCCACTTCGATCCTTTTCTCTTTCGGTAGATCTATACCTGAAATCCTCGCCATATTATCCCTGCCTCTGTTTGTGTTTCGGATTTGTGCAAATAATCCGTATTATGCGTTTACGTTTTATGATCTTACACTTGTCGCATATTAGTTTCACTGATGGTTTAACTTTCATCTTGATCTCCTGATCTATTTCGACCTGTATGTTATCCTGCCCCTGGTCAGATCATAAGGCGAGAGTTCCATCTTCACCTTATCACCTGGCAGGATCTTTATAAAATACATCCTCATCTTGCCGGAAACATGGGCAAGCACCTTGTGCCCATTCTCTAACTCAACGCGAAACATGGCGTTGGGCAATGCCTCGAGAACTGTACCTTCTACTTCAATCGCTTCTTCTTTTGCCATTTTTAAACTCCTGTCAACACCATTGGACCGGCATCTGTCACGGCCACTGTGTGTTCAAAATGAGCTGATAATTTCTTGTCTCTGGTAACTGCTGTCCATTTATCTGCGAG
>CAZWYD010000092.1:2884-4255 GCA_964637815.1 uncultured Planctomycetia bacterium
ATCCCTTACTATCCTTGATGCCTCTCCTATAAGGGCTATCTCAGCCTCATTTTTTATTTCTATCATTTAAAATTCCGGAGAGTTTTTCGTAAACTACTTTTGCATCCAAATCGCCTGAAATCTCTTTAAGTATGCCTTTTCCTTTATAGTAATCAATAAGCTCTCTGGTCTGATTATTAAAGACCTCAAGCCTCTTTTTTATTGTCTCTTCGTTATCGTCTTTCCTCTGGTAAAGCTCGATGCCGCACTTATCGCAAATACCTTGTTTTTTCGGCGGCATATTTACGATATGATAATTCGCGCCGCATTTGGAACAAAGCCTTCTTCCTGTAAGCCTGAATACGACTGTCTTTAGGCTCGTCTCAAAATATATGACGAGGTCTATGGACAATTTTAATTTATCGAGCGCAACGTCTATCTTTTTTGCCTGATATGTCGTCCTTGGAAAACCATCTAGTATAAAATCTTTGCCTACAGCATCTTTATTGATCTTCTCGAGCATCATCTCTATCACAATGTCATCAGGTACCAGGTCGCCCTTATCCATAAAAGACTTTGCCTTTTTACCTACCTCAGTGCCATTCTTTACATTCTCTCTCAGTATGTCACCTGTTGAGAGATGCAGATATCCTAGTTTTTCAAAGAGCATTACTGCCTGTGTTCCCTTGCCTGCACCTGGCGGACCCAGCAGCACCATCCTCATTACCTGCGCCCCTTAATCCTGCCTTTTTTCATAAAACCTTCGTAATGCCTCATCAAGAGCTGCGATTCTATTTGTCGCATAGTGTCAAGCATCACACCGACCACGATCAAAAGGGCTGTGCCGCCGAAAAAGCTTGCTACTAAATACGGTACCTTTAACCATGCGCCCAGCATATCAGGAAAAACAGCTATAAAGGCCAGGAATATTGCGCCCGGCAAAGTGATCCTCGTCATGATGAAATCAAAATACTCAGCGGTCTTACGGCCCGGCCTGACACCTGGCACGAATCCGCCGTACTTCTTCATATTGTCAGCAACATCAGCAGGGTTAAATGTTATCGCAGTGTAAAAATAAGCGAAAAATATAATTAAAAGACTGTATATGACTGTGTAGAGCCACTGCCCTCTCACGAGCGACTGCGCCATGCGCTGCAAGCCTGCGTTTGGAATAAAGCCTGCTATTGTTGCAGGAAATAATATTATAGATTGGGCAAATATAATAGGTATAACGCCTGCCTGGTTTACCTTTAAAGGTATATACGTGCTTTGCCCGCCATAAACCTTTCTGCCTATGATCCTTTTTGCGTACTGGACCGGTATCTTACGCTGACCCTGCGTGATTAAAATAACTGCCACGATTACGCCTACACCAATAGCTGACATCAGGGC
>CAZWYD010000093.1:0-4111 GCA_964637815.1 uncultured Planctomycetia bacterium
ACGAGACATGATAAATCTTGTGAAACAATATGGCAGATACGGTTATAGACGAATAACCACACTGCTGCAAGAAGATGGTTGGGGCAGATTAAACCATAAGCGAGTAGAACGATTATGGAGGAGAGAAGGATTAAAGGTTCCACAGAAACAACCAAAAAGAAAATGTTTATGGCTCAACGATGGTTCCTGCATACGCTTATGTTCTAATCATCGTAATCATGTATGGAGTTATGATTTTGTTCATGACAGGACATCAGATGGGCGTAAGATACGAATGTTAACTGTTATTGATGAATACAGTCGTGAGGCATTAGCTATTGAGGTTGAGAGAAAACTTAATTCTAGTAATGTGATTGATGTATTATCGCGTTTATTCCTTGAAAAAGGAATACCGGAATATATTCGTTCTGACAATGGCTCAGAATTCATTGCGAAGAAGGTTCAGCAATGGCTAAAGTGTTTCAATGTAAGTCCATTATTTATTGAGCCAGGAAGCCCCTGGGAAAATGGCTATATAGAATCGTTCAATGGTAAATTTAGAGATGAATTGTTAGATAGAGAGATATTTGATACATTATATGAAGCAAAGGTACTAATAGAGCGTTGGCGATGGGAATATAATACAATTCGTCCTCACAGTTCTTTAGGATACAAAGCCCCAACACCAGAGGCAAGAAAACCAAGATGGATACAAAAACCGTCTTTAATCTCTCAAAGTAGTTGGTACAACTAATGGGGGCAGGTCAGTTCAAAATAATATTTTTAAAGACTGACATCTAAAGGTCCATCTTCTCTAGAATCCATACTGGAAACTGACTCCTCTTTTAAGTCGATAACAATCTTACATGATTGCTTAAGGGGATATCCATTGAATTCTTCCGCTTGGTCAAGAATAATATCGTCATCTTTTACAAAATCAGAAATTTGTCTATTAACATCGGGTCTATTGCTCATGGCTCCGGAACAATCAACAGGTACAACCAGATATCGCACAGGGCGGTCTGGATGAATACGATTATACTCTAAGGCGAGTGCCTTAGTAATTGCAATAGCACCGTTTAAGAAATCATGCGTACTCCATCTCCCAAGAAATTCTTCACTTGGATTGACAGCTCTCATAATCCATGTCTTTTCTCCATCTATCTCATTTTCCAGTAAAAGCATTGAGCCAGTAAAACTTTCTTCAAAGCTGTTTCCTTGCGTAAATAAAATAGCCCCCAACATTCTGCGGTAATTCATAATGTTACGTTGACTTGTATAGCAGGCATCTCCTATATCCCCTGCCATTTCACCCAAAAGGTGCTTGTCCAGAAACGCCCGGACCACAGTTGACTCATTTGTCACTTCTAACCTTTTCTTGGCCTCCTCAAATATTTTAATATTCATAAACCGAAGAATAGATTTGCTTTTAATTCCTCTCTTGCTAAAAATATGCACTTTCAATATATCTTCTTTGAGTGATATCAATTCGTTTATAAACCTTAATGATAATTCTTCACCAATTAGTGAACGCATTCTATCCTTTAATTGAGGAAATTTTCGGAATGCCTCTGTAAACAATGAAATGGCTATGAAGTCCTGTATCCGAGCATCTTTTAGAAGGCTTTTCTCTGTAAGCGTATTTGTTAAAACAACAATCAGATCTATTATATCCGTGGCATCTTGCATAGACTCAATGACCTCTTCTATCTGATCTATTTTTCTCTTGATTGCTTCCTCTGCCCTAGGGTGGGATACCTTTTCTAAATTGGCTTTCTCTTCCTTCAGCTTGTCCTCCATTATCTTTTTTAACCTTCCTTTCAATATCTCCTCAACATATGTTTCTTTTTCCTCATCTCCTAATATTTCAATTGCCGTATAGATTAAATATTTAAACCGCCTGAACATGGATATTTCATCTTTCTGATAATCAATTGTCCCTAGTCTACTAACACTAAATCTTCCTTCAAAATCCTCTATGCCCTCTAATGGTCCTACATCTGGTGTATCATCTAAAAATTCTTCTATGAAACCTGACAAAGCTAACCCCCTATTTGAGCCATGCCCCCACGTTGCGGTTGCGAATCCTGTCGCTTGCTCGATTATCCCTGCTACAAGTGGATTATTATATTCCATGCTTTCAATTTTTCTCTCAAGAAAGATATTTGTACGTAATCGTTTCATGGCATCTACAAATTGACTAATGCCGACTTCACCTGAGCTCTCTACACCCAAATCCCATAATCTATATGGTTCAAGTTCTTCCGAATTAAGCGATTTGTCTTTCATTAGACAGTAGAAAATGTGCCACACATCTTTATTGCAAAAATATCCGAAAGCAGGGATAAATTGCTCAAAAAGTAGTTTCCATGTTGCGAGTTTATCTTTTCGCGACATAAGACCATTGGAAAGAAGATTATTCAACTGCCTTAGAAAATTAAGCTTTCCTTCCCTGGGAACTGATTCATAACGCTCACGCAAATATTGAAAAACATCCGGCTTCATAGTCACATTCAGATCAGCTAGATGATGAATAAACTTTGCCTTTTCTGAAAGCAATGCTGCATTCCTATCAGACATAACGAAATCTTCATCCACTATATTTTCAAGTGACACCTCTGGTTTAGATGATCGTAATGGAGAAGACAGAATATAACCTACGTAATCATCTGGCAGTTCTTTTTCTCTAAGGGTGCTTTCTAGCCTACTAAAACTTGCACCTTCGACCATTTTGAGGAAATGACGTGCACCTGCCTGAGTCTTAGGACGTAAGCCTAAGGAAAGAAGTACATAGGGGGTGACCTTTTCCAGTCCTTTTTCTTTCATCTTAGTCGATACTTCTTTAAAAAGGGCTAAGCTCTTTTTCTTCAATATTTTCTCGGCTACCTGATTTGGATTTGGATTACGTTTAATCAGCACTATGAAATGTTTTACGAGCTCACGATCGATGCCTTTAGCAAAAAGGCGGTCTCTCAATAGTTCGATATTAGATAGAAATCTAGGAATATGAAGTGGAATATGAAGTGTCAAAGACAGTCCCATCCCCATCCCTATCGCGAGGTTAACATCTCTCTCTTCTTGATGGGCCCCTTCCGTTACAAGTTGAATTCTATTCCGATGATTAACACTGGAAAGGGATGGTGCCTCATTATGCCATTGTTCAGCTAATTCATATGCCACTTCAAAGTTGTCAATTATCCAGCGACGCATTTCCTCTGGTTTTAGTCCCAATTCTTTCCGTTTTGCCTCCCATTTGCTAATTTCGTAAAGTTCATGATTTTTTACTACTGAATGATCGAAATAATTTTCATCAATATAAATAACTGGTCTGCCATAGACCTGTCCTAGACCAATATGCGCGTACTGACCCGTGTTTTCCAACAGTCCTGTTATGGGTATTACCCTTGCACTAACTCCATAAGAATGAATCTTTTTATATCTCTTAATATTGTTTGGATCACTCTGTAGGTCCTCGGGAAGATGTTTTCTTATGTAGGTGTTTACCGTGCTATGACTAACCTTTTTAACTATATGAACAATATCATCAGTCTTAGAAGTAGGAGCCAGGGTTGAAGAAGAGTTAAATACAGAACTGGCACAAATATGTTGCTGATATAGAAAAACTATACCTATCAGAAATATATTTAGCTTTAAAGATACACTTTTTTTAAACATTGTGACACTCCTGTATATCTATCAGGTGTCTTTTTCTTCCAATTTTTAAAGTTTGCAATTAATATACTCTCTATTAAATATTTAGCACGGAAGTTTGATGTTGTCAAGTTGGGTAAATGCAACACCTTGTATATTAGTTGTTTAGAAGATATTTTTATTATTCCTCTTTACATTAATTATGATAAATTAAAGTAAATACTAATCTGTTTGTTGGTGGGTGAGTACGTCAATGGAAATGATTGTGTGAGTGGCTTTTGTGTGCGGGCAAAAGCCACTAATAAATAGCGTCTGGCCATGTGCGGGTGGCCAGACGCTTTCCTTTGAAAAGAAAACAAATAAGTCCGATGTGGCCACATCGGACACCATCAGGGTGGGAAATGTTGCACTGGCCAGTGCAACTGGGAGGGGAAAAGCTCTTTTGCTTGCGATGCCGATTATCGTAAAGATATCGGCATAC
>CAZWYD010000094.1:0-4102 GCA_964637815.1 uncultured Planctomycetia bacterium
CTGTGTTTCCGTGGTTAAAAACCTCTTGTAATGTCTTACAAGGGATATTCTTTTGGAGGACACAGAGAAAATTTAGTATTTACTCTGTGCACTCTGTGGTTTCTTTTATATCCTTTCATGCTTTTACCTTGACTGCAGCACCAGCTTTTTTAGCATACATCATTGGTCCAAGTTTAAGAGCTTCTCGTTTTTTATTGATGTGCTCTATCATGAGCTGCGCTGCCTTTATAGGGTCTGCCTCAAATGCCCATTTACCGCCATACATTGACTCAACTTCATTGCAAATATAATTTGAGAGATTCTTGGCGCCAAGGACCCTTAGAGGAGATCCTATTGCAACAAAGATCCCTGATGTCACAAAATACCAACCTATGGCAATTGCCTTTTCTGACATCCATTCAGGTGCTGCGCCTGCTACAGGAAGCTCGTCAATACTATTGCCAATGCCTCCTTCTTTTACCATTTCACAGCATGCTGTTAAAATCCTTGTGTTGTCAACGCATGAGCCTGTGTGTAGTATCGGTGGAATCCCCACTGTCTCACAGATTTCTTTTAGACCGTCACCTGCATACCTAAATGCAGTCTCTGGCGTGAGAAGCCCTGCCTTTCCGCACGCCCCAGCAGAACAACCTGTTTGCACCACAAGCACGTCATTCTTTATAAGATGCTTTACCATATCTGCATGACACATACTGGATTCATTCTTGGGATTGTCGCAGCCTACTACACCTGCCACGCCTCTTATCCTTCCGCTAATTATTGCATCATTAAGAGGTCTGTAAGAGGGTCTGAACGTGCCGCCGAGATTGTAAAACACATTTTCCATTGTAAAGCCAGCAACAATAGTCATTTTTTCTTTTGGGATATTCACCTTTGACTTATCTCTATTTTTATAATTTTCTATTGCCTCTATGAGAATCTTCTTTGCTATTTTAAGCGCCTCTTTTTCATGAAACTCTACATGTTCCATGCCTTTAAATCTTGCCTTGGGCGAAGTAGAAATAAGCCTGGTATGATAATTTTTAGCTACCTGAGGCAAAGAAGGCATTATACATTGCACGTCAACGATCATCGCCTCTACTGCACCAGTGACTATGGCAAGTTCCTGCTGCAGGAAGTTTCCTGCCATTGGCATACCGTGGCGCATTAATATCTCTGCAGCTGTACAGCATATACCGGCAAGATTGATGCCTTTTGCGCCGCTCTTTTTTACGAGATCTATGATTTCTTTGTCTTGGCTTGCTGTCACTATCATGTCTGACAGAGTCGGCTCGTGGCCATGCACTAAGACATTCACTTCGTCTTCCTTTAATACGCCCAGATTTACCTCCGCACGTATAGGCTGTGGCGATCCAAACAGTATGTCACTTAAATCAGTCGCTATCATAGACCCGCCCCACCCATCAGCAAGCGATGCCTTAATCGCGGCCTCTATTACATGCTTATATTCATTATCGCACCCCATGTGAGTACGCGAAAAAGTCTGTACTACCTCAATGTCTATGCCTCTGGGATTCACATTGAACTTTTTCCAGTTTTCTCTTTGTTTCTTTGGCGCCCTTTTGCTAAGTGCTAGCTCGCCCTCTTGCTGGCCGAATTCCTTTAAGATTCTTTCACCTAGCTCTTCTGCTATTTTCAGAACATCCTTGCCATCAACCTTTAATCCAAATTCAATGGCAAGTTTTTTAAGTTTTGCTGGGTCTTTTATAGAGTAATCCTTTGCCTGACCCCTTCCTAGCTCTAGAAGTGTCATGGTAAGGTCTCTACCATGATCTGAATGACAGGCTGCGCCTGCTGCAGCATTGCGCGCAAGGTTTCTTGCAGCAATAGTATCTGCATCTGCGCCGCACGCTCCTTCTTGCGGGCCTTCGCCAAAAGGATCTATGCGGCACGGGCCGAGATTACATAATTTGCAGCACACGCCAAGCGTACCAAATCCGCAGCGCGGCTCCTGGGCTGCAAAACGATCCCAGACTGTAGTAATGTTATTCTTTTTGGCGAGATCAATCAGTTTATCATTCACGGGATTACCTGTTGGCTTTGACATTGACTACCCCCTCTAGATCTTTTATAAATTGTGCATCCTGAGGTATTTTGCCCCTGGATTTTAAAAGCAATGGGTCTATATTTACAAAACCTGCTACCTTTATATTGTCTTCTATAAATTTTTTATCTTCTTTGGAGGCGATTTTGTTTGCGACAATGCTGATTTCCTTGATCTTTAAATTCTCAGCTAGGTTTTCTATTTTCTTGGCTGTATCTAAAGAGGTTTGATTCGGCTCAATAACGACTATAAATTTATCAACTGCCTGTGCAGTGCCTCTGCCCAGGTGCTCTATGCCTGCCTCCATGTCTACTATTACAACTTCATCCCTATTTAAAAAGATATGGCTTAGGAGCGCCTTTAAAAACGCGCTCTCAGGACACACGCAGCCTGCGCCACCTTTTTTAACAGTGCCCATTTCAATGAGCCGTATGCCGCTATGTAGTTTTGAATATTTATCCGGGACATCATCAACCTTTGGATTTAATTTAAAGAATGCGCCTACTTCGCCAGTGCGCTCAAGTATTATTTTTTTTAATTCAGCGATAGGTGTGGGTCTTTCAGCTATGCCTAGTGCTGTAGCAAGGTTTGCATCAGGATCAGCATCAATAGCTATTACCTTTTTACCCTGGTTCTTAAAAAGAATTGATAGACCCGCTGCTATTGAAGTCTTTCCTGTCCCACCTTTTCCAGTAATTGCTATCTTCATAGACCTGCTGCTTCGAGTACCAATGGGACCTTTTTGTCCCAGCCAATAGGCATGATGTGAATACCCTGGCACATGGGCTTTAGTTCCTTTATGAGTCGCGCTGCTATCTCTATTGACTTGGCGGACCTATCTTGCGCCTTGTCCATCTCCTGAATAAGATTATCCGGCACAAACACGCCGCTCACATTTTTATTCATAAATTTTGCCATGCCTGCTGATTTTAAAAGCACAATGCCTGCAATAATCGTAGTCTTTAAGTGCTTTGACGCGTCTAAAAATTTCTTGAATAGCTCTATATCGTAAATCGCCTGAGTCTGAAAAAACTGCGCCCCAGCTTCGATCTTTTTCTCCATCTTTATGACCTCTGGCTCTATAGGATCTGCGCCTGGATTTACTACTGCGCCTTTACAGAATTTTGGCGAACCCTTTAATTCTTTTCCTGCCATGTCTTTTCCTGATTCGAGTGTCATAATCGCATCTAATAGCTGTACTGAATCCATGTCAAATACAGCCTTTGCATCAGGGTGATCTCCTAGTGCAGGGTGATCACCTGTAAGCGCCAGCACATTCTCTATACCCAGGACTGCTGCTGAAAGAAGATCTGACTGAAGAGCAAGCCGATTCCTATCTCTGCATGTCATCTGAAACACTGGCTCCATGTCGCGCTCGATCAAGAGCTTGCATATAGCCAGAGACCCCACGCGCATCACTGAACTCTGCAGATCAGTGACATTTATCGCATCCACTTTACCTTTAATAAGCTCTGCGTCTTTTAATACCTCTTCAATATCCGTACCCTTTGGCGGCCCTATCTCAGAGGTAAGTATAAACTTCCCACCCTTAATCTTCTCACACAATGACATTCCCAATCTCCTTAACTTTACATTTAAAGCAAGACCTTAAATGTAAAGTTATTTTAAAGTGCTCATGAGATTCTTCATAAGCATGGCTACGGTTAAAGGACCTACACCGCCTGGAACAGGCGTGATATACGCGGCCTTTTCCTGTGCCTTATCAAATTCCACGTCTCCTACGAGCTTACCTTCTACTCGATTTATGCCTACATCAATAACAATTGCACCTTCCTTTATCCACTCGCCTTTTATAAGTCCTGCCTTGCCCACTGCCACTATCAAGATCTCTGCCTTTTTTACAAATTCAGGTAAACTTCCTCTTTCACCTGTGGCAATGTGGCACACAGTAGTAGTTGCGAATTTATTTAGTAGCATGAGTGCCAGCGGCTTTCCAACTATCTCGCTGTGGCCTACTACAACGACCTCTTTTCCATAGAGCTTCAATCCTTCGATCGAATTCAATATCTCCATACACGCTGCAGCTGTACATGGCAA
>CAZWYD010000095.1:0-3842 GCA_964637815.1 uncultured Planctomycetia bacterium
GGCCACGTACTTCTGTATCAGATTCATTTCTTCTATTGGTACGTAGAGCTTGTCTTTGTCAGCATACTCTATTACAATATGATCCTTTTCCTCACCTTTAAAATCTATCTTTTCAAACCCCCTGAACCGACCTACACCATGATCGACATGGACCACGTAATCATTCAGCTGTATGTCTATAAATGATTCCAGCGGCCTTTTTTCGCCAAGCTCGATCTCTTTTAATTTTCTTCTCTTAGGGTAAAGTCCTACCTTTGGCAGGATAATAACCATGGCATGCTCTTCAAGTGTTTCGCTTGAAGTAATGCTGAAGCTTTTTATCGAAGAGACTTTATTCCCTGAGAGTTCGATCCTTACTGGACCTTCAAATGTAGGCGGGAATATATCTATTAAGCTGCCGCGCATGCTGTAGTCACCAGGCTCAGAGATCCCCTGACATCTCTCGTAGCCATACTCAGACAGCTTTTTAGCAAGAGTATTATAACTTACATCCTCACCTTTGTAGATTTTAATGGATTCGAACATGGAAGCGAAGATCTACATTTGTTCTGGAGCGCTCACGCCAAGTAGGCCCAGCCCACTAAAAAGCACTTCCTTGACTGCTTTTACCAAAGCAAGTCTTGCCCCAGTTATTGCTTTATCCTCTGTCACTATACGATAAGAATTATAATAGGAATGAAAAAGGCTGGCTGATTCCTGCAGATAAGACAATAACATATACGGTTCAAGATTATTTGCAGCTGTCTGGATTATCTTTGGATAGCGCATCAGGTTCTTTATGAGCCTGCTCTCTTCCGGCTTATCAAGAAGGTTAAGATTTTTAGTATCAGGCCTGGCGCCTTCTGAGAACTTACTGATACTGGCAATCCTTGCATGCGCGTATTGGATATAATAGACAGGGTTATCCATGCTCTTTGATTTTGCGAGCTCCAGATCAAAATCCAAGTGGCTATCAGTGCGTCGCATCATAAAAAAGAACCTGCCTGCGTCCTTGCCCACTTCGTCGATCACCTGCCTCAGGGTTATGAACTCACCTTCTCTTGTAGACATCTTCATCGGCTTTTTGTCCCTATAGAGAGTGACGAGCTGAGATATGAGTATTGAAAGGCTATCTTTGTCAAAACCAAGCGCCTGGCACGCGGCCTTCATGCGATTCACATAGCCGTGGTGGTCAGGCCCCCATATGTTTATTATCTTCTTGTATCCTTTTTCAAATTTTTCCTTGTGATAGGCGATGTCTGGCGCTAGATATGTGTAGCTGCCGTCATTTTTTATAACGACCCTATCCTTGTCATCCTTGAATCTCGTAGACGCAAACCAGGTAGCACCATCCTTCTCGTACAAAAATCCCTTGTCCTTTAAGATCGCAAGGGCCTTTTTTATCTTTCCTGATTCAGAAAGCTTCCTCTGGCTATACCATACATCAAAATGCACGCCAAAATCATCCAGGTCCCTTTTTATCGTAGTCATGATCTGCTTATAGGCATAATCAGCAAAAGACTTATCAGGCGCATCTTTCTTTGCTCTATCCTTCATCTCTCTCGCAATCTCATATATGTAATCGCCTTTATATCCATTTTCTGGAAACTCTGAACCTTCGCCGATGGCCTCCAGAAACCTTGCCTTGACTGAACAACCAAGAATATTCATCTGCACGCCTTCGTCATTGAGATAATACTCGCGCGTCACTTTATATCCGCAGCTCTCCATGATCCTCGCAAGACTATCGCCAATAGCTGCCTGCCTGCCATGCGCCACAGTCAATGGCCCTGTAGGATTGGCGCTCACAAACTCGATCTGTACCTTTTTACCTTTTCCAATAGCAGAGCAGCCAAACTTATTTTTCTGAGCAAGGATATCCTTAAGCTCATCTATTACTGAACTGCGCGAAAGGTAAAAATTTATAAATCCGGGCTTTTCTATCTTGATCTGGTCGATATCGTCTTT
Source organism: uncultured Planctomycetia bacterium (assembly GCA_964637815.1). GTDB lineage: Bacteria > Omnitrophota > Gorgyraeia > Gorgyraeales > Gorgyraeaceae > Gorgyraea. Next base: position 1,948 of record CAZWYD010000095.1, read on the forward strand.
TAGCTGCCCCATCTCTTTGACAAGGTTCGACGCTATGTCCATAGGCGATTTTTTCAGCTCTTTTGTAAGCCGCATCGCTATGTTAGTGGAAAAATCTCCAAACCTATCTTCTTTTGGGCATTCAAGGTAGACTTCAGGTAAGACCTTGGTGGGACAGTCAGGATATGACTTTTTTATGGACTCTTCTATTAGATTTACTATTTTTTCTTCTAACTTTGACATGTGGGGATCTTTTCTGTTTCTTACTTAATGTGTCCAAGAACACCTTGGCTATCTTGGGATCAAACTGCTTGCCTGCACCTCTTAGAATTTCTTGTCTGACCTGCCTATGCGACAATGCCTTTCTGTAGGGCCTGTCTGAGACCATTGATTCATATGCATCAACGATTGCGAGTATTCTCGCTGCTAAAGGTATCTTGTCTTTTTTTAATTTTCCAGGATATCCATTGCCGTCATACCTCTCATGGTGACGCAATATTATGGGAGCAAGCTCCCTTAAAAAACTTATCTGCTCTACAATGCCTGAACCCATGACAGGATGCATTACCATTACCTTCCACTCATCCTGGTTTAACTTTGATGGCTTTCTGAGTATGCCGACATCTATACCTATCTTGCCTATATCATGCAAAAGGCTCGCGTATCTCAAGACCTCCCTATCGTGTTCTGGAAAATGAAGCGCCTTTGCAACATCCATGCAATGCTTCATCACGCGCTCTGAATGGCCATAGGTATGACTATCTTTGGCGTCTATAATGTTCGAAAGCGTCCGGATCGTATTCAAATAACCCTTTTCAGCCTGCTCGTAAAGCCTGGCATTCTCGATCGCTATGGTTGCCTGATCAGCAAGCATTGATAAGAGCTCCACATCGTGCTTTGTATAGTTACATATTTTTTTATTGTAAATACTCAAGACACCTATGATCCTGTTTTTCTGCACCAGCGGCACTGTCATCAGTGAACGCAGACCCTTTTGTTTTGCAAGCTGCGGATACTTATAATGCTTCTCTCCGCGTATATCCCTGATTATATAAGGCTCCCCTTTTTGTACGACTCGGCCCGCGATACTCTCGCCGACTTCAAGGGTCTTCTTTATCTTATAAAAATTCTGATCGAGATTATAGGCGCATTTTAATATAAGCAGCTGCCTGGAGTGATCCAATAACCTCAAAGAACAGGCAGAGGCATTCATGATCTTTGCTGCCTTGCGGGTAATTAATCTAAGGACGTGATCTAGGTGAAGGGTGGAGGTTATGGATTTACCAACCTCGTAGAGGGTGGAGAGTTCTTTTATTTTCTTTTGGAGGTTTTTTTCGAGCGTCTTTTTTTCTTTTTTTGACATATCCTGCTTCTCGGAGCATCACCCCATAGGCCTTCCAGGTTGTAAAACTCCCTTACTTCTTTTATAAAAATATGTACTGTGACATTATAGGCATCTACGAGGATCCAGCTCCCTTCCTGGTACCCTTCGATACCAGAGAAAGATTCGCCTGCTTTTCGTAAACCCTCTTCTATATTGTCTGCGATTGTCTGGGCACGTCTTGTTGAAGCGGCTGTCGCAATGATAAAGAAATCTGTGATGTTGGATATCTTTCTCATATCCAACATCGCTATATCTTCTGCCTTCTTTGCCCTTGCAAGATCAACTACCAAGAGCGCCTTTTGTCTTGATGTCACGTATTATTCCGGGTTAAATCGTTATTTGTTTCCCATGATGCAGAACATGTTTGTGCTGCACGAAGGGCATTTTCCCTTCATTGCCTTCCTGCCATTCTTCATAGTAACTTCCTTTGCATTGCTCATTTCCTTCTTTGCCTTACACTTTACACAATAACCTTGGGCCATTAGGCACCTCCCTTTGTTTTGCTAATTTGTGACAACTTTAACACATTATC
>CAZWYD010000095.1:3871-4079 GCA_964637815.1 uncultured Planctomycetia bacterium
AATATAGGCGGTATTGCTCGATGTATCGCTTTGTGCTAAGCGGGACTAAGCCTGCAATAGGTTTGTTCTGCTTGAGTCTCTTTCGTATATCACTGGATGAGACATCTCTCGCTTTGATATCAAGCGATAGAAAGCGAGGGTCCATATTCCTTATGCTAAACCCTGGCCTCTTGACTACTACAAATGTGCACAGCTTTAAAATCTCTTC
>CAZWYD010000096.1:0-4041 GCA_964637815.1 uncultured Planctomycetia bacterium
AAAGATCTCATTGTCCATGTTGGCTTAAGGCCAGCGACCTTGTAGAGGAAATTCTCAAAGATCGCTATGCCTTTTGGCGTATGCGCGACCTCTGGATGAAACTGGACCCCGTAAATCTTTTTCTCAGGATGGAACATGCTGGCGATCCTGCTATTCTTCGTATGAGCAAGTCTTACAAAACCCTTTGGCAATTTTAGAACTTGATCGCCATGACTCATCCATATTTTTTCTTTTCTTTTCCATCCTGAATAAAATCTTAAGCCTGTCCGACCGCGTAGGTCGACCGCGTAGGTCGACCTACGCGGTCGGACAGGTAACTTATCTATAATAAGCTCTGCATGGCCATATTCGCGGCGTTTACTCTTTCCTACTTTACCGCCGAGTAAATAACCCATTAGCTGCATGCCATAACATATGCCCAGGATAGGGATGTTTAATGAAAAGATCCTTGAATCGCACTTTGGAGAACCTTTCTTTGTAACGCTCGATGGCCCGCCTGTTAGTATAATAGCACTTGGTTTTAGGGATTTTATCTTTGCGAGTGAAGTATTGTAAGGCAGGAGTACACAGTAAATATTGCACTCTCTTACGCGTCGCGCTATGAGCTGATTATACTGTGCACCAAAATCTAGAACTACGACTGTTTCTTTTTGCATAGGGTTTCCTTGTATCTCTTAAGATACACCATTAGAACTGAGATTGCAACAGGAGTTATGCCTGATATCCTTGAGGCCTGACCAAGATTTATCGGCCTGGCCAGGTTAAGTTTTTCAATAATCTCTTTTGATAGGCCTGGTATACCTTTATACTTAAAGCTATTTGGTATGTTTATCTTTTCTATTTGTTTAAACTTCTCGATCTCCTTTGCCTGCCTATTAATAAAACCTTTATATTTTACTTCTATGTCTACTTGCTTCATTTCTTCATCAGAGAGGCCTCTGGTACGCAAATAACCTCTTGTGTTTTTTATCCTTTTAAGCTCATTGGATATATTTATCTTCTTGGAGGCTACTTTTTCGTAATCCTTCTTGCTCACGAGTCCTAGATTATGCCCTATTCCACTCAGCCTTAGATCAGCATTGTCTTCTCTTAAGAGGAGTCGATATTCAACGCGCGATGTAAACATCCTGTAAGGCTCCTGTGTGCCTCTAGTAACAAGATCATCAATAAGTACACCTATATATGCCTGTGAGCGATCGAGAATAAAAGGAGGTTTTTTCTTAATTTTAAGTACTGCATTTACACCTGCCATAAAACCTTGCGCTGCTGCCTCTTCATAGCCAGTAGTGCCATTTATCTGGCCTGCATGATAAAGATTTTCAATGAGTTTTGTCTCAAGAGTCGGCTTTAGCTGTGTAGGATTTATAAAATCATACTCGATCCCATAGCCGGGTATTTTGATTTCAGCCTTTTTAAGTCCAGGAATAGACCTGATCATCTTAAGCTGCACATCCTGTGGTAGGCTCGTAGATATTCCATTGGGGTAATATTGATCGCTTTTTAATCCCTCTGGTTCCAGGAATACCTGATGCCTGTCTCTGTCGCTAAATCGTACTATCTTATCTTCTATTGACGGGCAATATCTGACACCAGTGGATTTGATCTTTCCAGTATAAAGCGGCGAGCGACCAAGGCCTTTGCGGATAATATCATGAGTTTTTTTATTTGTGTATGTGATGTAGCACGGAAGTTGTTTTCTAGAGATCTTCTTTGTTGAGAATGAAAACGGGACTGGCGGGTTATCTCCGGGCTGTTTCTTCATTTTAGAAAAATTTATGGTCTTTGCGTTAAGTCGCGCAGTAGTGCCTGTTTTAAGACTTAAAACATCAAAGCCCAATGACCTTAAATTATCAGAAAGCCCCAAAGACGCTGGATCGCCTAACCTGCCACCTGAAAAATGCTCAAGGCCAATGTGAATAACACCATTTAAGAATGTGCCTGGTGTAAGAATAACTGCCTTGGCTTTTATAGAGCTTCCATCTTTAAGTTTTACCCCACATGCGATTTTATTCTTTACAATAAGCCTTGTTACACAACCCTCTAAAATATCTATGTTCTTTACAGCGTCTTTCATGTATTTTAGATAAAGAGATCTATCCACCTGCGCCCTTGACGACCATACTGCAGGCCCTTTTTTCTTATTCAGCATACGAAACTGTATACCGCTAAAATCCGCTGCCTTACCCATCTCCCCACCCAACGCATCCAGCTCCTTCACCAGCTGGCCCTTACCAATGCCACCAATAGCAGGATTGCAAGACATATACCCTATCTTATCCACATCCATAGTAATAAGCAGAGTCCTAACCTTCATCCTCTTCGCTGCCAAAGCCGCCTCTACCCCAGCATGCCCAGCACCTATAACTATAACATCGTACGTATTTTTCATAGGGGTATTATAATAGCAGATATACTAAATATAGTCAATTATAGAGTAAAAATAGAGCTATCGCTAACCTTGTATAGCTCTTATATTTATGGTATACTTTATATTAGATATGTAGCTTAATAGAAGCCCTAAGCAAAGGCTAATTTTTTGCGTGGATTATGAAGATATTTAGAAAAGGACACAATTTAAAAATAGCTTGTTTTGTAATAATAATCTGTCTATCGAAAACTTCTGCAGGATTGCCTTTAAGTAATTTAAGGAACAATTTGATATTCGATGGAGCAGGCAAAGAGGAAGAAGCGAGCAGAATAGAAGATGTTTTATCATTTCTAGAGAAAAAAGAAGATTCTATTCTAACTTTTGACAGTATAGGCGATTTGATTCTTACGATAGAGGGGATTAAAAAAGAAAATCAAGAAAAAGTGTTAGTTTTGCCATGCTTTGGAGAGCCTTGGACGAATAAAAGTTATGATTGGAACGAACTTCTGTTGATTCTTAAAGCTCGCTGGGCCACGCGCAGTAGTCATATGAATTCTATAGGCAAACCTTCAGCGGCCTTATCGATAATTGAAAAAGATAAGAAAAAGATTTACTCGTTATTACTTAGTGAAGGGAAAAAAGGCAGAGTTTATCCTGAACCTATTAATGGATGGAGCTATGCTACTCATGGTTGTTCTATTGATAAAGGTATTAAAATTGTTCAAGATGGATTTTTTCAAATTCCTTGGCGCTTAACTTTCTGGAAAGGACAAAGTTCGACGGACGAGGTCGGAATCGTTTTTAAGCTGCCAAATAGTTTTTGCATACAATACGGAAGTCATTTGGCGCTTGATTTAACAGGCGATCTAAGAGTCAAATTACCCATTGAATTGCAGGATAAATTAAATCAAGAAAAAATGTTACTGTTGGCCAACGAATTTAATTTTTTACTTTATCTGGATCCTTCTATGATAGATATAGAAGGAACTCTCGATGGTATAGATAAAATAGAGAAAAGAAAAACTTTCCTACGGCAAACAGCTATGACTGAAAAACTTACTTTTTTAAAGAATTTGCTCAAATCTAAGCTTAAAAATAAAGCGAGTATTTTATTAAATATAGATCAAAAATTTCCTTCCAAAGTTTTACGCGTTTCTTTTTAACCTCTGTCATTTCCTAACACTTTTCCAAAAATAAATATGTACTTAACTTTACATTTAAGGTCTTGCTTTAAATGTAAAGTTAAGTTTCTTCTGGCAGGCTGGGGCCTGAGACACATTAGAATAGTCACGCTACAGTCTTAAGCTAAAAGGAAGGTCTGTTCGCTTGTATGCCTTCTGCACCACCCAGACCAAGGGGGCCCTGGGGCTTCTTTTACGCGAGCGGGCACGGTGTCCCGCCCTTGTTAAAAGAGTTTCTCTTTACAGAATGAGAAACGCACTAAACAAAAGGGCGGGACGAGCGAGTGTAAAAAAAGAGCAAAATTGTCACGCTGGGAAAATTTTGCGTCCCCAGGACCCCTTGGTCTGGGTGGTGCAGAAGCGTTGCTCGACATTTAAGGTATTACAGGATTTGGCCAGCTAGGTAGCCTGTAGAGAATGCTGCTTGCAGGTTAAAGCCGCCTGTGTCTGCGTCTATGTCTATGATCTCGCCGGCAAAGTATAGGCCTTTAA
>CAZWYD010000097.1:0-4021 GCA_964637815.1 uncultured Planctomycetia bacterium
ATGCAGCCGAATCTGGCAGCGCTTCTATGTTATCTATTGGGATGGATAACAGGACTTATCTTTTTCCTCGTAGAGAAAAAGAACAAGTTTGTAAGATTTCACGCAATGCAGTCCATAGTGGTGTTCGGAGGACTGGCTGTGATAAACATAGTGCTTCTTGTTGTACCTGTAATAGGCGCATTAATAGGCCTGCTTTTATCTTTACTGGCCCTTGTTCTATGGATCCTTTTAATGATAAAGGCATATCAGGGCGAGACATTCAAACTCCCCATAGCCGGCGACATAGCAGAAAAGAACTCATAATCAAATAACTTTACATTTAAAGCAAGACCTAAAATGTAAAGTTAAGCCTTTAAAACTGCAGTTTTTGTGGTATAATATTACTAGATGTATATAGCTTAACGGAGGGGTCTTTTTTTGACCAGATTATGTTAGGGATTAGAAAAGATTATAACTTAAAGGTAGTATTATTTTTTACTGCAGTTTTAGTTTTTCTTAACACTGCTGCATACGCTATAAATCTATCCAGTAAAACCCATCTTAGAGTCCCGTCTTTATTGGATGTTGAAGACAATGAAGATAGAATAGAAGGTGCTGTTGCAGCATCAAATTCTTCTATTACACAGGAGAGAAAAAAAGAGCTAAAAAAATTAGTCCCAAAGCTTACTAAAGAATTAGGCAGGGCGCCTAGTGTGAGCGAGGTTGCTGAACGCATGGAAACGATCAAAAGTCCTACACGTGCCCTAAAAATAGCCGCTTTTAATACATGGATAGTTAAAAATGAAATCGATGTCGGGTCCTTTGGTATTCAAAAGCATTCACGAAGCACAGACAAGCCACTACAGAAAAGCTTTCGTTTTGCCGGTGCAAAAATTACCATTGGAGATAAGTTGGGTGGTAAGGTTAGGGTGCAACAAACTACAGCCCCTCGCTCCGAACTTAAAGAATTAGTTTTGGAAGGCGTGGACAAGCCTCATGTGCAGCTAAAGCTAGTTGATCTTAAAAATGTCATAAAGATAGTTTTTAAAAAGCCAGACGATGCCAAGATCGAACGGCGCATAACTAAGAATGACCAGCAGACCATAGATATCTCTAGCCTATCCAGCTTTATTGCTTTTAGAGATTCTATTTTGGATATACCACTTGAATTTGGCCTGAAAAGAAAAGCGGCTTTAATGAAGTGGTTAAAAATGAAGGGTATTCGTGAGGAGCGCACTAAGACAAGTCGAAATATAACTATGATGGGCGACATTTTTTTCTTACCGAGCTGGTATAGAGAGAGAGGAGATCGTATTGTTTTATATAAAGATTCTAACATATATATAAAATTAATAGCATTGGTTGAGAAAGAATCTGATGAGGCCGAGAATAAGCTTAAAAATCCTACAAATTTTTGCATTTTAGAATATAGAGATGGTAGGTTTTTTTGGGCTAGAACTGGAGAAGAGCTAGTACATGTTAGTAAAGTGAAGGATAAAAATAAACGTGTAGGACTATATGACCTGAGTAAATATATAGGTTTTAAGAGATTTAACCATGCTTTAAATAAAAAGATAAATCGAGAGATTTTGACAGATGTGCATAATCTTATGCATATCGGATTTATTCAGGGGAAACTTACTTTTTGGTCTGATATGCCTTTGGAGGTCACTAGCATAGATAAAAAAAGGGCTCACGGTCAAAAAGGAGATAGACAGCGCTACCCAATTATTCTGACAAGGGATGATGGAAAACACATTTTCATCAGGTCGTATCATAAAAGCGCTGACGAATTTACTGTAAGTGGCCTTAATTTTAACGATGGCAAGCCAGTTATTCTCAAAGGAACTTATCTAAATATAAGTGTCATTCTGGAAATGATTCGCATGAGGATTTTTGAAGATTTTATTACAACAGCCACGGTAGATCCGATGTTATTCGAAACATTTAGATACAGAGAAAACGAAATAGCAACAGGGCAGCTTAATCCTATAAAGCCTTATTTATTAAATCCAGAGACTGGGGTTATTGAAGCAGGCGAGGGGTTGATACATCCTAGTGAATTACCATTAGTGGATATGTTTACGGCTGAAGTACCTGGTGGTTCAATATTGCACTCTAAGCTTAGATTGCTTAAAAGTGGCACTACCAATCAAATCTAATTGACAATTCCACCCACCTATGCTATTTTAATCTAAACTATGTCAATCAATAAGGATACAGTCAAATATACGACAGATCTGACTAGGATTGAGTTGTCTATTGAGGAACTGGAACATTTTACTGGGCAGCTGGATAGGATCCTGGACTATGTGCATAAGCTTAAGAAGGTGGATGTGGAGAAGCTCGAGCCTACGAGCCATGTGCTGGAGATGAAGAATGTATACAGGGAAGATAAGGTAAAACCGTCGCTGCCTGTGGACGAAGTCATGAAGAATGCGCCAGATAAAGAGAATAATCTTTTTAAGGTCAAGAAAATAATAGAGGCATGATGGAGCTGAATAAACTAACTGCGCACGAGTTAATTGGATTATTAAATAAAGGCGATATATCGCATATAGATATATGTAATAATCTTATAGATGCCATACAGAAGGACAAAAAGCTTAATGCAGTAGTTAATTTTGATAAAGAAAAGGTGCTTCAGCGCGCTAAAGCGCATAAGGGTTTGCCGATTTTTATCAAAGACAATATCTGCGTCAAGGATGAACTTACCACGTGTTCTTCGAATATCCTAAAAGGATTTAAGCCTCCCTATAATGCTACAGTAATTGAGAAATTACTTGAGTCAGATGCTGTGCTCATGGGCAAGACCAACATGGATGAGTTCGCGTTCGGCTCTTCCACAGAAACGTCCTGCTATGGTACCACAAGGAATCCGTGGGACATGGAGCGCATCCCTGGCGGGTCTAGCGGCGGTTCTGCAGCAGCTGTTGCAGCAGGACAGGCAATATGGGCGCTTGGCTCAGATACAGGCGGTTCGATCAGACAGCCTGCTGCGCTTTGTGGAGTAATCGGCTTAAAACCAACATACGGAAGAGTTTCGCGATACGGGCTTATAGCGTTTGGTTCTTCGCTTGATCAGATAGGACCATTGACAAAGGATGTAGAGGACGCTGCACTTCTTTTAAAAATAATATCAGGCTATGACCCTATGGATTCAACATCTGTGGATACGAGCGTGCCTGACTATCCATCATTGATTAAAAAAGACATTAAAGGCCTGAAGCTTGGCATTCCAAAAGAATATTTTATCAAAGGCATAGACCCTGAGGTGAAAAAATCTATGCAGGACGCGATAAAAAAGCTCGAGTCGCTGGGCGCGATCTGCGAGAACATAAGCCTGCCGCACACAGAGTACGCAGTGGCTGTGTACTACGTAGTAGCAACAGCTGAGGCAAGCTCTAACCTTGCGCGATTCGATGGCGTGCAATACGGCCTGAGAGCAAGCCAGGCAAAGTCAGTCATCGACATGCACAAGAAGACCAGGGCGCAGGGTTTTGGCGATGAGGCCAAGCGCAGAATTATCTTAGGCACATTTGCGCTATCCAGCGGTTATTACGATGCATATTATTTACGTGCGCTAAAGGTCAGGACATTAATAAAAAAAGATTTCGAGAAGGCGTTCAGAAAATATGACGCAATAGTCACTCCGACTACACCAACGCCTGCATTTAAGATAGGCGAAAAAACAGCAGATCCGCTCACGATGTATCTCTCGGATATCTTCACGATCTCCGCGAATCTAGCTGGTATTCCCGGCGTGTCGATCCCATGCGGATTTACAAAGAATAAATTACCCATGGGACTCCAAATACTCGGCAAGCCATTTGACGAAGAAACAATCCTAAGAATCGCAAATAACTTTACCCCGTTCCAAATTCTAAAAGATTCTCGATGAATTTGGAGAAGCCTATATTCAAAAGGATTCGATATAATATATGCGATAGGCATAAAGAATTTGGAACGGGGTTTACATTTAAAGCAAGACCTTAAATGTAAAGTTAAGGTGGTTAGTGATGTATGAGACAGTGATCGGCTT
>CAZWYD010000098.1:0-4007 GCA_964637815.1 uncultured Planctomycetia bacterium
AGGTAGAAACGCCTATCCTCACCAAATCCACGCCAGAAGGCGCAAGGGATTTCCTAGTTCCTTCCAGGTTGAGCTTGGGGCGGTTTTTCGCACTTCCGCAATCGCCACAGCTTTTCAAACAGCTCTTGATGGTATCTGGTTTTGAAAAATATTTTCAAATAGCAAAGTGCTTCAGGGATGAAGATCTCCGCGCAGACAGGCAGCCAGAATTTACACAGCTGGACATGGAGATGTCTTTTATAGATGAAGACGATCTCTTTAAGATTACAGAGAAAATGTTTTATCATGTGTTCAAGGAAGTCTTAGGCATCGAACTAAAGACCCCTTTTCCCAGAATCAGCCATAAAGAGGCAATGGAAAAACACAAGACAGACAAACCTGACCTGCGAAAAGACGGCAAGGGCTTTGAATTTCTGTGGGTTTTAAATTTCCCGCTTTTTAAATACAATAACGAAGAAAAGCGATGGGACATGGAACATCATCCTTTTACATCGCCTGTGCCAGAAGACATAGGTCTCATAGATTCGGCGCCTGATAAGGTGCGTTCAAGGGCTTATGATCTGGTTATAAATGGCGTGGAGATAGCCAGTGGCAGTATAAGGATCCACAATAGAGAATTGCAAGAGAAAATTTTTCAGCGTATAGGTCTGGATGCGGCGCACGTGAAAGAAAGATTCGGATTTTTGCTCGAGGCGTTCAGTTATGGCGCGCCTCCGCATGGCGGCATTGCATTTGGCCTTGATAGGCTTCTTTCATTGATGTGCGGTGTCGAGAGTATAAGAGAGGTCATTGCATTTCCAAAGACACAAAAGGCCTCTTGCCCAATGACAGAAGCGCCATCGTCAGTAGACGCGAAACAATTGAGGGAATTAGGGATTAAACTAGTAACTAAAAAAAAGGAGGCTATATGAGAAAGCTTATAGCTTGCAGCTTGCTGCTTACAGCTTTAGTAGTATCAGGTTGTGCGGCAAGGGTAACGCCTTACGAGGTAGATAGGGTTGACCAGGAACTTGACGGCAACAGGGGCATAGTTGGAGGCAAGGTCTCAGATATGCCTGAGGTGAAAAGAAAAAAGACTAAGAAGATGTATAATTTAGAGATAGAGCTTCCTGTAGGAGGGGAAAAGAAATCAGCGCGTAAGGATGTGGCAAGCAAAGGAAATAAAGGTTATTTGGCAGGGAAAGAGATCCCCGGGGAGACGACTGCCCCTGCAAAGAAAAAAACAGGAAGAAAGAGACTGCTTCCTTTTACCAGATCAAGTAAACCACAAGTGATTTACCAGCCGTCTGCAAACTCAAGTAATAAATATAAGAAGGAAAAAGGCAGCGGCACTATAGCAGAGGGAAAAATAGAGACAGGGGAAAGGATATACACGGTAGAAAAGGGAGATACACTTCAAAAGATATCAGATAAGGCATATGGCACCACAAAGAAATGGAAGAAGATCTTCGAGGCCAACAAGGACACATTGAAAAGCCCTGATAAGATCAAGCCAGGGCAGGAATTAGTGATTCCTGAGTAACCTATGAAAAAGATCCTAAATAAAAATAAGAAAACGAATACACATTTATTGTCTCATGCCATTATAGCAATACTGGCGTGTCTTTTAATGGTGACGATCATACAGTGGGACAGGGGACTTTTTAAAGCAGAGTTTCGCGAGGGTGACATCGCGCTGAGCTCTATTTACGCGCCGTATGATTTCAACATAAAAGGGGAAGTAAACACCGTGGCTACAGATATTGCAAGAAAAAAGGCCGCGGATTCAGTATTGCCTATTTATATCTTTGACGCTGGAGTGCAGCAGAGTGTCTTAAATAAGGCCAGGGCTATTGTGGACTCAGTGGCGCTTTTAAAGGTAGAGCCTGATCTGGCAGATGAAGAAAAAAAGACAAAGGTCGCAGCGCTTTCAGCTGATTACAATATCTCAGAAGCGCTTACAACCAGCGTCCTGGGCCTAAAAGATCATGAGGTGTTTTACGGGTCAGTAAAGGATGCGATAGAGCGCCTTATGTCAAAAGGTATAATCTCTGCTTCAGAGAGTTCCATGCTCATGGATAACGAGATAAAAAGAATAAAGGTGATAGATAAAATCGAGGATACTGAAAGTACAGCGTGGGTAGAAGATTTTTTTACGCTGGGAGATCTAAAGGAAAGCATAGAGGATTTTTCTTCAGACATAAGAGGCAGAAAAGAGCGTTCAGCTGCCAATGATCTTATGAAAGCCATTTTGAGCACGAATATAATATACGATAAAGAAAGGACGACAGCAGAAAAGAACGAACTTGCCCAAAAAATAAACCCTATTCGTAATACGATAGAAGTAAAGAAGAACGAGATGATATTAAACAAGGGTGAACGTATTGGCAAGGATCATATAGTGAAGCTAAAGGGCATAGAACAGAATGAGTCCATGGCAATGAAAATAGGAGGACTCTTTGGGATACTGCTGCTGGTCGGGCTTTTCATGCTTATCGTGGTACTCTATGTAAAATTTTACGAGCCTATTTTTATAGCAGCAAACAAAGAGCTGGTCTTGCTTTCTGTAATATCTTTTTTGGTCTTGGTAGCGGCAAAGGTCATAGTGGTGTCTCCCTGGCCAAGTAATCTCGTGCCTGTGGCAGTGGCTTCGATGCTCATAGCTATCTTAATAAACAGCCGCATGGCAATGATAGCTACTTGTTTCTTGAGTATACTAGTCGGGATGATCGCTGGAAATATCCTGGATATCGCGGGCGTTTCTCTTGTCGGAGGTATGGTCGGCATATTTGCAATGAAGGACGTGAGACGCAGGTCACAGGTCATGACAGCTGGCCTGTGTGTTGGTTTTGCGAACATGAGTTATCTTATAGGAATGGGTCTTGTAAGAGGTTTGGATTTTAATACGTATATCACGCAGGCGCTTTTCGGGCTTACGAATGGCGTAATATCAGCGGTTATTGTGACAGCCATACTACCTGTATTTGAAAACATCTTTAAGATCACGACAGATATAAGCCTTCTCGAGCTGGCAGATTTAAACCACCCGCTTTTAAAAGAGATGGTGATGAAGGCGCCAGGCACTTATCATCATAGCCTTGTTGTTGGAAATCTTGCAGAGGCGGCCTGCGAGGCAATAGGTGCTAATCCGCTTCTCGCCAGGGTCAGTTCATATTTTCATGACATAGGCAAGATCGAAAAGGCGTCATATTTTAGTGAAAATCAATCCAGCGAGGGTTCAGCGCACGATAAACTCTCGCCCACCATGAGCAGTCTCATAATCACTAACCATGTTAAAAATGGCGCGGAGCTGGCGCAGAAACACAAGCTTAATAAAAAGATCATTGATATCATCAGGCAGCATCACGGCACAGGCCTTGTTTTTTATTTCTTTAAGAGGGCGCTGGAAAAGGTGACAGATGAGGATGTTGGGGAGCAGTCTTTCAGGTATCCTGGCCCAAAACCCCAGACAAAGGAAGCAGCATGCGTGCTTCTGGCTGATTCAGTCGAGGCAGGATCGCGCGCGCTGGATGACCCTACGCCGTCCAGGATAAAAGGCCTGGTGAAAAAGATCATAAATAATAAATTTATTGATGGTCAGTTAGACGAATGCGATCTGACGCTTAAAAATCTGGAAAAGATAGCAGAAGTTTTCATGCATATACTCACAGGGATATTTCACACGCGCGTGGAATATCCTGATGGTCCGAATAAGGAATGAAGGTAGATATTCGCGATTTACAAGCTAGGGTAAAGATCGACACCAAAAAGATAGTTCAGCGCGCTGAATTTGTATTGAGTAAAATGGGCGAGGATAAAGGAGAGCTGAGTCTTTTATTCGTGGCAGATTCTTACATCAGACAGCTAAACTCAAAGTATCGTGATGTAGATTCCAAGACAGATGTCCTGGCCTTTTCAATGAGAGAAGGGTATGGACTACCAAAGGAAAGCCCTATTTTAGGAGACGTGGTCATATCTACTGAGACAGCGAAAAGGGAGGCCAAGAAAAGAGGAGTTTCCATACAAAG
>CAZWYD010000099.1:0-4007 GCA_964637815.1 uncultured Planctomycetia bacterium
TTTATACCTGCCTGAGGCCTCTAGCAATTGCCTGTGGGTACCTGATTCTACGACCCTGCCCCCTTCAAGCACCACTATATTATCCGCATGTTCAACAGTAGAGAGCCTGTGCGCAATTACAAACACTGTCCTGTGCGCCATAAGCCGATCTATTGCCTCCTGGACAAGTCTCTCTGACTCAGTATCAAGCTGACTCGTGGCCTCATCAAGTATAAGTATGGGCGGATCCTTAAAAAGCGCTCTTGCGATTGCAATACGCTGCTTTTCGCCTCCTGAAAGCCTCATGCCCCTGTCGCCTATAAAGGTGTCATAGCCATTTGAGGTCTTTTCAATAAAATCATGGGCATTTGCCGCCTTTGCCGCCTTTATAACATCATCCATGCCTGCATCAGGCCTGCCGAACGCGATGTTGTTGCGGATCGAGTCATTAAAAAGTATTGTCTCCTGCGACACAATGCCTATCTGTTCACGAATAGATGAAATGTTGAAGTCTCTAATGTCTTTGCCATCAACCAATACTGCGCCGCTATTTGGATCATAAAATCTGGGCAGCAAATTCACCAATGTGCTCTTTCCAGCGCCGCTCAGTCCCACTATTGCCAGGATCTTGCCCTTTGTCAGACTCACATTAATGTTTTTCAATACCCCAGGGCCATCGCTATATGAAAAATTTATATCTTTTAATTCAATGCGACCTTTAAATCCAACTAGTTTGATAGCGCCAGGTCTGTCTTTTATCGTAGGCTCCCTGTCAAGCACATTGAACACCCTTACTATTGCTGCAAGGGCCTGAAGATTTACACCATAAAGCCTGCTTAATCTCTTAAACGGTTTTATAAGAGAAAGAAGCGCTGCTAAGAATGCTATAAAAGCGCCTCCTGAAAGCCGGCCTTCTACCACCTCTCTGCCGCCAAAATATAGAACAATGGCCATACACGCCACACCCACGAACTCGCCAAGGGGACTTATGATAGCCATGCGCTTTACAGACTTGAGAAGCATTTTGTAATAGCGGAAATTGTGCGAGGCAAATTTATTTGTCTGATACTTTTCTGCTGAAAATGATTTTACAATGCCTATACCGTATATTGTCTCAAATAATAAAGAGTTTATGTCCGCCATGCTCTCCTGTGTAGACTCAGATATCTTTCTGAGTTTTTTGCCTATCTTTATAACAGGGTATGCCACAAGCGGAAATACAACTATGGTGATCAGGATCAGCGTCAGTGGAATTGAAAAATAGATCTTTATCCATATAAGCATGGTAAGATACATCAAAAGCTGTATTGGCTGGAGCAATAGATCTGTGAGCCCCTCGGTAATAGAATTCACTATGATGCCTACATCAAAAGTGATCCTTGAGACCAATTCGCCTGTCTGCATATTCGAATAAAAATCCCCTGAGAGACTAAGAAGCTTTTTATAAACTGTCAACCTTACATCCCTTAACACAGACTGGCCAAGCTTACTCATAAGATATGTGTGGAGGAATAGAAATATCTCTTTTATGAGAAATATTAAAGCTATGATCAATACAAGCCAGTTGAGAAGCGCGACCTTTGGTATAGTATTAATCTTATCTATAAGGCCAACGATAAATTCCGGCGGACTCTGAGTGCCTGGCATAGATATTGTCTTTCCAGCAAGGATATTGTCAACAAGCGGAATGATCATGCCCAGAGACACCCCTCCCATGCCAGAGGAGATGATCATGCACACTACAGCGACTGCCATGATCCAGAGATGCGGCTTCAGAAATTTTAGGAATCGTAGATAGTCTTTCATAATATACGTGTCAAGTATATTATCACGCTCATTGACTTTTGTCGAGAGGTTTGTTATTATTGTAGATATGGAAAAACTGCGCGTTGGAGTGGTTGGAGTAGGGCGATTAGGCTCTCTTCATGCCCGGATATACTCGGAATTAAAGGGCGTAGAGCTGGTTTGTCTGTGCGACAGTGACAAAGAAAAGGCAAAATCTATCGCGCACGCTTTAAAAAAACCCTGGTGCTCAGATCACAGAGAGTTCTTTAAGAAAAACCTGGATGCTGTAAGCATTGTCACGCCTACATACCTTCATTATAAGATCGCGCGGGCATTCTTGAATCAAGGCATACCTGTGCTTATAGAAAAACCTATCACAAAAACGATTAAAGAAGCCAAAGAGCTATTAGCGCTCGCTAAGAAAAAACGCCTGATAATGCAGGTGGGCCATGTCGAGCGATTTAACTCTGCCATACAGGCAATAGAAGGGCTTTCCTCAAAGCCAAAGTTTATAGAGGTGCACAGGCTCGGGCCTTTTAGCCCGCGTGTAAAAGACGTGGGCGTGGTGCTTGATCTTATGATACACGATATTGACATAGTGTTAGGCCTCATAAAATCAAAGATAGAAACCATAGACGCAATAGGTGTAAAAATCCTCACCAAACATGAGGACATCGCAAACGCGAGGCTTAGATTTAAAAACGGCACTGTATGTGACCTTACTGCAAGCCGCGTGACAAGTGATAGCCTGCGCAAGATACGGATATTTCAAAAAGATTGTTACATCTCCCTGGACTACATGAATCAGGAAGCAGTGATCTCTAAAAAGATAAAAAATAAGATCTTCTCTAAAAAAATTGACATAAAAAAAGAACAACCTTTAAAAAAGGAGATCTCCTCCTTTGTGGACTGCGTGCTCAATAAAAAAAGGCCTACTGTCTCAGGGATCGAAGGATATAACGCTCTACTAGTAGCTCATAAAATCCTAAAAAAACTAAAAATATGAAGAAGAAACGACTTATGATCATCGCGGGCGAGGCATCCGGCGACCTGCAGGCAGCGCACCTCGCGAGATCCCTTAAAACACTCAATCCTCACATAGAAATATTCGGCGTTGGTGGGAAAAAGATGAAGGAAGTCGGCATTGACATCGTTTGTGACATCGTCGAGCTCGCAGTTGTGGGGTTTATAGAGGTGATAAAACATCTCGGAGTATTCAAGAAACTCTTCAAACAACTAGTTGATCTGCTTGAATCAAGACGCCCTGACGCGATCATTCTGGTAGATTATCCAGGATTTAATATGCGTTTCGCAAAGAAGGCGAAAGAAAAAAATATCCCTGTAATATACTACATCAGCCCTCAGATATGGGCGTGGGGAAAAGAGAGAGTCGCGGAAATAAAAAAATGCGTTGATAAGATGATCGTGATATTTGGGTTCGAGGAGGAACTCTACAAGCAGGCAGGCGTAAAGGTAAGTTTCGTAGGGCATCCTTTCTTGGATATAGTAAGGTCCGGCTGGAAAAAAGAAGAGACCGCCAAACACCTCCATCTTCATCATCATTCTAAAAAAATAGCGCTCCTCCCTGGTTCGCGCGCGAAAGAGGTTGAAAAACACCTCCCTTCTATGTTAAAGGCGTGCGAACTCATAAAAGAAAAACTACCTGGTGTTGAATTTATACTTTCCAGGAGAAAAGAACTGGATAGAGATATTTATAATAATATAATCTCTCGCTCGACAATAAAACCGCATTCTCTTGAAAACAGGCCCTACGAAATAATGGATGTGGCTGACCTAGTGATACTCTCATCTGGAAGCGCCACGCTCGAAACAGCCATCATGCAAAAGCCAATGGTTATCATCTACAAGACATCGCTCGTCACCTGGTTCCTGGCAAAGAATCTAATAAAAATTCCTGACATAGGTCTTGTAAATGTAGTGGCAGGAAAAAGGATCGTACCAGAACTGGTGCAGTTTCAGGTAAACGCGAAAAACATAGCAAGAGAAACCTTAGAAACCCTCCAAAACCAAGACGAGATTAAACTCGAACTAAAACAAGTCAAACAAAAACTAGGCTCCCCAGGCGCATCCAACCGCGCCGCTCACCTAATCCAGAAAATTCTGAGTTAAAAATAACTTTACATTTTAGGTCTTGCTTTAAATGTAAAGTTATTCCCACTCTATTGTCGATGGGGGTTTGGAGGAGATGTCGTAGACTACTCGGTTTATACCGCTGACCTCGT
>CAZWYD010000100.1:0-4004 GCA_964637815.1 uncultured Planctomycetia bacterium
ATTAGGAATAGTAGAGCTCTTACGCCTTTCGATCTCCAAGAGTCTCTCTATTCTGGAGCAGGCCAAATTAATCGATGAACTAATAACCGTACATAACATGAGCAACTGGGAGATAGCCAATCTTCTTGAGAAAAGTAAATCCTGGGTAAGTGTACGCTCCGGGATAATTGGGGAAATGAGCGTGTGTGTGAAGAATAAGATATTCAGCGGCAAGTTTCCCGTTTATTCGTATATGTACACCCTCCGGCAGTTTATACGTATAAACTGCGTAACAAAGAAAGATGTTGACGAGTTTGTAGATTTGGTATCCGGCAAGCATTTGAGCATCCGTGATATAGAACACCTTGCCCACGGTTATTTCAAGGGATCGGAGGAGTTTCGCCAACAGATAAAAAGCGGGAATATATCCTGGGGATTGAGCCGCTTGAAGGAATCATCCGCCAATACAACCTCTTGTACAGAATTGGAGCGGGACATGCTAAAGGACATGGAGATAACCCAGAAGTACATGCAGCGGGTTACCTACAAGAGCAAGGATACCCGATTCAGAACCAACTCTTTCTACAGCCAGGCCAACCTTCTAGCAGGAGGAATTGTCAGGCAAATGGGAATTTTTTCAAAAGCAATAAGGGAGTTTCATGATCGATCCGGACAAACGTAAAGCCATTTATTACCTCTATAATGAAGGGATGAGGGTACGAGAAATCTCCCGCCGCTTAGAAGTAAGTCGTAACACAGTTAGGGCTATAATAGACCTAAAAGGCAACATTCCTGATCTGTCGAGAAAGGACAAGATCGAGATCGATCAGGAGTTACTTCTGAGGCTTTACAATGAATGTAACGGGCGGATTCAGCGGATACACGAGAAACTTAATGAGGAAGAGAGGGAAAAGATAGGATACTCCACTTTGACCAACATGATACGCGAACTTGACCTTGGCCAACCACGAAAGAGGCGCTGTGATCGAGTTCCCGATGAACCCGGGGCAGAGATGCAGCATGACACCTCAACCTACACCCCTAAAATTGGTGATAAACAGGTCCGAGTTGTAGGCAGTCTTCTGTATTTCCGCTACTCGAAGATACGATATTTAAAGTTCTACCGCTCATTCAATCGATTCAAAATGAAATGCTTTTTCCACGAAGCGTTAACCTTTTGGGACTACGCCGCCCTATTCTGTATTATTGACAATACTAGCCTGGCCAGACTTCGAGGAAGCGGCAAGAACGCGATTATGACACTGGAGATGGAGCGGTTTGCCAGGCAATACGGATTTGAGTTTGTTTGCCATGAAATCGGACATGCCAACAGAAAAGCCGGTAATGAAAGAAGTTTCTACACGGTAGAGACGAATTTCTTCCCGGGTCGTACCTTTGAGAGTCTGGAAGACTTAAACAGGCAAGCCTTTGAGTGGGCAACGGTGAGAATGATCAATAGGAAAGTGAGCAAAACTCGTTTGCTTCCCTTGAAAGCCTTTGAATATGAACAATCGTATTTACGAAAAGTTCCACCGTATGTACCGCCTCCCTATCTTGCCCACAAAAGGGGCACAGACCAATATGGGTATACACCACTTGACGGTAATTTCTACTGGGTGCCGGGGACCTCACGAGTTGATGTTAACATCCTGGAGTACAGCAATTGTTTAAAGATCTATCATAAAAGGAAATTGCTTATAGAGTATCCCTTGCCGGCAGATGGCGTTAAAAACGAATGCTTCAGTCCAAAGGGACAACCTAAGCCACAATATCAACCGAAGTATCGCAAAAAGCCAACAAAAGGGGAGGAGAAAAAGCTTAAAAGCTTAGCAGAAGAAGTAGGGGCCTATTTGAGTTTTGCGCTCAAACAAAAGGGTATCCAGAAGCACCGGTTTATTCGTCGGCTGTATGCGTTGCATCAAAGAATAGCCTTGCCCTTGTTTATTAAAACAGTCAAAAGGGCTCTGAAATATCGTATTACCGACATACAGACTCTTGAACGTATCGCCATATTGCAGCTGAAAGAAGGAAATTATGAAGCTCCGTTTGTTGAAACCAATGAGGATTTCCAGAACAGGGCATCCTACCTCGATGGTTGTTTTACCGATGAGGTGGATCTTTCACAATATGACAACATGATGGAGGATGAGAATGGATGAACAAATCACGGAAATGCTTAAATATATCCGTCTCAGGGGATTGCTTACCAACTGGGACAGATACATTGAGATGGCTCGGGAAAAGGATTTTTCCCATACGCGGCTGTTGAAATACATCATCGAAGAGGAATACAAAATCAAAAAGGAAAACTCCAGAAAGATGAGACTGTCCCGGGCAAAGATACCCGAAAAGCTTGTTATGGAGACATTTCCCTTTGATAGACAACCGAATCTCAACAAAAAGAAGATACTGAGCATATATGACTCATTTGAGTATATGTCGAAAAATCAAAATGTGATTTTGATCGGACCAACAGGAACCGGAAAAACAGGACTTTCAACGGCTTTTCTTATTCAAGCAATCAATCAAGGGTATAGCGGACGTTTCGTTCTGTTTCCCGAACTGATAGAAATGCTTTATCAGTCGGTGGCCGACCATTCGGAGACAAATGTGATCAATACGTTTGCCTCCTATGACTGTCTGCACGTTGACGAAATAGGTTATGTAGATGTCGAACCGGTACAGGTGGGATTGTTTTTTACCATGATGCAGAAGAGGCATAAAAAGAAGACAACCTTGATTACATCTAATCTTGGGTTTCAGCAGTGGACTTCTTTCCTGAAAAACAATCAACTTACGGCTGCTTTGATCGATCGCCTGACGGAGAACAGTTACGTTATCAATTTGAAAAACTGTGTCAGCTTGAGGCCCAAGCTCGATAACGGGTAATCATTACACCGGCCTCATATACATTCCGGGTATCCATAATGGGTGATACGTTTGAGGAAATAGGGAACAAGGCCAATATCGTTCGCAATATTGACCTCAAAGCAGTATTGGATCGAACAGACTGTATGGCAGACAAGTACGACAAGGCGAAATGGCATACCCCCGAGGGTGTAATTTCCGTAACCGGTCAAAAGTTTATGAATTGGACTAAAGGTACAGGAGGGGGCGGGGCTATTGATCTGGTTATACATTTAACAAGATGTGATTTTAAAACTGCTGTCTTTTGGCTTTCTGATAACTTTCCCGACTATTGTTTGCAAACATTTCAGGGGTTGGCATCTTTTTCAAATCAAGTTTTTTCATTACCAAAAAGAAATGATTCCAGGTTACAGCAGATCATAAACTACCTCAGAGATGATCGTTGTATTCCTACAAGACTGATCGATTCTCTGATTCGTTCCGGGAAGCTCTATGCCGACAGCAGAGCGAATGCTGTTTTCCTACTACTTGGAAAAGAAAAAAAGGTTGTGGGGGCTGAGCTCAGGGGAACGACTGATTCAAAGTGGCATGGTATGGCCCCCGGGTCAAGAAAAGATCTGGGATGTTTCTACATTAAGGGCTCAAACACTAAGAAAGTGGCGATTTTTGAATCTGCTGTTGATGCCATTTCCTACTTTGCCCTTCATCCCAACTGCCTGGCACTATCAACATCAGGTGCAAATCCGAACCCAGCATGGTTGCCACTTCTCATTGGAAAAGGTTTTGACGTATATTGCGGCTTTGACTCAGATGACACTGGAGACTCTACTTCGAATAGAATGATTCACCACTATCCGACAGTGAAGAGATTACGACCAGGAAAACATGATTGGAATAAAGTCCTTCAATCAACTTCAGCACTTCATTGACTTTTTTGCTTTAAAGGTCTGTACAACCAAATATCGTTCTTCCCAAGTCAGCGACTACTTGGAAAAGAAAAAAGTATCAAATTGCTGATTATGCTGCCGGCCAACGGTTCAATTTATCTGAGCACAGGTGGGTCAATTTAAATCAGCGGTATAGAAGGATCTACACAATCAAATCCAAGCCATGTCAAGGAAAAGCAATACACAAAACGCTGCTGTTGAGCCGCGCAC
>CAZWYD010000101.1:0-1217 GCA_964637815.1 uncultured Planctomycetia bacterium
CTGGTGGGTTTTGCCGCGAGGATAATAGTATTAAGGAATATCTTTAGTTTTGGCGAGAAAATTCTATACAGGGTGCCGATGATCAGCGCGATATACAGGACCATAAAAGAAATATGGTCTGCCCTTTTTATTCATAAAAATACTATTTTTCAGAGAGTGGTTTTAATAGAATACCCGAGAAAGGGCGTGTATCAGTTGGGTTTTGTGGTTTCAGGGACAAAGGGTGAGGTTCAGCAAAAGACAAAAAGCACTCTTTTAAATATATTTGTGCCGACCTCCCCAAATCCCACCTCTGGCATGCTGGTATTTGTTCCGCAGGAAGAGACTGTATCGTTGGATATGTCAGTGGCTGAGGCAATGAAGATGGTCGTCTCAGGAGGCGCGATCGTTCCAGGAAATCATTATGGCAATACAAAAGACGGACGCAATACTATTAAGAAAAAGAGATCTTAGAGAGACTAGCCTTATACTCAGTTATTTTACGAGAGATTTTGGTAAGGTAAATGGCATTTTGAAAGGCGCGCGAGGTAATCGCGCCAGGAGCAGCGTAAATCCGCTATTCTTCAGTCTTGACCAGATAGTCTTTTACGAAAAAAAGAAGAGTGATCTTTTCATTATCTCTCAGTGCGATGCGCAGGAGATCTTTTTTAATATCCTGAAGGATTGGGGCAGGGCCTCAATCGCATATTATTTATTAGAACTTACAGATGTGTTTACAGAGCCAGGCGGGAAAGATAACGAGATATTCGAGACGCTTTTAAATAGTCTAAGATCGTTAGAGCACAAGAAAGAGCCAGGCGCAATAGCAAGGCTTTTTGAAGTAAAGCTTTTGCTTGGACTCGGGCTTTGGCCTGGCAGTAACTCTTTTAAGCTGACTAAGGGTGCAATGTCCACATTGGCGTGTTTTGAAAGAGACGATTGGTATATCTCTTCCAAGATAAAGTTGACGCGCGAAGTAGGAGACGACATAAAAAAGGTTACAGCCAAGATAATAGCGGATAATCTGGATAGACCTTTAAAGACGGTGAGGATGCTATGAAAAAACTCACATTTGTTGAAGTAATCGACAGACTCAATAAATTTTGGCAGAAGCAGGGTTGCGTGATTGTGCAGCCTTTGGACACAGAGGTGGGCGCAGGCACTTTTCATCCAGCTACGTTTTTCAAGTCGCTTGGCAAGGATAAATGGCGTACAGCATATGTGCAGCCTTCAAGACG
>CAZWYD010000101.1:1317-3960 GCA_964637815.1 uncultured Planctomycetia bacterium
TCAAGTCGCTTGGCAAGGATAAATGGCGTACAGCATATGTGCAGCCTTCAAGACGACCTACTGACGGCAGGTACGCGGATAATCCGCTGCGCATGCAACATTACTATCAATATCAGGTGCTGGTAAAACCGAACCCTAGAGACATAAAAAAACTTTACTTGGAGAGCCTCAAGGCACTGGGCGTAGATCTAAGGGCGCACGAGATCAGATTTGTGGAAGACGATTGGGAATCACCTACACTTGGCGCGTCTGGACTGGGCTGGGAGGTGTGGCTGGACAGCCTCGAGATAACGCAGTTTACGTATTTTCAGCAGATAGGCGGCATAGAGGTAGACCATGTCTCCTGCGAGATCACGTACGGCCTAGAGCGCATAGTCATGTTTATACAGAATAAGTTCAATGTCTTTGATCTAGAGTGGCAGCCAGGCATAAAATACGGAGACCTGCACAAGAAACATGAGATAGAATATTCTAAATATAATTTTGACGAAGCAGATATAGATATGCATCTAAAAGGCTTTGAGTCTTTTGAGAAAGAGGCAAAGAGACTGTTGGAGAAAAAATTAGTCTACCCAGCATATAGTTTTGTCTTAAAGGCATCGCATGCCTTTAATATACTTGATGCCCGCGGCGCTGTAAGCCAGAGCGAGCGTCCACGCTACATAGGCAGGATCCGCTCCCTAGCCAAGAAATGCGCGGAGTTATATCTCAAAAGCCGAGGCTGGACCTCGGCTTTAATTCAATAAAAGCCGAGGTCCAGCCTCGAACGTGCGAACGTATTATGAAGGATTTTCTTTTGGAGATAAATGTGGAGGAGTTGCCAGCAGGATATGTAAGGCCTGCGTTGGAGCAATTGAGGGATGCCTTTTTAGAGGAACTTGACTGTCCTGGCAAGATTATTTCAGCTGGCACAAAGGATACCCTGATCTGTCAAATAAAGGATCTGGCGCCCAGCCAGGAGACTTTCTCTAAAGAGATACTCGGCCCGCCTAAAAGGATCGCCTTTGATGATAAAGGTAACCCTACAAAGCAGGCTATTGGTTTTGCAAAGAATCAAGGTGTAAAGGTAGACGATCTAAAGATCAAAAAAACTTCAAAAGGCGAATATATAGTCATTGAAAAAAAAGAAAAACCGCGCAGCACAAAAGAGATCTTACAGGAAATTATCCCCAAGATCATAGAAGGCATTCGTTTTCCAAAGACAATGAGATGGGATGAATCAGGGATACGTTTTGCAAGGCCGATAGAATCAGTCTTGGCTTTGTTCGGCAAAGAGAATTTAGATATCAAACTCGGCAATATTCCTCCTGCAAAATGTTCAAAGAAAATAAAATTAGTTGATTCAGGTAAAAGAAGGGCCGAGATAGAAAGATTGATCCTGCGCGAAGCAAAGAAGCTCAAGGCAGATCAATGCGTTGATAAAATACTTTTAGAAGAGATAACGTTTATGGTCAATTCCCCGGTCGTATTCAGCGGGGAATTTGACAAGAAATTTCTGGCCCTGCCTGAAGATGTGCTCAGGGCCAGTATGGCAAAACACCAGAGGATTTTTCCTGTTGTAAAAAAAGATAGACTCACAAACAAGTTTATCGCTGTAATAGACGGACGCGGCAGGAATATAAGACTAGTCAGAAGAAATTATGAAAATATCTTAGAGGCAAAATTAAAGGATAGTCTATTTTTCTTCGACGAGGATATGAAAAGAAGCCTCTCGGATAATATTCCTCAATTAAAGGACTTGATTTTTCAAAAGAATTTAGGTAATATGTTCGAAAAAATCGAACGCCTAAAAGCGCTTTGTGCTTTTATCTGTGACAAGATAGACACAGATAGTTCTTTGAAAAAGAATATAGAAAAATCAGCCGAGCTTTCAAAAGTAGACCTTGTCACTCATATGGTTGGCGAGTTTCCTAGTCTGCAGGGTGTGATGGGAAGAGAATATGCATTAAGAAACAAAGAAGAAAAAGATGTTGCGCTGGCTATAGGTGAGCAGTATCTTCCTCAAGGTTTGGAAGATGCCCTGCCCAAGACAAAACAAGGTGCAATCCTTGCGATTAGTGACAAGATAGATAATGTGGTTGGCTTTTTAGGGGTGACCAAGGAAGTAAGCGGAAGTTTTGATCCGTTCGGCATAAGAAGAAATGCGCTAGGCCTTATTCTCATTGTAAAAGATAAGTCTCTAAGATTTGAAATAACTGATCTGATAGAAAAGGCGATCCAGCTATATGGCGACAAATTAAAGATTTCAAAAGAGAGAGTCATTGACTATATAAAGGATAGGCTGGAGTTTTTAATGGGAGACATAAGACCCGTTGAATTAAAAAGGGCAGTACTGGATTCAGGCTGTTCTGATATCGTTGATATATTTAACAGGATCGAGATATTGGGTTCTATAACGAGCGAGCGGTATTTTTTAGAAGCGGCAAAGGTCGTAGAGCGCACGAGTAATATTTTAAAAGGCGCGAAAAATGAAAAAATAGACAAAGTAGATGAAAAACTTTTTAAGGAAGATCTTGAGCGATCTGTCTGGAAGGCATACTTGGATTCAAAGGACAGGATAAAAGCCCTTATTGAAAAAGAAGAATACAAGGAGGCGACCAGGGAGTATGCTGGCGCATTCTTTAAGGTGTTGCATGATTTTTT
>CAZWYD010000102.1:0-3831 GCA_964637815.1 uncultured Planctomycetia bacterium
AACCTTTTTTCGCATAAGAATAAACGCCCTCAGAGGAAGCCTCAAGTAACATATCATTTAGAACCTGTCAAGGATACTGTTATGTAATGTGTCAAGCTTCTTCTTTTTTTAAGAATATAAATAATTCCGCGAGGTGCGCAGCGCTTCCAAAGCGCAAGCGCGCCGCAGCGGTTTTATAGTTAAATACACTCCTTTCGCCATATAATATTACAGGCCGTAACTTTCTGTTATCCGTGGCGCTGCCGGCTAAACGGGCCGCAGCCTCACTCAATGGTTTTTCGATTGATTCTCCCGGGTCTCTTTCTACGGACGAATCTTGATTCTATATCCTTCCCGAGTCGTCCCGGAGGAATACGGTTGCTCCTGTAATTTATATACGCGTTTTGGTCGTTTTTCTTTTATAACGACCGGCTGGGAATAGCTTATATAATCTCTCTGGTCTTTCAAGACACGGTATATTATCAAGGTTAGTTTTCTAGCCAGGGCGACCACGGCTTTTTTTGACCCAAAACCGGGGTGATGCCTATTTTTTATCCGTTCGTAAAATTGACGTAGACAGGTATCCATACGGGCTACCCGCCAGGCGGATTCAATAAGTAACTGGCGCAGCTCTCTTGACCCCATATGAGTTATTCCGCTTTTATTTACCCGCTCACCGGTAGAGCGCTCTTTAGGCACCAGACCGCAAAATGCACCTAATTCCTTAAGGTTGCGTAACCGCGCTGGATCACCCATTTTGCCTAAAAGAGTTACCGCGGTAACAAAGCCTATACCAGGGATACTTTGCAGATGACCCATATGCTTTTTAATATCCGGGTAGCCGTCGCAAAAGTCTTTTAGCGTAACATGAGTAGATAGCGTTTTGTCTTGAATATATTCCAAATTATCCAAAAGCAAGTCAAGACGTTGCCGAACACCGAAGACGCAACTTATTCCGCGCAGTTCCCGAATATAGCGGCTTGACCATCGAGCGTCGGGATCGCGCAGCTGCGAATGAAGGCTTTCCTGTAGCAGTAAGGCGCGAATACGCTGCTTGGCGCTCTTGCCGTCGCGGGAATAACTACTTCGGATAGAGACCAAATGCCGTAATTCGCGCCAGCGGTCTTCCGGCACGCGAATTGGCTTAAGCTCTCCGGATTTCAAATTCTGTGCGATATCCCGTGAATCGGTACGATTAGTCTTTGCCATCTGGTTGGCCGGTTTTGGAATAGAGAACGGCGAAGTTACAAGACAGGGTATCTTTCGAGAGTTAAGATAATCATATAGCCAAAAACCGGTAGGACCGCTCTCGTAAGCGCAGATTACTTTTTTACCGGCGTAAGTTTTACGGATATGGTTATACAACTGCTCCGGGCTGGCTGGTATCTTTTTAGATTTTTCCATAACGCCGTGGTCTTTGATGGTAAACGCAAAACTCTTCTTATCTACATCGATGCCGACAAAAATATCATACTCCCCGGTCGAATACTCTGTAATCATAAGCCCCCCTTGGTTACAAACGGTTAAATACCTATTGTACCTGAAGAAGCTTGACACATTAGCATACCTTCTACGGGTCAAAAAATTTGTCTCATCCTTGACAAATGCGCCGTCTTGGCAGCTTCGAATGTCAAGGACTGCTCCGCTTCCTGCCTGCCGGCAGGCAGGCGCTCCGCACCCTTCGGGGAGCCTCAATTTTTCGCTTCCGTTCCTCCTTGACAGAACCTAAATGATGATGTGGAGAAGTATTTAAGCGAAAAAAGGTTTTTAGTTATGTTTTTTTAATGAGACTTTCCCGATTTGATTATTATTAAATCGGGATTAGTCGAATTAACCCCGAATCGAACGAGCAAAGCGAGTTCTGGTTCGGGGTAATAACAAAAGGAGGTGTGTCGTGATAGGTAAAAGGTTCAAGTTAGATAGAGGTTATAGTTTCTATATCCTTTATCAAGGTAAGCGCTGGTTTACTAATCGGGTCTATTCTAATGTTTATCAGGTTCAGTCTGTAATGCTTGAAATTATGAAAGCCGGTAATCTCTCTGTTTGCCCTATTCTGGCTATTGGGCAAGATGTGGTTTATCGCTATCAGGGGGTTTGATTTTGAATAAAAAGTATATCCTGAAGAAGAGGGCTAAGTTTAAAAAGAGACTTAGCCCTGAAACTAAAAGATATTATAATACCCTGCATCGCCTCAATAGCTACAGGCTTAAAAAGGTTTTGAAAGAAAAGCCCAAAACACAAGGTCAAGTGCGGCCTTTAATTCAGCTTTTGCTGATTTGGGCTATTTATTTCTTTCTGATGAACTTGTTGGTTTTCCTGCAGAATAACTTTGGCTGGTTTCAACCCTGAAAGGAGTTACTGAGCTTTCTCTGCAATTCCTCGCAGTATACCTACCACGTAGTTATACTGCCGCTTTGGATTATCTATGCGTTTCTGAGCCACGATAGCAAAGGCTTTCTTTACCTTTACCGTTCCATATTCGTTCGTTTTTACAATGATATCTTCTACAACTTCCGAGTCATTCTCCTTGGATACAATTTTTGCGTATCGTCTGGCTTGTTTCAAATTGTCAGCTCCGTAAGCCAGCTCCAACCTATCCCATTCGCTTTCCAACCAAGCTGGATTATAGAGACTAAGCACTCTATATGATTTAGCGAGACGGTTCTGATAGTCTCCATCATTGACCGGAGGGTATTCCACTTCAATAATGTTCAAGCTCCTGAGCTCCTGCATTCCTTTACTTATCAACCATTTACTTACATGAAACCTTTCAGCGAGCGTTTCCCGGCTGGCAAACCACCATGGTCGCGCGTCACTGGCACTGGCATAGGCAAGGTTAATGAGATAACAGAACTTAGCCCTCATGGAAAGCTTTCCATCCCAGTCATACTCCCAATAGACAGCCGGAACCTGAAAACGCCACTTCTTTGGATAGGTATAAGTTTCGTTTGAGTCTTCGTAATCCAAGAGTACCACCACGGCTTCTTTTCCGTGCTGAGGCTTGAAAGTGATAAGTTTATATCTTTTCTCTAAGTTCCGTAAGCTCCTTATAATTTGCCTGCGGTAGGCTGTCCGGCTCATCCGATCATAGATTCCTAATTTCTTAGCTGTTGCGTCATAATCCAACAGTATCTCACCCTCGTTATTCCCGTCGAATTCTCGCAATAGCAATAAATATAAATCAAAAGCCCTTTCATCATGTCTGGTCATCATCCCACCGGCAAGTCCGGGTTTGGTTAAAAATTTCCCGGACAGCGCCAACGGCGCTAAAGATTTTTCCGCTCGGCTGGTGGCCTTCTGATCCAGCTCAATGCCTTCAAAGCGTTCGGTCAGCCTTTTAGCTAATTCTTTGGATTTGATTAAAACACTGGCTTCAAAGTTTCTAAAGAAGGCTGACTCTGTCCAGTTAGCGCTTCCTAAAATAACAGTCTCTGCGTCTATAACGATGCTTTTTGCGTGAACGTATTTTATCGGGTCATCATACCATACCGCTATTCCCGCTTCTTTAAGTATTCTAAAACACCAGGCATTTTTACCTTCAACCGCCCATTCATCTATGTGGCTTCTACCAGCAAAACCAATATTTTGATCCAAAATAACTTTCACCTTCACCCCTCGCTGATGAGCCTTAACTAATTCATCGACTAGCTTGTATACACTGGAACTTTTATCATAACCACTCAAACCCACTTTAAACATTACCATAAAGATAGACTCTTTTGCTTTAGACAACTCCTCTTTCACCGCCGGGAAATATTTCTTGCCGCTAATATCGACTATATCAGCCTCGTAGGAAAAAGCGCTTGTAGGCACTGCTAACACTGCAAGGGCTATCATAAAGACTACCAAAGA
>CAZWYD010000103.1:0-2075 GCA_964637815.1 uncultured Planctomycetia bacterium
GCGCAACACCCATCCAGCTCGTAATACCAATTATCAGCATGATGTTTACTATGCTCGGCTCTAAAAGCGCGATCACAGCGAGTATTAGAAAAAATGTTGGAAAGCAAAGCATGATATCCACAAATCTCATAATCAAAAGATCTACCCACTTGCCATAATACCCTGCGATTGAACCCAGTAAAATCCCAATAAGTGCAGAAATGCCCACTGCTATCAGGCCGACCAATAAAGATATGCGCGTCCCATAAACCATGCGGCTAAATAAATCCCTACCCAGACTATCAGTACCAAAAAGATGATTTCCTGACGGACCAGTAAGAATATTTTCAATATCAATCTTACCAGGATCATAAGGCGCAATAAATGGCGCAAAGATTGCTATTATTGCAAAAAAGGCCACGATCACTATTCCAAAAATCATTAATTTATTCATATTTTATCCTTGGATCAACTGCTGCATATGAGACATCTGCTAAGAGATTTCCTAATAAAGTCAACGCTGCGCCAATCACCAAGACTCCCATAATTACAGGATAATCGCGCGCCATTACTGATTCGTAAAAAAGCCTGCCCATACCAGGGATGCTGAAGATAGATTCAAAAATGACACTGCCACCTATAAGGCCTGGTACAGATAATCCTAAAATAGTCACGACTGGCAAAAGCGCATTCTTTAATGCGTGCTTGTAAATCACATCTTTTTCCTTTAGGCCCTTTGCCCTTGCAGTCCTGATATAATCCTGCTTTAAAACATGCACCATATTGCTGCGCATATATCGTGAAATCCCAGCAAGTCCTCCGAATGCTGAGACAACAACAGGCAATGTCAAATGCCGCGCAATATCAATTACCTTTTCAACAAAACTAAATTTATCAAACTCTAGCGACTTTATACCTGAAACAGGCAAAATCCCCCATCTCACACCCACAAGATCCATAAGCATCAAGCTTAGCCAAAAAGTAGGTATGGCAAAACCGATAAATACGAACACTGTCATCGATCTATCGTAAAGACTCTTCTCTTTTACTGCAGAGCTCACGCCTATAGGAATACCGATTAGCAAGATTAAGATTATTGACGCAAGATTTATGCCAAGTGTAACTGGTATACGTTCACCTATCTTCTGAATAACTGGCCTTGAATCAACAAAAGAAATCCCGAAATCAAATCGCAAAAGCCTTTTTAACCAATCCGTATATTGCACATGGATCGGTTTATCCAATCCATACAAGGTCATCATTCTCTGCCGCGCCTCGAGCGAGA
Organism: uncultured Planctomycetia bacterium; assembly: GCA_964637815.1. GTDB lineage: Bacteria > Omnitrophota > Gorgyraeia > Gorgyraeales > Gorgyraeaceae > Gorgyraea. The sequence goes on from CAZWYD010000103.1 coordinate 1,265, forward strand.
CCTTTGGATTAAACTGCGTCTCCATATCTGTTGGCTTGCCTGGCGCAAGATGTATCACGGCAAAGGTAATTAAGGTTATACCTAAGAGAAGCGGGATCAGCCCTATTATTCTGCGTAAAATGTACTTAATCATATTTTATCTAATATATTTTTGTTCGTTTTTGGGTACATGCCACTCTATAAAATTATGGCCAATGCCTGCTGCGCCTGCCTCGATGCCTTTAAATCTGCCATGAATAATAGGCAGACTGTCTGGCACGTATAAAAATAGGTACGGCTGTTCCTCGTAAAGAATCTCATGGATCCTGTGATAGATCCTTGCGCGTTCATTTTGATTAAAAGTACGACGGCCTTCTAAAAGCAATCTATCTACCTCTTTATTTCTATATCCAACAAAATTAAACTCGCCCTCTTTTGTCTTTGACGAATGCCAGATATCATACATGTCAGGATCCTGGCCAAGCCCCCACCCTAAAAGCACAGCCTCAAACCTGCGCTTGTCAATAAATTCACTCACAAAAGAACTCCACTCGATTATCTTTATCTTGAGTTCAATTCCCACTTCTTTGAGCCTGCGCTGAATAATCTCAGCTGTCATCCTGCGCTGCTCATTCCCTTGATTCGTAACAACAGTAAATGAAAATTTCCCGCCATCCTTTTCTAAAATCCCATCACCATCTCTATCCTGCCACCCAGCTTCTCTCAAAAGCAGCCTCGCCTTGTCAGGATTATAATCTATAGCCTTAACATCCTTATTATATGCCCATGACTCTGGCAAAAAAGGACCTGTTGCAACCCTGCCGAGACCCAG
>CAZWYD010000103.1:2175-3741 GCA_964637815.1 uncultured Planctomycetia bacterium
AACATGGTTGCCTGGTCAGGTATGATCCTGTAAATATATCTATCAATGTACGGCCGTCCCTCAAAGTAATCATGATTCGAGACAAGCTCAAGTCTCTCTCCTGTTTTCCAGAGACTAAACTTATACCGCCCTGTACCAATAGGCGATCTTGAAAATTCTGTTTTATTTAGATCCTCTTTCTCAAGCAAATGCCGCGGCATAATATTCATGCCCCAGCTCGAAAGACCTGGCGAGAACGGCTCTTTATACGCGACCTTTAATCTATAGTCATCTAAGACATCGAATTTCTCCACCATTTGAAAATCACCACTATACGCTGTCCTTACATTCGGGTCGATCAGGCTTTTATAAGTAAATTCCACATCCTTTGCTGTAAAAGGCACGTCGTCGTGCCACCTCACACCTTTTCTTAAATAAAATGTGATCTCAAGCCCGTCTTCTGAAACCTCCCATCGCTCAGCCAGGTCACCAACTAACTTTAAATCCTTATCATATTTCACAAGGCCATTGAATACGAGTCCACAGATCGCACCTGACGCAGAATCAGACGCTAATATAGGGATGAGTGTGCGCGGCTCGCCAATAGAGCCAGCCACAATCGCATCCCCATAATCAGGCCTGAATCCTAAAAGACCCAGCAATAAAAACAAAAGGGCCGCCTTTTTAAAGACGGCCCTTATAATTTTAAGCATACCATCATGCATAATTAAATTATTCAGGAGCTTTTTCAGGAGTTTCCTCTTGTGTTTCTATTGGAATAGTTGCAGGTATATTAACCTTGTCTACAACAGACTTAGACCTGCGACTCGAGATGATCGCAAGTGACAGACAAGTTACTATAAACGCGACTGCGCATATAGCAGTAAGCCTTGAAAGTACATTTGCGCTCTTTGTGCCAAACATACTCTGCATCTGTGAACCACCGAATGAGTCAGCCAGGCCTCCGCCTCTTCCTGCCTGCAAAAGTATTACCAGTATCAAAAAGATACTCGCGATTACATGTATGGTAATGATTACTGCGTACATATTACCTCCTTATAAAACAGCGTTTTTAACTATTTCTGTGAATGAATTTACATCAAGACTTGCGCCACCTACCAGCGCGCCATCTACATCTTCCTGTGACATAAGATTTGAAATATTATCAGGTTTTACGCTTCCACCATACTGTATCCTGACTTTCACAGCTGCCTCTTTAGTATAAGTGCGCTCTATAAGATCCCGGATAAACTTATGTGCCTCTTGCGCCTGCTGTGGCGTGGCAGTCCTTCCTGTGCCAATTGCCCACACTGGCTCATAAGCAATAATAATGCGCATTACCTCATCCTTCTGAAAATCCTTTAAGCCCCTTGAGAGCTGCTTTTCCAATACCTCGAATGTCATGCCATTGTCCCGCTCCTCAAGCTTTTCGCCAACACACATTATAGGAACCATGCCATGTTTCAGTACGACCTTGAGTTTTTTATTTACATCCTCATCTGTTTCTCCGAATATATGCCTTCTTTCAGAATGGCCTATGATCACATATCTGCACCCAGCATCCTTTAGCATATTAGGCGAGATCTC
>CAZWYD010000104.1:0-1275 GCA_964637815.1 uncultured Planctomycetia bacterium
AAAGACATAGTAAGTCATATATTAAAGAAAGTGCCAGTCCCGGCATAATGTTTACTTTAAAAAGTATCTTTCTCCTCATAACATCCATTCTTCTTCTTGCTATTGCGTGGAATACTGATATAACAATGATCTACGTATTCTTCGTGATAGCCTTCGTCATATTTACCCTTTCTTTTATACACTTGCAGATCAATATTCCTGATATCTCTTTAAGCAGGACATTGCAGGACACGGCATTTGAAGATGATATGCTTAATGTCAAGATGGATATTAAAAATAAACGCAAGATAGACGCTTCTTTTTTTGAAATAATAGACGCGGTCCCGTTTGCGCCGCCTGACGAGAAAAAACCGTCATTGTTTATATTAGACATAGAAGCTAAAAAGAAAGTATCTTTCAGGTATGTAGTCAATTGCTATAGAAGAGGCTTATGGAAGATAGGCCCGATAACTGTTATTTCTCAGGACGCGCTTGGGTTTTTCAAGATAAAAAAGATCTTTAATGTGTTTGCAGGTATCCTGATCTATCCAGGCCTATTCAAGATATTTGCATTTCCGCCTCTTGCAAAAGGCTCTGTCTCGTGGATGGGTGTAGAGACTACAAGGATAGGCGGCGACAGTCACGAGTTTTTCGGAGTAAGGGAATACCAGAGGGGCGATGCCATGAGCCGCATGCATTGGCCTTCAACAGCCAGGCATAATAAATTGATCGTAAAACAGTTTGAACGCAATGTAGTGCAGGAAGCGACCATAGTCATCGATCTGAAAAAAGAACACGATATCGGCGTAGAAAAAGAGACGACCCTGGAGTATTCAGTGAAGATAGCAGGGTCTATTGCGAAATATCTCTTGAGCGAAGGCGCTCTCGTACAGATGATGGGTTATTCCAAGACAGCAATGACTCTGCCTTTTGGAAAAGGCGAATCGCATCTGCATAAAATGTTAGAATACCTTGCAAAGGTCCGTTCCGATGGCAAGTTTTCTTTATCTCAGACGCTTGAAGAAGCTAGCTTTATTACACCGTATAGCTCTACACTTATAACAATAATGCTGGATAATGATATGGCTGCCCTGTCAAGCCTCATTCAATTTAAGGCAAAAGGCATAAGATTAATAACCATAGTCCTTGCAGCTTCTACATTTGGTCAGTTGGCAGAGGGCGAGCAGCTTGACATGGAGGCAGCAAGAAAATTCGACGAAGCACTCGCAGGCCTGGAAGGATACGCCTACAGGATCTCAAGAGGCGATGATTTAGAGAAGAAGTTCGAAACGGTGT
>CAZWYD010000104.1:1375-3718 GCA_964637815.1 uncultured Planctomycetia bacterium
CCCCAGCATATAGATACCTTTATAGGGATGCTATCTCTTGCAGCAGTGGTCGTGACAATGGGAGGACTTTTTGATAAGGCCTTAACATTTGATAATCTTCTAATGGGTTTTTCTATAGCCCTAGCATGGCTTACGCTTTTTCAAAGTTTTGGCCTAAAAGAAGAAAAAAGCTATGCTATGCTGCAATTCATAGCGGTGTGTCTTTTGATCTCATCCATTTCTCTTGCCCTGGAACAGGAACCAGTCTATATGGTAATGCTTGCGGTTTTTTTATTGATTTTTATTTTTACGATGCGTTTGAGTCTGGTCTGTGAGAAAAGGAACAAGGGTTCTCTTATCGTGGGAAATCAGGAAAAGATAATGAGTTTATGGCAGCAGATAAAAGTAGCTGCAATGATGTTTTCTTTTGTTTTAATAGTCGCGTCCCTGGTCTATCCCTTTGTCCCGCGTTTTGAGAATCTATCTTTAAAAGGACTGCCTTCCACGCTTTTAGGGATTCCAGAAAAGATCCCGCTTTTAAAGCTATTGCACCAGGCTCCAAAAGAACTAAAAGACAATAAAAAAAGGAAAAAAGAACAGATCGTAGATGCCAGGAAGAAAAAAAGAGAAGCTAGTGGTGTAAGGATAAGACGAGAGGAATTAATAAAGGAGACAGAAGGAAAGGCCAAAAAGGCGATCGAGCAGCGTTTTCGCGCAGAAGAATTCAATAAAGAAATAGATATTTTTAAAATAAAGACTCTTACGATATACTCAAATGTGGATAAGATCCCCCTTGGTAAGCAAACTAGGCTTGAAGCGGAATTGACCATGAGTGATGAGTCTACTCTTACAGTAACAAGGCTTGTTGACTGGATGACCAGCGGTACTGCAGAAGTATCAATAGATAATCAAGGGAATCTTAAGCCAAAAGAAGAAGGAAGCGTGCATGTATCTGCGTCTTATCTCGGGACATTCAGTAATGATCTATACATCGAGATAGTGCCTCCTGTAAAACCAATAAAGAAAAAAGGCCCTTTATATTATTCATCTATTAGCTTTTTGTGGCTTTTGGTCTTAGGGCTTTTGTTTTTTACTGTATACATGTTTATGAGAAGCAGGCGCTTGCAGGAATTGGCGATCAAGGATCCAAAGGAATTTATAAAGGAGATCTATGGTATTCTATGCAGGGGTTTTAAGGTATACGGCGTTTTTAAATTTGATTATATTGCGGCAAGGGAATTCCTTGAATCTATAAGGTCTATTTTATCAGATAATCCAAAACCCATGCATGATATAACAGAAGGTTTTTTAGAGGCCCGTTTTTCTATACACGATATCTCTAGGGAGCATTCGCAACAGAGCCTGGGATTTTTTCATGGGGTCAAGGATGTTGTTTTAGGAAGAGACCAAGGTAAGCACTTTTGGAAGAACATGGCATTTAAGGCGCTGCTGTTAGACGTATTGCTGATACCTAAGACTTGACTTTTTGCAGAGCTTACTGTATTATACACAGAACTAAAAAAACGGAGGTATTACAATGGGCATGTGGGTTGGAAGAGGGAGAAAGGCGCGAAGGTGTTATGGATTTGATGAGATAGCTCTTGTGCCAGGTTCTGTTACGATAAACCCTAACGAGGTAGATACGAGTTGGGAGCTGGCAGGTAAGAAATATAGAATTCCTATACTTGCTGCTGCAATGGATGGCGTGGTGGATGTGAAGTTTGCTGTAGAGATGAGTAAGCTCGGCGGCGTAGCTGTTTTAAATCTGGATGGCGTCCAGACCCGATATGAGAATCCTGACGAGATACTTAAAAAAATAGCAAAGGCAAGTCCGCAGGAGGCCACAAAGCTTGTACAATCTCTTTATGTTAAACCCATAAAAGAAAAACTTATTACAAAGAGGATAAAGGAAATAAAGAAAAAAAATGCAACTGCAGCAGTAAGTACGATTCCGCAGAATGCAGAGCGCTTTGGTAAGCTTGCGCAAGATGCAGGCGCAGACATATTTGTGGTTCAATCTACAGTGATAAGCGTGCATCATATGTCCAAAGAATACAAAGTAGTTAATCTTGCCAAATTCATAAAATCAATGAAGATCTCTGTTATATTGGGTAACTGCGTTACATATACTGTTGCGCTTGAACTCATGGAGGCTGGGGCAAGCGCGTTACTGGTCGGCATCGGGCCTGGGGCGGCGTGCACTACAAGAGGCGTTCTTGGCATAGGCGTGCCGCAAGTCACAGCTACTTCAGATACATCAGCAGCGAGAGATTTTTATCACAAGAAAACAGGGAAATATATACCGATTATTACAGACGGCGGCATGGATTCAGGCGGAGACATCTGCAAGGCCTTTGCCAGTGG
>CAZWYD010000105.1:0-3704 GCA_964637815.1 uncultured Planctomycetia bacterium
GAAACCTCTAGCCAGCAGAACCCCACCCATATCTATCAAGACCCAGGGGCATACGTTGCTATTTTAACAGTAACTGACAATGATGGAGCTACAGGGACTGACAGCGTAGTTATCTCTGTAGTCCCTGAATCAGCGCTAACTGAGGCTGCAAAGATTCCTCATCTAATCAGGTTCCAGGGTCGCCTCACAGATAAATCTAAAACCCCGTTAGACGGATCCTATAACATTACCTTTAGAATCTATGATACTGAAATAGGAGCCACACCTTTATGGACAGAGACACATGCTAATTTACAAGTCACTAGTGGCATAGTAAATGTGGTTTTAGGGAGCATCACCTCCTTAGATCTAAAATTCGACAAAGATTACTGGCTCGGTACAGAGGTGGAAGCTGATGGAGAGATGACTCCCAGGCAACGGCTTACTAGTTCTGCCTATACCTATAGGGCAGAGTATGCTGCAAAGGGCGGTACTGTTGCGTATACTGGCCAGGGAGAGGTAAGCTATTCTTTCTCTAACGAACTTTCTATACACCTAGAGACATCGCCCAGCAGCGTCAAGCTCTACCTCTGGGGAGAGGCAAGCATAGATGGAAATTATCCTGATGGAGTAGAGATTAAAATTAACGGAGTAGACAGGACATCAGAGATCCTGGCTTTAGCGAATAGTAATTGGGGAAGCGGAAACTCAAGTTTAGGAGATGGGACATCCTCGCATCCATTGGTTAGCGGCGCTAACGGAGTTACAGGTACAGGCGAATTGGATATCACGAACCTTGTGGTTTGGTCAGCAGGCGAGCACACTATTGAATTTAGTCAAACAGGCTCTGCTAAAGGTAAGATCAGGTATAACGCGTATGTGACTTACTGATTATGAAGAGATCGTTTATAATCTTATTTCTGTTAGTGATTTTTCTCTGGCCTTCTGGTTCATTTGCCAGTCAGAGCGATAACTATATCCTGGAGATCTCTAATCTTAGCAGCGGCGGATACCCAGAGGAGTCAGTAAATTTCTATTTTACTGAAGTCGTGATCGGCCAGGAAATAGGAGGGGAGGTAGAAGATCTGAATTATATCCTCTCTGCAGGATATATTTATTTAGGACAAACTTCCCCAGTAGTCAATCCAGCGCCTACCCTTGATGCTATAGGCGATAAGACAATCAGCGAAGGCCAAGCTCTATCCTTTACTGTAACTGCCGCTGACCCAGATAATAATACCTTAATATATACAGCTTCGGGTCTGCCAGCTGGCGCTAATTTTAATAGCGCTACCGCTACCTTTAGCTGGACCCCTACCTATACACAGTCAGGAGCCTATTCAAATGTGCACTTTGAAGTCAGTGACGGAGGACTCACAGATTCAGAAGACATAACCATAACAGTTACCAATGTAAACCGCACCCCAATACTGAATCCAATAAGCGATAAGGTAGTTAATGAAGGCACACTTCTGCAATTTACAGTAACTGCTTCTGATCCCGATAATGATCCCATAGCTTATTCTGCATCCAGCCTGCCTGCAGGCGCAAGTTTTAATCCTGACACAAAGACCTTTAGCTGGACTCCGGATTATACGCAGAGCGGTATATATCCAGGGATTCACTTTCAGGTTACAGACAATGATCTTTCCAGTTTCAAAGATGTTACTATCATTGTCATGAATGTCAATCGCCAGCCTTTACTTGGTTCTATTGGCAATAAGAGTATTAGTGAAAATCAACTTTTGCAATTTAAAATAGAGGCATCTGATCCTGATGGCGATACCTTAACGTATTCAGCATCCAATCTACCGTCAGGAGCTGAGTTTAATATAGTTACTCAGATTTTTTCATGGATCCCGATATCTGGCCAGGCAGGTGTATATGCTGATGTACATTTTACAGTTTCAGATGGTCCATCAAACGCGTCAGAAGATATTGCGATCACTGTGAGTGATGCGACCCCGCCAGATAGGCCAACAATAGACCCTGTAACATCGCCTACGACGACTGCGGCCCAAACCATAACTGGAACAAAGTCACCAGATGCAGTAAGAGTGATAGTAGGGTCAGTACAGGCAACAATAGATCCTGTTTCTTACCCGACTCCCGCGACCTGGTCTTGCACAGCCACATTACAAGAGGGAGATAATGATTTTACAGTGGTGTCAGAAGATGATCTAGGGAATCAGAGTTTAGCAGCGTTAGCAACAATAACTTTAGATACGTTACCGCCAGATTTTACAATAACTTTTCCGCCTGATGGGAGTTATATAGATAGACATGGAAATGTACACTAAGTATCTAAAAATATTTTTCTTTATAGCGTTACTCTTTATTATCCCACAGGGCCTATTTGCCCAGTCCAGCGCCAATTACGAGATAGCCTCTTATGTAGTTTGTGCAGGAGGAGAGGCTGTTGAATCTACGACATATGGCTCACCTCGCAATACAATAGGAGATCCAATTGGTAATGTATCCGAAGGTTTGACAGTAGAAGTTTCTCCAGGATATATACCTCAGGCTGAGATAATCGCACCTATAATAGACGAAGAAGGCAGTATAGATATAGAGGTCACTGGCGCGATAGATGATAATGATGCGACAGTTGATGTCAATGGAGTAGAGGCCTTGGTGAGCAATGATAGTTTTTCTGCCACAATTACTTTATTTGAAGGCGTTAATTTTATTACTGTCAATGCCGCTGATTTATTATCTAATACTAGCCAGAAGCAAATCACGGTCTATCTGGACACCAGGCCTCCGACAAGGCCAACTGTAAATCCTGTAAGTACTCCAACAGCTCTTAGTATCCAGACCCTATCTGGCGTAAAAGAGGCGAATACCTCGATATGGATTAATGGAGTCGAGGTTGTCCCCGGAGATCCCTCTAATATCTGGTCGCATGAAGTCTCGCTTGATCCAGGCGATAACACATTTAGTCTTTTATCAAAAGATAGGGCAGGCAATGAGAGCACTGCTGTATCTACTGGGATCAACTTTGATCCACAGGCATCAGTGCTTACTATTGATTCGCCTGCAGATGGTACCCTGACAAATCATCCATCAATAACTGTTACTGGAACAGTAGATGATCCAAATTCAGATGTATGGGTGAATGGAATAAAGGCTGCCTTGGCTGGGACCACCTTTACTGCAGAAGGGATATCTTTAGCGCGGCCAGGCTCAAACATAATTACTGCACAGGCGACTAATTCACTAGGGCGAGTTTCTACGGCAAGGATAATCGTGATCTTAGGGAGTTTTCCATCAATAGTGTCTTTTGTGCCGCAGGATGGCGCGAAATTTTATGAGGGAGAAGTCATAGAACTCGAGGCTGAGGTCGTTGACTTAGACGGAGGTTTTATTGAGTATCAATTTATGCTCGACGACTCAGTCAAACAGAGCTGGTCAACTGTTTCTACCTACACCTGGAACACGTCGCAGGGTGATACGGGTAAACATACTTTAACAGTTGAAGCTAGGGATAATTATGGCGGCAAGACTATACTTGACTCAGAGGTTTATATATATGTGGAACCAATTGCCTTTCCAATTCAATAAGAACATGTGGGCAAAGACTCTTAGCATCACGCTGGTCCTTTTCCACGTGTTTACCTTTACATTCCATGGTCTGAGTTTTGCCCAGGCAGGCGAAGCATTTTCAAGCCCTGTGAGCGCGATTCAGAATTTTCATGCAGATCCTTCTACTGGCATGGCGTCTA
>CAZWYD010000106.1:0-3670 GCA_964637815.1 uncultured Planctomycetia bacterium
CCTTAACTTTACACTTTTGTGACACACAGAAAAGTGTAAAGTTAAGTAACCCTATTTACTTCTGCCTCTGATGTTTATGCCTCGTTTTCTGAGTTCGTCTGTTCTTTTCTTGGAGCATTCTAGGCAGAAAAATCTGGGCTCAGACTCTCTTTTATCGTACTTGGGCGCTAATACTAGTCTCCAGAGCTGTGTTTCTTTTCCGCATGCGTCGCAGGTACCTAATTCCTTAAAATGCCACATCTCAACTGCCTTGGATGTAAATATAAACTTATCCACCCAGAAAAATATACTCGCACCGATCAGATTGGCCACCATAGTCTGCCATAGGCCCGCACCCAACTGCCTCACAACCAGCCAGAGTATAGGCGTACTAAGCTGCCATCTGATTAAATACAACAAAAACCTTTTCATGTTTACTCCCTAAGTTTAAATTGGATTAGTAAAAAGTATATGCGATACTAAAATAATTATTCCTAGTTTCCTTACTACTTCTTCTCTTTTTGCCACTATGCTACCATAATTCAAACAAATCTCAACTGAAATTTGTGGCATATCTATCCAAGAGTTCGCGTATCATCTGCTGGTATTTTATATGATGCTGCCTGGCTTGGCGTTTAAAGAATTCTACGCTAACTTTACTTAAAGATATGGTTATCTTTACAGTTTCTCTTGGAAATACCAATCCTTCTGGTGGCGGCAAGAAATCCTTAACCCTAGTCAATTTGCCAATCGGCATATCATGATCTATTTTCTTCTTCATAATACCTCACCCCTTTTCCATAATAAGTATACCATAATATGTCTATTTGTCAATATAATTATATGTATAATTATACATATACATAATCCGACAGACCCGATTACCACCTATATATAAGACACATCTCAGGCGCAAATTCTTTCAAATTTTTTAGCTGTTATAGATTTGGGGACACTTTGGTGAGAAAATTCACAAATGGTACAAGAAAACATACTCCCCTGCCCAACTAATCTCAACTGGATCTCACTCCTGCCACGCCAGGCTGGTAGGTCTAAAAAAAGCATTGGAATTTTTTGCGGAGAAGTGGGGCGTGGGGTGTTCTGTTTGTGGGAGGATCCACGCCGGGCGGAGGGGCCCGCAAACAGAATACCCCGCGCCCCACGATACTGGATAAAGAGATTGCTTCACTGCGTTCGCAATGACATGAAGGGATGGGAATGACAATGGGGGTTAGTCGATGGATTTTATTATTAGGGAATAGCCTAGGGCAGAAGGGTTGTGGATTTTTAGGGGGATTCGTTTTTCGTCTGCTGAGAGCCAGAGTCTGAATCTTGGTGGGTCGCTTGTAAAGGCATATGCTTGGAACTTTCCTATCGGAGTCTTTATCTCCTCTATGCCATTAAATGTGACTTCAAAATCAAACGTGGGGAGGCTTATGTCGAATTTATCACCCTTATTAAAGGTATCCTGTGTCCTATAGTAATAGGCCAGGAGTATTGCATTATGGATAGGTGAATCCTTTTGTATTGAAAAATTCTTCTTGCGCAGCTTGCTCTTTGAAGAAATGTCCACCCTGAAATTCTCCTGGTCATACACCTCTTTTATCCTGTTGCCAAATCCCAGTTTCTTCTTAATTGTCCTGTGTACTTCGATAGGGAGGAAAGTTTCCTTGTCAGCGTATAGCTCTTCAGTATCCTTAAGTGAAGGGATCTTTGTAGAAAATGTAATATGATAGACCTCTTTATCGCCGAGATCTTTTTCACCGTGAAAAGTAAGGACAGAGCTGCCTACCTTTAAGGCCTTATACTTAACACTATACGTCAGCTTTTCACCCTTGGCAAAAGGCGGCGCAGCATGGGCCAGTCCGCAGCAATAGACTATCATAAGAATTATAATACTTATCTTGCGCATAATGTGCTATTAAAGGATAGGCAGGTACTTGTCGATCTCGTACTTTGACACCTGGGCCTTGTATTCGTCCCACTCCATGTATTTATTGCGGATAAAATACTCGAATAATTTTTCACCAAGGGCTTCTTTTACGAGCTTGCTCTTTTCTGTAAGCTTAATTGCCTCGTAAAGATCCTCTGGTAGAGACTGAATACCAGCTTTCTCTCTTTCCTCTTCTGTCATCCGATAAATATTATCTTCTGCTGCCTTAGGGAGTTTGTATTTCTTTTTCATGCCTTCCAGGCCAGCTGCCAACATAACAGAGAGGGCAAGGTATGGATTTGCTGCTGGGTCAGGAGAGCGGAATTCTACCCTGGTTGCTTTTTCTTTACCAGGCTTGTACATCGGTACCCTGACAAGCGCAGACCGATTCATCTGTGCCCAGCATATGTACACAGGTGCCTCATAGCCAGGTATAAGCCTTTTGTAAGAGTTTACCCATTGATTCGTCACTGCTGTCATCTCAGGAACGTGTTTTAATATTCCGGCTATAAAATATTTTGCTGTGTCTGAAAGATGCGATTTATCGGTTTTACTGAAAAACGCGTTCTTTGAGCCCTTGAAAAGAGACTGGTGCACGTGCATGCCGCTGCCGTTTATTCCATAAATCGGCTTTGGCATAAAGGTAGCGTATTTGCCATGCTGGCGTGCCACTTCTTTGACTACCATGCGATAGGTCATGACATTATCTGCCATGGTAAGCGCATCACAATACCTTAAGTCTATCTCGTGTTGGGAAGTAGCAACCTCATGATGAGAGTACTCTACCTTTACGCCCATCTTCTCAAGCATCACAACTGTCTCGCGCCTTAAATCCTGCGCTACATCAAGAGGCGTCAGGTCAAAATATCCTCCTCTATCAAGGATGATCGTGTTTTTAGGATTTTCAAAATAAAAATATTCTAGCTCCGGCCCTATATAATAAGTAAAACCCAAATCCTTGGCCTTTTTTAGATTTTTCTTCAGAATATATCGCGGGTCTCCTTCAAAAGGCTTGCCATTGGGCTTTACAACATCACAAAACATCCTTGCAGAAAGGCCATCTTTTTCTGAGCGCCATGGGATCAACTGGAATGTAGAAGGATCTGGCATTGCTACCATATCACTTTCTTCTATGCGGGCAAATCCTTCGATGGATGAGCCATCAAACCCCATGCCATCTTCCATGGCCTTGGCAAGCTCTCTCTTAGTTATAGCAATGCCTTTCTGAAAACCCAGGACATCAGTGAACCAGAGTTTGATAAATTTGATATTGCGCTTTTTGACTGCAGCTAAGACGTCTTTCTTCGTTTTTATTGTCATGATTAGCTCCTTTTATATTCTGATGTAACTGTAGTCTTTATTCCTCCGCGCACATTAAACTCACCTTTAATATGGATCCATCTTGGCTTGCACGATGTGACAAGATCATCCAGGATTCTATTTACTACATGCTCGTGGAATATGCCGACATCCCTATAAGAAATCATGTATAGCTTAAATGATTTAAGTTCCATGCACCACTTATCAGGCTTATACTGAATCGTAATATTTGCAAAATCAGGTAAGCCTGTTTTAGGGCAGACGCATGTAAATTCCGGATTCTCCAGCGTCACAACATAGTCCTTATCCGCATACTGATTCCGCCACACCTCTATCTTCGGCGTCTTTAACTTGCGAACCTTTGTCTGTAAACCTTCGTAGGACTTTTTCGCCATCTTTCCGCGTCTTAACTTTACATTTTAGGTCTTGCTTCAAATG
>CAZWYD010000107.1:0-3509 GCA_964637815.1 uncultured Planctomycetia bacterium
ACATTTGAAGCAAGACCTTAAATGTAAAGTTATCTCAATATAGGCGGTGTTGCTCAATGTATCGCTTTGTGCTGAGAGGAACTAAGCTTGCAATAGGTTTGCTCTGTTTGAGCCTCTTTCGTATATCGCTGGATGAGACATCTCTCGCTTTGATATCGAGCGATAGAAAGCGAGGGTCTATATTTCTCATACTAAACCCTGGCCTTTTAACTACTACAAATGTGCACAGCTTTAAAATCTCTTCTATGTCTCTCCACTTATCAATATCCTTTAATGAATCAGAACCTGTTGTGAAGAAAAGCTGCGCTCTTTTGCCGTAGCGCCTTTTGAGCTGCCTCAAGGTATCCACTGAATAGGATCTACCCTTCCTCTTCAGCTCAATGTCGGATAATTCGAACTTCTTTGAACGGGCTATGGCCAGTTTCACCATGTTGCGTCTGTGGGTTCCACTTGAAATCCTTGTATCTGGCTTATGCGGCGGGATATATGCAGGAATAAATATAATCTTTCTTAGAGTAAGTCTCTTACAGAGCTCCCTTGCCATGTGAATATGGCCATTGTGGATAGGGTCAAATGTGCCGCCTAGGATACCGATGCGCATTCTTGGATTGCCTCTGATAGTGTGGGGTGGGCGTGTATTACACTTGCTAGCTTTTCAGACGTAAGGCCAAATTGGACACATGGGGCGATCTCGGAAATCAATTCAGTTACATGAGGTCCCATCATCTGAGCACCCAATATCTTATCAGTTTTACTATCAACGACTAATTTTATAAAACCTTCTGTCTCGCCTAAGACATGTGCCTTGCCAATAGCTGAAAATAGGAATTTCCTTGAGCGGCTACCCTCTGCCTGTCTTTGGGTTAGTCCTACGCTCGCTATCTCTGGATGCGTGAATATGCAGTTTGGTATGACATTGTAATTAATGGTAGATTTTTTGCCAGCTATGTGCTCTACAGCACAAACACCTTCTCTCGAGGCTACATGGGCTAGAAGAATTCCACCTATGACATCACCAGCAGCATAAATATTTTTAATATTAGTTCTAAAATTCTCATCCACTTTTACCCAACCCTTATTATCCCTCATCACCCCTTCTAATCCCTCAGAATTAGGCTTCCTGCCTACAGATATTAAAACCTTTTCTGCTACTATTTCAGAACCATTAGACAAAATAGCCTTGCCCTTCTCTACTTTCTCAACCTTTGTCTTTGTAAATACCTTGATGCCGCGCTTCTTAAAGATCTGCTCGAGTTTCCTCGCGATCTCAGTATCCTCTGTTGGCAAAAGCTCTGCCATCATCTCTACAATAGTTACATCAGCGCCAAATGTCCTGAAGATTGAGGCAAATTCACATCCTATTACGCCACCTCCTACAATCAGGATATTTTTCGGCACAGACTTTAGATTCAGTATGTCTGTGCTTGAGAGTATTGTTTTCCCATCAAACTCCATGCCTGGCAGTTGAAACGGCCGGGAGCCAGTTGCTATTAAAATATTCTTTGCATCTACTGTATCTATTTTTGCCTCAGCCTTTATAAATTCTATCTTTTTTGCCTTAAACAGCATCTCTATGCCAGAGCTAAGCTTTTTTACAACATTATCCTTTCTCTCCTGCGCCTTTGCAAAATCCAGTTCATAGCCCTTTACATTAATACCAAATTCTGCTGAGCGCTGTACATTAGTCAAGACCGAAGCCGTAACAGAAAGCGCCTTAGTAGGTATACACCCTAAATTCAGGCAAACCCCACCCACAGCCTCTTTCTCATACACAGCCACCTTCATACCAAGCCCTGCCGCCCGAGCAGCAGCCACATACCCCCCAGGCCCAGCCCCAATTACAGCAACATCATATTTACTCATAGTGCCACCATTATAATATAGAACCCGCCCCAAACACAAGCGCAAAAACCAACTTACCCATCCGACCGCGTAGGTCGACCTACGCGGTCGGATGGGTTCAATCAAGAACCAGCTTCTTTATCTTTGCCAATTCCCTTTGATAAGCGATTCTGTCCTCTACGAACTTTTTATATGAAGTTGAGCTTATATCCAATATGCCATCAAACTCGCAAATGCAATTCTCAGGATTAGATTTGGAAATATATTCCCTATAAGACGAGTATTTCCAGTCCTCTGGCTTATTAACAAGATGCGCGGTCGGGGGATTTAAGTGTATATAGCGAGTTAAATGAAGCAATTGTTCATCACTTCTAACATGAACTTTCTTAAACCTGGCCTCCCACAATGGCCCTTTTCGATTATGTTTTATATTGAAATAGCGAGAATAACTATTAAGCACATTATTCATAAAGCACGAAATCCCCTTTTCCTCCAGCTGCTTAAGCACCAAATGTATATGCGTAGGCATAATACAGTAGCAAATAATCTGTACAAATTTCTTGATATCTTTGGACAGGAAATTTTTTATAAATTCGATGCTACATTCTTTGAATTTAGAAAAATTTACGGCCTGTCGTTCTACTTGATAATACGCCATAGCCTTCTTCATTCGCATAAACTCAGAATCACTGTTAAAGATCTTATACTCAGCAATACTCTTACTATAAACATGATAAACCTCTCCTGTTACCAAAGCCTCTGTCTTCATGCTACCCCCTCTCTTTTTACCCAATTCCGACCGCGTAGGTCGACCTACGCGGTCGGATGGGTCTCCATGATATAAGACACATTGAAGGGGGTATTTTCTTTCAAGTTTTTTTGGGACTTGGCACCGGGAAAGCTTATTAGAGTTTCTTTATGGAGTCGCGGATGGATTGTGCGGAGGTTTTTAGGGAGGTTTTTTCTGGCTCGGTTAGGTTGATTTCTATTATTTTTTTTACGCCGGAGGTGGCTAATACGATTGGGACGCCGATGTAGAGGTCTTTTTCTCCGTACTCGCCGTTTAGGTAGGCGCTGGCGCATAGGGTTTTGTTTTCGTCTTTTATGATTGCTTTCACCATAGCGAAAACTGCCGCGGATGGTGAGAAATACGCGCTGCCTGTTTTTAGGTGCGAGACGATTTCTGCGCCGCGTTGTCTGGCGCGGTCAGAAGCTTCCTTAAATGCATCATCTTTCAGTTTGTCTGAGCGATTTATGGCAACCATTGTGTCGCCATGGCTACCCATCATAAAGATCTTATCTTTTTCTATTTTTCCTGGAGCAACATTTGCAAATCTTGCAGAGTCTAACACGCCTGCCATGCCAATGACTTTACTCGGATCAAAGCCAGTTTCTTTCATCATGATGTAACTCATTACGTCTAAAGGATTTGTGACAACTATTACAATCGCGGATTTGCAGAATTTTTTTATGTGGACTGCTACGTCTTTGATTATTTTTGCGTTTTTCTGCAAAAGATCATCACGCGACATGCCAGGTTTACGCGCAAGTCCAGCTGTCATGACAACTATGTCAGAACCTTCGATATCTTTAAAATCTTCTGAGCCAACAATGTTAGACCTTGAACCAGTTATAGGCCTGGCATCAGAGATATCGAGCGCCTTGCC
>CAZWYD010000108.1:0-3492 GCA_964637815.1 uncultured Planctomycetia bacterium
TTTAAGGTGGCGAAGCTTAGGAGGACTAGGATAATCGCGATTATCCAGAACCTCACGGTTACCTTTGATTCAGCCCAGCCACACATCTCAAAATGATGATGTAAAGGCGCTATCTTAAATATCCTCTTGCCAGTAGACCTGAACGAGATTACCTGCATTAGCACTGAAAGTGCCTCTATGACAAATATGCCTCCCACTAAGAGCAGAAGCATCTCTTTCTTTACAAAAACAGCGACTGTGCCAATAGCTCCGCCAAGCGCAAGCGCGCCTGTATCACCCATGAATATCGACGCTGGAAAAGAATTGTACCACAAGAATCCCAGCCCAGCCCCCAATATAGCAGCACAAAACACAGTAAGCTCGCCTGCCTCAGGGAGATAGTAAATTCCCAGGTAATTTGCAAAATCAATATGGCCTGTCACGTAACTCATGCCAGCGTACGCCACTGCAGTCAAGACAATGCACCCTATTGCCAGGCCGTCCAGTCCATCAGTAAGATTTACCGCGTTCGAAGCAGCAGTAATAACCAATATCACAAACGGTATATAAAAAATCCCCAGATCTATTGTCAGGGCCTTAAAAAATGGCATCTCAAGCATCGTAGTAGTCTTTGGATTTACATATAGAAAAAGCCCTACGATAAATCCTGCCAGTATCTGAGCAAAAAGCTTTGTCCTTTTAGTCAGGCCTCTCTTGCCTGATTTAGAACAAGACTTGAGCTTCTTATAATCATCTAAAAATCCTATGCCGCCCAGCCAGCCAGTCACCATAAGCGCTAAAAGCACAAAGCTATTCTTTACATCAGCCCATAAAATAGTAGAGACAGCTATTCCCAGTAAGATCAAAATCCCGCCCATGGTAGGGGTGCCTTGTTTATCCTTGTGCAGGTTGTAAAGATCCGGGCATTCCTTTTTTCTTACGGTCTCCCCGATCTTAAGGGCCTGTAATTTCCTGATGATAGGCGGCGCAAATATAATCGTAATTAAAAACGCGGTGACACTGGCAAGCGCAGCCCTGAACGTGATGTACCTGAAGACATTGAAAACTGAAAAATTCTCTTTTAAGGAATATAATAAATAATATAACATGGTCAGGTTTTAAACAGGGTCTCCAGGCCCTGTACTATCTCCTCCATCTTCATTGCGCGTGAGCCTTTGACCAAAACTATATCACCTTTTTTAACTAAATTCGTCATGGTCTCGCGCGCGTCTTTAGTGAGATTAAACATCTTTATCTTTTTCTGGCTCATCCCTGCTTCCTTAGCGCCCCTGGCTACATGCTCAGCGAGCTTACCTACAGCGACTATCAGATCAATGCCTGACTCAGCAGCCTGCCTGCCAACCAGATGATGAAACCTGCCAGATAGATTCCCTAATTCAAGCATGTCGCCTGCCACGAGTATCTTTCTACCCTTGGTAGTCATATCCTTTAATGCCTCTATTGCCTGCCCCATTGAGAGAGGGTTGGAATTATAGGTATCGTTTATTATCTTTATGTCGCCAAACCTCTTGACCTCCATTCTCATGCTCGGCCCCTTGAACTCCCGCAATGCCTCTATGATCTCCTCAATTGAAAGGCCAAAATCCCAACTGGCTGCTATTGCCGCAAGGGCATTGTAAACGCTGTGACGGCCTGCCACGCTCATCTCTATCTTCCATTTTCCGTTCAACCTGAAGCTAATACCGTCAGGCTCGACATTTACCTTATCCGCGGCAAAATCCGCCTTTTTATCAAGGCCGAACTTCACGAGCTTTAGTTTTGTCTTTATCTTTTTTAAATGTTCATCGTCAGCATTTACGATGACCCTTGCATCTTTATCCAAGAATTCCAATATCTCTGTCTTGGCCTTCAAAACCGTATCAATATCCTTTAGGTGCTCAAGATGTGACGGCCCTATATTGGTAATGAGTGCTACGCTGGGCCTGGCTATCTCCGAAAGACGCCTTACTTCCCCAAGATGATTCGTGCCCAGCTCAAGCACAGCGATCTTATGCTCGGGTTTAAGCCGCATAAGCGTAAGAGGAACTCCGATATGATTATTCTCTGTCCCAAAATTCTTAAGCACGTTGAGTTTTCTATTGAGTATAGCGGCTGTCATTTCCTTTGTGGTGGTCTTTCCATTAGAGCCAGTAATACCTATAACAGGTATCTTGAATCTCGACCTGTGGAAATGCGCTATGTCGCCAAGCGCCTTTATGCTATCAGGCACAGATATAAACGAAGCCTCAGGCAATTTAAATTTGGCGTTCACAATACAGCCATCCTGCACAAGCACGCCGCCTGCGCCCCTTGAGACCGCGTCCAACAGAAAATTATGCCCGTCAAATCTCTGGCCTTTAATAGCCAGAAAAAGCTCCCCGCCTTTTATGCGGCGAGTGTCTGTAGATATACCCATGAGTATATCGCTCTGGTTTCCTGAAAGAAGTCTTCCCTTCGTAGACATTAAGGCATCTTTGACTGTAAACATTTTGATATCTCCTTTAAGTTTTTTCTTACCACTTCCCTGTCATCAAAGGGAATGGTAATGTCCTTAAATATCTGATATGTCTCGTGACCTTTGCCTGCCACAAGCACGATGTCCTTGCTCTTTGCATCCTTTAAAGCCAGCTCAATAGCCCTGGCTCTATCTTTTTCAATGACATAATTTTTCTTCCGGGCTGGAATACCTTTGATTATGTCTTTTATGATCTCCAGGGGTTTCTCGCTTCTTGGATTATCGCTTGTGATAAATATCTTGTCAGAAAGCCTAGAAGATACCTTGCCCATTCCAGGCCTCTTAGACTTATCTCTATCCCCGCCACAACCAAACACAGTAATGAGTCTATTTGGCTTTAATTCCCTTAGCGCCTTTAACGCATTCTCTATACCATTCTCTGTATGCGCATAATCTACAAACACTGAAAAATCCTGGCCGCAATCGATCTTCTCGAGCCTGCCAGATAAAGACCTGACGCTCTCTATTGCCTGCGCGATTTTCTCGTGACTCATGCCCATGGCAATACCGCATGCTGCGCTAGCCAGGATATTATATACATTGTGCTGGCCAATAAGAGGAGATCTGATGTCTATGTCCTCAGCGCGCACATCTGCTGGATTTTTAATACCATATGTTATTATTTTGGCCTTACCCTGTTTTTTAACCACTTCTATAAATTTATTTGCGCGCGGATCATCTATATTTATAATCGCATGGCCTCCCTTTTTTATTTTTGTAAATAATTTCATCTTCGAAGCGAGATAATTTTCCATTTTTTTATGATAATCCATATGCTCGGGAGTCAGGTTCGTAAATACTGCTATGTCAAAATTCAATGTGTCCACGCGGCCCTGGTCTAGCGAATGTGAAGAGACTTCGAGTATACAATTGTTTATTTCATCTTTACGCATCTCAGCTAAAAGAGAATAAAGATTAAGGACTCCAGGGGTCGTATTGAACGCTGGTATAAGACGATCTCCAAACCTGTAGTTTATAGTACCGATCACGCCTGTTTT
>CAZWYD010000109.1:0-3486 GCA_964637815.1 uncultured Planctomycetia bacterium
CGCAGCTTGATATCCACCCTGGTGGATAAAGGCTTCTTCTAAAAGATTCATTGCACCAAGCGGGTCAGATTTAGAATCACATGTTGCAAATTCCGTTTCAGTGTAGCGCTGAAGATGCAGGTAAAAAGCGGAAATTGTTTCATGGAAAGCTTCGGAAGAATCAATGACAACAGTGTCCATTACATACGATGCGCAGGCACTCTCGATCGGAGAACCAATCTTTAGAATCAATACTTCTGCATCAATTTCGGATAATATGAAATCAAGGAGCCGATTATCGTCAGCTCTATCCTGTTTCGGCAGGTTATCATTTTGGGCAACACTTTGGGGCAATTGATAAGTTTCTCTCAAAATTGCTTTGTAAAGCAATGGGATGTCCTGGTAGTTTTCATCTTTTGCGAAACGACAAAGATGAGCGGCTTCAGAAAGCGGCAAAAGAGGAAATTTGATTTTTAAACGACGGGTCGCTGGCGGCACTGACTGGACGAGCCGCAAAAGCTTTCTGCCAAATTTTGAAAAGTAGGTTGCTTGATCGATATGATAGCGGGTCAGAGCCAGCAGCAATTTGTGTGCATCATCGTTTTTTCCCCCTATCAGATGACGTTCTAAAACCGCCCAAAAGCGCTTTTCATTATTTAAGGCCAGAAAACGTGTCGCTTTTTGGCAGGCGGTTTCATCACCCAGGTCAAGATCGGGCGGTTTGAAAAATCCGCGCTTTAAACTGGCTTTTACGATCTGTTCGTCATTTAGTACAGTGCGTAAAAGTGAATCGATATGGGAAACAGCCGCTGTTTTTATTTCATTTTGGGCCTGGACGATGGCTTCAGAAGTTTTCTGTTTTTCAAGCGGGGATAGCAATCCCAAAGAGCTGTCGTGGTCCAGGGTCGGATGGACAAAAGAATCTATGGAGTCGGTCTTGACTGCCACGGCCAATTTGGCCGGTATCCCTTTCACCATGCGAATTTCGCCATCTACTGAACCAAGGTGCCCTGTAAAAACCACAGAGGGAAAAGCTATGCTCAAACAGGCCGAAAAAATAGCCATAAAAACCGAAACATCTGCTGAAAAGCCTGATATATTTACACCCAGGTCATTGATTGAGGCGACATCAATATTGGTAACGGAGACCTCAAAGCATGGCGGATTTAATCCTAATGGCTCAAGTAGACTGACAGCCAACGGCAAGATCACGTCCAAAATGTGACTAACCACCTTTTTCTCAAAATGAACGGGGCCAGAGAATCGGAGACTCACGGCATCTTTTGAGGGGCAGATACGTACCACCACCGAAGTTAAACAAGCCACGGTATTGTCGCCGGAGCCAAACACCAAAACCGCATTAGCCCTGCCGGTAGCCTCGGGTCCGTTCACTGTTTTATTCATTTTTCCAGCTCCGGATTTCGATATCCATCCGTCCGCTTTCAATTTCAGGAAAAATCCTGAGAATGATTTCACCATCAAGCAATCGAATTTCCAGGGTCGTTTGATTAAGTGTTTCGCCGCTATCAGCCGCCATATCCAAAGCCCGTTCCGGAAAAGCCGCGGTCCAGGTAAGATCCTTATGCTTTAGTTTGCCTTCCCAGATTATTCGGCCTGTATTCAGCCTTACCGTAAAAAGGCCAGGGGTTAAGGATCTAATAGTCCTTGTAGCCGGCAAATCTTCAATGGGTATGCAGCCAATCGTTTCGCTATTTCTTTCAATCATTATTTCTATTCGCTGCTGGGGCGTGGTGATCAATTCCGATCCATCTGCTGAAATAAATGAACGGTTTTCTGTGCTTTTTATTACCTCTGCCATGAACCGTTGAAACTGGATATATCCTTGTTGGTATTCAGGCTTCCGGCCCAATTCCACTATTTGAAGCAGGGCAACCCTTAGGGCAGCTTTGGTATTGACCGCCTTGAAAGCATCATCAATTAGCGGAATAAAAAAAAGATTGTTTGACATTTTTCACCCCTCGTTGCGGTTAAAGGTGTCTTTTTTAAGTGTCTCTTGAACCTGCTGCCACACTCCCGTTTCTTGGGCAACCTCTCTAAAAGCATCATGGTTCGACACAACATGGGCTGTATTTATCCATAAATCCGGGATGGCCGACCCTTTTATATGCCAGGCGCTCCCAGAAAATCGGGTAAGAGTCGCGGGTGCTAGGTCAAAATCCCGGCCCACTTTTCGTTGACTGTAGCAGTCACAATCGATGTCCTCAAAAACCCGCAAAATCAAATCCTTCAGCTTTTCCTGCCCAAGGGCTTGTATCGACCGTCGTTGCTTGTCAATATTCTCAGCCTTTTCCTCTGCCACTAGCTTGGCAAGGGATATTGGGGTTGTTTGTTCATACTGTTTCCAGAAAATAGAATCATTATGGTCTTCAATAGAAGCTGCTTCAAAAAACGGAACAAATCTCTCTTTTGCGAAATTTCGGTTAATGATCTCTTGGATTCTGCGCTTTGCATTGGGCTGAGAAAGGTCTGAATCATTAATGTTATTCTCCAGCCAAAGTTTACGTTCGCGGCCTTTTAAAGAGACAGGAAGCCAAACGCAGACGGAACCTCCTTTGGTGTTCCAAAAATAGCGGGTCCAGAATTTGGTGACCCGCCTAGCTGCCTCAAGGAGAGAAAAATTAAAATGGCGATCCACAAGACCTTGAAAAATCATTGCTACTCGTCTTTCTTCCTCGATCTGGCCATCAGGTGGCTCTTTTTCAAAGGAGCTGATTATGCGGTTCAGGCCGGCCCGAAAATATAAGCGGCAGTCCGGGCCAATGCGTTTCATATTCCGCCCGGAAGGGCAAAGAGCCTTGATGGGTAAATGGCTGAATTTATCCAATGTCAAATTATAACCTTCTTCGGCCACCTCAACAGAGTTTAAGCCCGGCCAGTGCCTCTTTTCAGCTCTAGTTCGAAGTAAATTCAGGTATTCGATGCATCGTAGCGGCGGTTTGTTAACGTACCTGGATAAAGTGCGGTTATTATGGAATTCATCCAGGGCCTGCCGGTTGCCGTTCGTGATTTCAGTAATAAGGTCTAAAAAAGACAGCGTACTGTAATGATTGCTGCGAAAATAAGTGATTGGCTTTCTAATGCCTTCAGGCAACATGGTGACCTCCCGAGTTAACCTTAAGTTGTTATCCTGCCTTCTATCTGTTCAACTTTTTGATCCACAAAACAGGCCAGGCGCTGGGCCTCATCGAAATTTCCATGAACAAGGGCCAAATCTATTTTTTTCCGTATATCTTCGATCTGCGAAAGTTCGGCGATAATTCGCCTCAACTGAAGCACACCCGAATGGAGCTTGAGAGCCTCCTGAAACCATTGCAGGGCATCTTCCCAGCACATCCCCTGTAAGGCCCTTAGCCCTTCCTCCATGGCTTCCCGAAATTGCTTAGCCCTGGCGGCAAGTCTTGTTTGAATTATACGACCAGACGGGTGTTCGGGATATATGTTGATTGCCTCCTTTGCCAGTTCTGTCAGTTCGGCCAGATCCCCGCC
>CAZWYD010000110.1:0-3459 GCA_964637815.1 uncultured Planctomycetia bacterium
TATTTTCAGCAGACTTCTCAAGAGCTTGGAGGCCAGGACGGTTTATAATTGAACCGGAAATTGCCTCATCAACATAAATATGTTTTTCACTGACCACCATGTCGTGTTCCTTACAATAATTTTTACAAACTCGCACTTGATCTTCGATACTCTTTTCACTTTGATTTTCCGATGAATATCTGGCATATATTGCTACTTTCATTTTTCACCTCCGTTTGAAAATATCTCGGGATTCTGCTTAGCTATTTCTATATATTCCTCAGTCAAGATAGAGGCTATTACATCTAGCAGTTTTTGTACTGATAAATTATCTTGCCAGTTTAAAGCTATCTGCGGATTGTTGGTTTTAACTACTTTTTCAACTGGATTAAGAGCTATTTTACTCATTGCAAAAAGGTCTTGATTTTACGGCAAAAGAGGTATATATTAGTACTCAACGGTATATTTATCTGTATACCTCATATGACTAAATTATACCTTAGAAGGTATATTATGTCAAGTGGTTTTTTAGCGGGGACAATAGGATGAAATTATTGTTTTTAGACGAGTCAGGTGACCATAATTTAAGCATAATTGACCAGAATTACCCTCTTTTTGTGCTTGCCGGATGCATCGTTGACGATAAGTGTCACAGAGACATTTTGACACCCCGCTTAACTGAGTTCAAAAAAGAGCTATTTGGTGAGGAGAAGATCATCTTGCATTATGCGGATTACATGCGAAATCAGAAAGGTTTTGAGAAAAACAGCAGTAAGGAATTCAGAGAGAAATTTTATAAAGAGCTAAATGGAATAATAAAAGATGTAGATTTCAGGCTGATCGCTTGCATAATAGATAAATTACAACATAAAGAAAGATATGGATTGCTTGCTTTAGATCCTTACATTTTATCTTTAGAGATAATAATTGAGAGATTTGTTAAGCTTTTGCAAAGCACCGGAGAAAAAGGTGTGATTGTGGCTGAAAGTAGAGGACCGCAATTAGATAATGAACTGGAGTTAGCCTTTTTAAATCTAAAGATAAACGGGACAAGATTCCTGAGGCCAAAAGAAATTACCGAAAGTATTGATAGGTTTCTTATAAAGAAAAAGGACGAAAACGTAGCTGGTTTACAGCTAGTTGACGCCTTGGCTACGCCTATAGGAAGGAGATACTTAAAAAGGGTAAATTTCTATTTAGATTATGAAGTGATTAAAGGTAAATTTCGTAAGATTGAGTGTGGAAAGTATAAGGGGTATGGGTTAGTTATTCTTCCTAGAAATAAAAGTGGGTAGCCCCCGCTACGCAGTGACTACCCTTAAGACATCTAAAATATACCATTTTTAGGGGAGTTTGTCAATACAAAATAAGCATTGAGAATATTACACAAATAGGCTTTGTATTTACAAAAAAGGAGCTATATGGATATCAAGAAAATAGGCAAGAAAATTAAATTAGCCCGGGTGGAGCAGGATTTAACTCAATCCCAGCTTGCCAAAAAGATCAAGGCTAAACAAAAAAGCATTTCCCGTTATGAAACCGGCGCCTCAATGCCATCCATTGAAACCTTGCTTAAAATCGCCAAAGTCCTTAAAAAACCAGCCGGGTATTTTTTGGAGGAGTAAACGTAATCAGAAGTTTTCGTTGAAATTATCTTTTGCTCTTGTGATTTGTCGAATTATTGTATCGCCTAATAGTTTATTATTTATTTGTGCCCATTGGACGAAATAAGCAAACGAGTCTCTGTCCATCTTCTGCGACATACCGAAAGGTTCGAGTTGAGAATTTGGTGCAGAACTGCTAATTTCTCCTAAAAACACGCGTCCGCCAAAGGCATAGTCAGCATGTAACTTATTTGCTATGTTGCTTATTTTAAAATCATTTCCGTGCCGTGAATAGCCGACTATTGCTGCTGCACCATCAAATCTTTCTCTTAATCTAATATATCCAGTCGAAGATGGGTCGTTGTGTTTAAAATTATCTAGAGAAACTGAATAAGAGAAAGGTTTGCCTTTATATCGCGATATCGTTTCGCTGACGGAATTCTTGCCAAAAGTTAACCTGTTGAGATTGGAAATAAGACGGCTATAATTATCGTGCGGTATTTTCATTACAGTTTCAGTAATAAATTTTTTATTTCCTTCAATAATATGGTCAAATATTGGCGGTATACCGGAGGGTATCGTCTCAATATTGAATAATAAATCCGCGCGTTTGTTCATATTGAATCTCGAAGTAGCTAGATAACCATTTTGCTCAAAAACTTGTTTGCTTTTCCAGAATAAGTGATTTTCTGGCATCGATGCGAAATGTATTGGTAGATAACCTATTATTTCTACAGATCCTTTGGTTAGGCCAACTGTTGGCAAGCCAACAGAATGTTCATTATGGTAAAGTCCCAGAGGCGTAATCCATCCAATTACATTTTCTACTTTACCATGTGCCGGATCAGGAGTGCTTAATAGGTCATAATCGATACGTCCCGATTTACCAGGGTGAACATGATAAACTCCCATCAACATAAAACCCCATTTTTGTGCAGTTTCATTAGCATATTGTGGAAAGCCAGGCTCATAGAACCACTCAGATTCTTTTGGGTAAGTATGTAAATTTGTGACTCCAACTATTTCAAGATGATCATTTTTATTGGTTCTTCCGAAAAGAAAATAAGGGTTTTCATTCTTGCCATCTGTGCTATCACTCAAGACTTTCACTACTCCTTTTGAAAAATAAACTGCATAGGGACTTTTATTTTTCTTTTCACCTTTGTAATTATTTGGAAGAACTTTTAAGTGTTGAGTAACATCAAACTTTTCAGGAACTGCCTGTTTATCAGTTTGCACAAGAGGTATTACGAGCCTGTGATGGGAAGTTTCAGGAAGCGAATGTTGTCTTTGCTGATTTCTAGTAGAGTTGGATCTATTACCAGAGGAAGGTAATATTGAGTTTCCTCTTTCTAAATGGGGAAGATTTGTCCTGGGGCTTGATCCTCGAACTATTGGTGAAGAGCCCTTTTGTTTTTGGCTATGTTGATTCCCAGCCTTACCAGCTAGACGATCAGTGCCACTTTGGCCATCCCACCCATGGGCCTGGAGAGTAGCTAGAGTTAGACCTATCGACAGAAAAAATATGGCTATTTTCTTCATCTTTTGCCTTTTGGATAGTATTTCATCTAAATATAACATATATATTCTGTAAACTCTATACATAGAACAAAGTTTTATGAAAGCGTTTTCAGGAGATTAGTTTTTACAATTTGCCCTAGTCAGGATTTGATCTTTTAAATTGGTAAGCTTTTACAATGGTTCTTTTGCCAACACCTAATTTTTTGGCAATCTGGTTGTAGCTGAGGCCGAGGAGGCGTAATTCTGTTGCTTTTTGGGCTAGTTTTTGGTATAAAGGGAGTTGTCTAACAGGTAATATTCGAATATTGACCGAGATTTCGGCTGCAGTTCGAATTGGTTGCAGTCGGGTCCGCCA
>CAZWYD010000111.1:0-3410 GCA_964637815.1 uncultured Planctomycetia bacterium
TGATATGAGAGATACAAGACTCTTATTTTTCAGGCTCAGGACCCCATTTTGTGGGGCCGGAATATTCATATGTATTTTTTACATGTTTCATCAGGCCCGCAGCCCAGGTAGCTTCGTCGCGAACAAACATCTCAACAATAACTTTACCATCTTGTTCAACCAAAGAAATAATATCAGGTTTATACCCTAAACAATATGAGCTTCTATGCACCAATCTCTCTCCATCATTTATTAAAAATGCTAAATTAAGCCAACTAGCGCTACCACCACCACTATCAGTAATAATAACAGCTGCGTCTTTTAGCCCATCACTGTTAAAATCGCCATAAACAAAATCACCTTCTTCATAATATACACAAAGAAGTGGATGTTTAGGGTGTTCTCTATATTTACCATCTACTAATGTTACCTTTTCTGAACGATCCTCATCGCCAATTATATAAGTCATATTGCTAAATATATCATCCGGGCTACTGTAACCTTTAGCCTTTAGGGACGGTTCTCGTCTTAAAGCTAGACCTGTCCCTTTTAGTGCAATATACAGGGACAGGTCTGGGATTGCGTTCAGAACCGCCCCTGAAACCCCCAGTCTCCTATATCATTAAATCTAAACTGGGTATATAAATATCTATGCAGTTGCATATGCCCTATTTCATGAGCCAAAGTAAATCTATAACGATTACTAATTTTCTCTTGAATGTACTTATCAACAGTAATACTTCTAAAATCTGATGAAATAAATGCATCTATATCTAGTCCTACTTTTTCAAAACTATCTTTCAAGCCTGGGACTGGAATAATGTCAATTTGCAATTGAAACTCTATTATTTCTTCTATTGGCACAGGAATAGTTCCGGAAGAATTATAGATATTTAGAAAACTTTCGGCGCCAGAATTTATCTGGTCTGTTCTCTTTAATATAGGTTGGAATTCCATACTTTACGATTCTTTGATTTTTTTAATTAATTCTTTCAGATCTTCTTCTGTAAATTTCTTATCTCTTAATGTTCGAAAAAATACTGGAAGTCTCGCAAGCAGTTCCTTGTCCTTCAAATCCTCAGGAATTCTACCTGAACTAATTGCAGCTAAGTCTTTAAAAACTTGCCATTCCTTAGTTCCAAATTTAATATTAAGATATTTGGCATATTCTTTTAGCTTTTCTTCCGAGCTAGGTGGAGACATTTTTCCTCTTTCGATTTTACTGATATTGCCAGGGTCCAGGCTATTTTCTGCACAAAACTGTCTTAAGGTCTTTCCTAAATTAATCCGTTTTTTCTTAAAAAACTCTCCAAACATCTGCATGTCATCACCCCCTACCATAAGTATACCATGTTGTAAAAATAATACAACATATTTTATTTTTTACTTTAACAGAAAAAAGCCTCGTATCCGTTAGGACACGTAACAGTCCAGCTCTTATAGAGCCTGTCATTGCGAAGCCCTTGACATCTTTGATGTCAAGGGCTGAAGCAATCTCTAACACGAATTAAATAATCTATTAACCTTTAAGTATATTTTTCGCTCTGCTCTTGACAGGGCTTATTTTTTATGCTATAATCTGATATGTCAATATAATATCAGAAAGGATATAGATATATGAATGCCAGAAGGTTACTTAATAGGCGAAAGAAGATGCTTAGTACAATGCCCGCACTGGAAGAGTCTATTAGAGGCTCCCTTGTAATAATGAATCGCTTCTGCGGGAAGCCTAGCTGCCGATGTCTAAAGGGCCAAAAACATAGATCTGTATATCTATCTCAGAGCTTCAAAGGTAAGACAAAGATGATTTACATTCCTCAAGCTTCAGTGAAAAAGGCAAAAGAATATATAAAAAACTACAAAAATACAAAGGATATTTTGAATATCCTCTCGGATATAAACATAAAATTACTCAAAAGACAATGAGCAAAAAAGAGCTTTACAAAAGACTCTTAGAGCTAGAAAAGGAGAATGAAAGACTAAAGGAAGAAAATGCGTTCTTGAGGTTTGAGCTGGAAGAGTTTAAATCCAAAAGATATAAATCCAATAAGAAAAAGCATCCTCACGATAAATCCTTTACACCAAAACCCAAGAAAAAGAGAGGCCTATTTGGCCATACAGGCTGGTTCAGGAGAAGACCAAAAAGAATAGATAAAATTGAAGACGTAACGATGGATAAATGTCCCGAATGCGGCTCTGGGGATATGACAGAGTGCGAGGCTATAGAAGAACACCTGCAGGAAGATATTGTTATACCCTCGCCAGAGGCAACACTCTATCGCAAACACAAATATTACTGCAGAGAGTGCAAGAAGTTAATAACAGCCAAAGGAAAAAATGAACTCCCCAATAGCTACATAGGTCCAACAGCAAAATCCCTGGCTGTGTTTTTAAAATATGCGGTAAAGATATCCGAACGCGACATCAAAAACATATTCGATAAAATGTTCAATTTAAAGATATCTCCCTCTTCCATAGCAGGATTCAAAGAACAATTAAGACGAGAAGCCCTTCCTGTATACGAAAAACTAATAAAGACTCTAAAACAAGCTAAGTTTATACACATAGACGAGACAGGCTGGAAGATAGACGGTGAAAAGTCATGGCTCTGGAAGTTCTCCAATAAAAAGATATGCATCTCTCATATAGATAAGTCCCGCGGCCAAAGGGTAGTAGAAGATATTTTAGGTAAAGAATATGAAGGAGTAATAATATCAGATTTTCTATCCGCGTATAATAAGATTATCTCGAAGGCCAAACAGCGCTGCCTTGTTCATATATTAAGAGACTTGAAGAAAGTCATAGAATACTGGCATGATGACAGGCAGGTCTTAGGATACTGTAAACACCTGAAAGAAATATTTGAAGATGCAATAGAATTATTCAAAGACTATAAAGATAAAGAAAGAGACAAAAGATTCTATAGAAAGAGAAAATTATTAACCGAAGAATTAAAAGATTTTTCCTTCCCAAACCCCAATAAGAGAATCCTTAAACGCTTCGCCAAAAGGCTAAACCGCCATAAAGACGAGCTTTTCACCTTCCTATACGAGAAAGACATAGATTACCATAATAACCATGCGGAGCAGCAAATAAGGCCTGATGTTATATTCCGTAAAATTACCTTTGGGAACAGATCTATTAAAGGAGCAGAAAATCACAGTGTACTGACGACTATATTGCAGACTGCGAAACTAAACAACTTAGACCCCCTATCTACGTTACAGGATATATTGTTACCTGCCAATAAAAACCCCTTCGCCAGGATCTTAGCGCCTCCGCATAAGGAAACCCCTCTTTTTATTAAATCCCAGAATAAAAGAATGAAGCTAATTGCTTCTGCTGGGTAAGAGATTATCTCTGAAGTGAGATTGCTTCGGTCACCTTCGGTGACCTCGCAATGACAGGCTCTATAAGAGCTGGACTGTTAC
>CAZWYD010000112.1:0-3404 GCA_964637815.1 uncultured Planctomycetia bacterium
GGCTACGATTTGGCCGCCGGAGTTGCCGCCGCCTGGGCCGAGGTCTATGATGTGGTCTGCGGATTTTATTACGTCTAGGTTATGTTCGATGACAAGAACTGTGTTCTTTGCTTCTACTAAAGCATGGAGCACGTTGAGGAGCTTGTCAATGTCAGCAAAGTGCAGGCCTGTTGTGGGCTCGTCAAGGATGTACAGGGTCTTGCCTGTGCCGATCTTTGAAAGTTCAGTTGTGAGCTTCACACGCTGGGCCTCGCCACCTGAAAGCGTAGTTGCGAACTGGCCAAGTTCAATGTAGCCGAGTCCAACTTCGTTTAGTATCTTTAACTTCTGGTAAACATGGGGGATATTCTTAAAAAGTTCGAATGCCTCCTCTACTGTCATCTCTAAAACATCTGCTATGGACTTACCCTTGTACAACACCTGAAGTGTTTCGTGGTTATAGCGCCTACCGCCACAGACCTCGCACTTGACATAAACATCTGGCAGAAAATGCATTTCTATTTTTTTAATACCATCTCCCTGACACGCCTCACATCTCCCACCTTTAACATTAAAACTAAATCTGCCTGGCCCAT
The DNA here is from genome assembly GCA_964637815.1 of uncultured Planctomycetia bacterium. Classification (GTDB taxonomy): domain Bacteria; phylum Omnitrophota; class Gorgyraeia; order Gorgyraeales; family Gorgyraeaceae; genus Gorgyraea. The sequence continues at coordinate 576 of CAZWYD010000112.1, forward strand.
AACCTCTCATACGAGACTCTGGTAGTCTTGAATACAGATTCCTTATAAAAGAAAAAACACCCGTGTATGTAGCGGGGTTTGAGCGCGGAGTCCTTCCAATGGGGCTCTGGTCCACGACCACAACCTTATCTATATTCTTCAGGCCCTCTATCTTTTCATGTAAGCCAGGTTTCTGTCTGGATCCATAAACATGCTTTGCCAGGGCCCTGTAAAGAATATCGTCGACAAGCGTACTCTTACCTGAACCTGAAACACCTGTGACACATACAAAAAGGCCAAGAGGAATCTTTACATCTATGTTTTTCAGATTATGCTCCTTTGCGCCTCGTATAATAAGTTGTTTATTTTTATTCTCTTTTCTCCGTTTCTTTGGCGCTTTTATTTTTAATTTTCCTAGCAGATATTTTCCTGTAAGAGAGTCTTTAGAACTTAAAATGTCCTCGACTTTACCCTGCGCTACAATATAACCCCCATGCCTTCCTGCGCCTGGTCCAAGATCAATGATATGATCTGCATTTCTTATCGTAGTCTCATCGTGCTCAACAACTATCAGCGTATTTCCTAAATCCCTTAACGCCTTTAAGGTATCAAGTAATTTCGAATTATCCTTCTGGTGCAGACCAATACTCGGTTCATCCAGGATATAGACTACACCAACAAGTCCTGCGCCTATCTGCGTGGCCAGCCTTATCCTCTGCGCCTCTCCACCTGAAAGCGTAGAGCTCTTCCTGTCTATTGTCAGATAATCCAATCCCACATTCGCCATAAAACTCAGGCGCTCTCTTACTTCCTTTAGTATCTGATACGCTATCTTTTCCTGTTTTGCTGAAAGTTTAAGCCTTGAGAAAAATTCCTTGGCATCCTTTATTGAAAGTTCTGTTATATCGCTTATGGATTTTTCATCTATCTTTATTGAGAGACTCTCATGTCTTAGTCGCTTTCCTTTACAGTCTGGACATTCGCTTTCATTGGTATATTTATTGATCTCCTGTCGCATAAATTCACTGTCTGTCACCTTGAGCCGTCTCAAAAGATTTGGTATTACACCCTCGAATCTACCCCATTCACTGCCCCTTGTGCCATGAAGGATAATGTCCCTGACTTTTCCAGAGATCTTATTAAAAGGTGTATCTATGTCAAAACCATACTCAGCGCCCATCCTTCTTAATAACCTTCTATAATGAAGGACTATTCTTTTGCCGCCTACGCGCCATGGTTTTATTGCCTCTCTTAATGACTTTGACTTATTAGGTATTACCAAATCTGCGTCTATCTCCATCTTTGTGCCAAGCCCAGCGCATGCCTGACATGCGCCATAAGGGCTGTTAAAAGAAAAAATTCTTGGCTCAATCTCTTCATAGCTTATGCCACACTTAGGACATGAATAAAGTTCGCTGAATAAAACCTCTTTAAAAGCCGAGGCTGGACCTCGGCTTTGCCGAGGTCCAGCCTCGGCTTTTACCAGCACAAGCCCCTTACCAGTCTTTAATGCGATCTCTACAGAATCAGAAAGCCTATTTCTAATACCCTTATCAATAACAAGCCTATCTACTACTATCTCTATATCGTGTTTCTTTTTCTTGTCTAGCTTGATTTTATCGTCAAGGGATTTTATGTCTCCATCTACTCTCACCCTGACAAACCCCTGCTTTTTCAATTCCTTAAAGAGATTATAATATTCTCCTTTTCTGCCTCTTACAACAGGTGCCAATATCAAAAGCGCTGTACCCTTAGGATATTTCAATATCCTGTCCATTATCTCGTCTTGACTCTGCTGGGTTATTTTTTTACCACATTTGTAACAGTAAGGCGTGCCAATGCGGCTGAAAAGTAGACGCAGATAATCATAAAGTTCAGTTGTAGTGCCTACTGTAGAGCGCGGATTCCCGCCAGCTCTGCGCTGCTCGATCGAAATCGCAGGAGACATACCTTCGATATGCTCTACATCAGGCTTCTCGAGCTGTTCCAAAAACTGACGCGCGTAAGCGGAAAGGCTCTCCACATACCTGCGTTGACCCTCTGCGTATATCGTATCAAATGCAAGCGAGGACTTACCTGAACCACTCAAGCCAGTAATCACAGTAAGCTTGTTGCGCGGAATATCCAGGCTGATATTCTTAAGATTATGTTCCTTTGCTCCGATTATTTTTATCATAATCCTTCCAGTGCGTTTGCTTCATTATATTCGGAAATGGCCTTTTGTGAAAGGCCTTTTTGTGTGTAGATATCTCCCAAGATCTTATGTGCTTCAGCATCATAAGGATCTAATCTTGTGTACTTCACGAATTGCCTCTCAGCTCTGTCTATCTCGCCCCTTTCAAGATACACAAGTCCTAGTAAATACGAAGCCTTTCTCAAGTATGGATTTAACCTTGCTGCCTTTTCTAATAATAAACAGGCTTTTTCGATTTTACCTAAACGTAAATAGGCTGTCCCGAGATTAGCATAGAGCTCTGCGGACTTAGGATAATGCCTCAACAATCTGGTTATAAGGTCCATGCCTTCACTGTATCGCCTGCTATTGATATAAATAGCAGCCAGATTATTCCCTGCTTCTAAAAATTCAGGCTCCTTCTCTAAAAGTTTGGCATAAATCTTCTCGGAAAAACCTGTTTCTCCGATCTGATCAAAGAATCTCGCTGTCCTTATATTAATATCAGAATCTCTAAGCGCAACATCATTTTCAATGCTATTATTCAAAAACACACACGAATTCTCATCGTAATATGCTAATCTCCAATCCTTGTGGTCGTATAAATATCTCAATAGCCTCTCTGACCCGCTAAATAGATGTCTCAAGAGGACTATCTTAAAGCCATATCTTTCATG
>CAZWYD010000113.1:0-3403 GCA_964637815.1 uncultured Planctomycetia bacterium
GTTTTTTAAGACGCGTACTGAAGAGATCACAATAAATGCTAGCGAGATAACTGTACTTGCAAAAGGCCTGAGGCCTTTGCCTGAGAAATGGCATGGCCTAAAGGATGTTGAGATAAGGTATCGCCAGAGATATGTAGATTTGATAGTAAATGAAGATGTGCGCAAGGTTTTTCAGCTTCGCACTAAGATCATATCAAAGATCAGGGAGCTCCTGGATAAAAAAGGATTTTTAGAAGTAGAAACACCTATGATGCAGTCCTTGGCAGGCGGCGCAGCAGGCGAGCCATTTAAGACACATCATAAGGCGTTGGATACTGATTTATATTTGAGACTCGCGCCGGAATTACATTTAAAGAGATTATTAGTGGGCGGGTTTGATAAAGTCTATGAGCTCAACAGGAATTTCAGGAATGAAGGGATCTCTATCAGGCACAATCCTGAATTTACAATGGTTGAGATCTACCAGGCTTACTCTGACTGCGAAGGCATGATGCGGCTTACAGAAGAGATTCTGAGTTTTGCTGCAAAAGAGGCGCTAGGGAGTCTCAAGATTAAATTCAAGGATCAGGAGATCGATCTATCAACGCCTTGGCCCAGATGGTCTTTTGCCAGCGAGATCAAGAAAAAGTTTGATATAAATCCAGATGACCCTGCTAAGGAATGGATTGCGAAGCTCAAGAAAAAAGGCATGAACTTTAAGGGCAAGGATGTTACGCGCTCGCAGATCGTAAATATTATCTCAGAGATGCTTGAGCCTGAAACAAAGGATAAGCCGATGTTTGTCGTGGATCTATTTGCTGAGCTGTGCCCATTGGCAAAGAAGCAAAAGGATAACCCACTACTTACAGATCGATTTGAGCTTTTTATGGGCGGCATGGAAATAGCAAATGCATATTCAGAGCTGAATGATCCGATCGAGCAAGAAAAGAGATTCAAGGAACAGCTTGTGGGTCAGGAAGGTACAAAGAAGATCGACGAGGATTTTGTCAGGGCGCTTGAGTATGGTATGCCGCCAGCAGGCGGCCTGGGCATAGGCATAGACAGGTTAGTGATGCTGCTAGCGAACCAACCGTCGATTAGAGACGTGATACTGTTCCCGCAGCTAAAGCCAGAAAAGTGACCTTTTTTGACCGCGTAGGTCGGATTTAAATCCGACCTACGCGGTCGGAAAGGTAAAAATATGCGATACGAAGCGTGGATTAGTTTTAGATACTTAGTTTCAAAGCGTAGGGAGAAGTTTATCTCTATTATTAGTCTTATTTCGATAATGGGCGTGGCTGTTGGTGTAATGGCGCTTATTGTGGTGCTGGCTGTTATGAGCGGGTTTGACAATGACCTGCGCGAGAAGATCGTGGGCACAAACTCGCATATTGTAATAGAGAAAGACGGCGGGATCGCGAATTACAATCAGCTTGTAGATGAGATAAATAAGATGCCGCATGTAGTAGCGAGCGCGCCTTTTGTAAATGGCCAGGCGCTTATCAGGCAAAAAGATAAAGTCACTGGTGTGATCTTCAGGGGCATAAATCCTGAGAAAGAAAAACACGTAACTAATATAGGAAAGTATTTAGTCGTAGGTACGCTTGAATTAGATAAAGGAAGTGTCTTGATCGGCAGAGAGCTTGCATGGAGATTAAATCTTAGTCTAGGCGATGAGATTTCATTGATATCAGCTGCAACGCCAAAGCCAAGACCTTTTAAGATAGCTGGGATATTTAACTCAGGCATGTTTGACTATGACATGAATCTGGTTTTTACAAGCATTGAAGGCGCTCAGGAGTTCTACGCAGTTGAGGGATTGGCAGGTGGCATAGGCGTAAGAGTAGATGACTTGCACGATGCAGATGCGATACGAGACCAGATCCAGGAAGCAATTGGATTTGGCTATTGGGCAAGGAGCTGGTCAGATCTAAATAAGAATCTTTTCAGCGCATTGAAGCTAGAAAAGATAACCATGTTTATAATACTCGCGTTGATCGTGCTAGTGGCGTGTTTTAACATAATAAGCACGCTCATAATGATGGTCATGGAAAAGACAAAAGACATAGGGATATTAAAATCCATTGGCGCAACAAATGCGAAGATAAGAAACATTTTTATGTTAAACGGATTTTTCATAGGATTTACAGGTACAGTCCTGGGCGCGGCAGGTGGATTTATCCTGTGTTATTTGCTGAAGACGTACGAATTTGTAAAACTACCAAGAGATATTTACTACATAGACAAGCTGCCTGTAAATTTGAACATAGCTGATGCAGCTACTGTGATTATCGCGGCCATGGCAATAAGTCTGATCTCCACCTTGTACCCTGCATGGCAGGCAGCGAGGATGGAACCAGTAGAGGCCTTGCGTTACGAATAATATGCTTCGAGCTAAAGGGATAAACAAAATATACAAAAATGGCAAGAAGGGCCTGCGGGTTTTGCAGGATGTTGATCTGGAGATTAAAAAGGGTGAGGCCTTAGCAATAGTAGGGCCGTCAGGCGCTGGAAAGTCAACGCTCTTGCATATCCTGGGAGGCATAGACAGGCCCAGCTCAGGCAAAGTGGTTTTTGAGAATCAGGATTTATATGCATTGCGCGACAATAAGAGAGCTGAGATCAGAAATAAGAAAATAGGATTTGTTTTTCAGTTTTATCACTTGTTGCCGGAGTTTACGGCGCTTGAGAATGTATTGATGCCGGCCTTGCTACAGGGACAAGGGACAAGGGACAAGGGACAAGGGTTGTTGAGAGAGCTTGGTTTAGGTGCTAGGTTGCGGCATAGGCCATCCGAGCTTTCTGGTGGAGAGCAGCAGAGGGTTGCGATAGGCAGGGCACTTATAAATGATCCAGAAATACTTCTGTGTGATGAGCCTACAGGAAATCTGGATTCAAAGATGGGCGAAGAGATACTTGATATTTTACTTGGACTTAATAAAAAAAATAAAACAACAATTGTTATTGTCACACACGATAAGGAGATTGCCAAGCGGGCACATAGGGTTGTGGAGATTAGGGATGGGAGGATTAATGGAAAACCCTAAATCCGAAACCCTAAACTCTAAACAAACCCAAAATCCCAAATCCAAAACTCAAAATTGCAGTTTTGAACATTTGAGTTTTGTGTTTTGAGTTTGTTTAGGATTTAGAGTTTAGTGTTTAGAGTTTTAATTATAACGGGAGGATATTATGACAAAGGTCTACATCAATGGTGAGTATTTTGACAAGAAGAATGCTAAGGTCTCTGTTTTTGACCATGGGTTTTTATACGGGGATGGCGTGTTTGAAGGTATTCGTTCCTACAACAGGCTGGTTTTTAGGTTAAACGAGCACATTGATAGACTCTACGAGTCTGCCCATGGGATTATGATGAAGATAAATCTTTCAAAGAAAGAAATGACAAAGGCGGTCATTGACACAT
>CAZWYD010000114.1:0-3386 GCA_964637815.1 uncultured Planctomycetia bacterium
TTTGATTCGGCAGTATAATCGGTATTACACAGTTCGTGCTCTGCATAGATGAGCACACAAGGCCATTTTCCTTATTATGGTTCGAACTATCAGAGAAACCAATGCGGTCGCCATCGCGCGAAGCGAAGCCTCCCCGTAGGGGACGATGGTTTAAAGAGAAGATCAGGCTGTCAATATACTGTTTGTCTAAGGAAATCCGTTCTAAATTCCCAAAAATATAGTTTTCCAGCCTATTGGCACTAACCTGCCTTGTCGAACAACTACCCCATTCACGATGAAAAGTATCGGTACAACGATAATAATAGTATCTTTTTAACTTTCTTCCTTTTCGTTTGTTTGTGTGACAGGGCGTCATAAATGAGCCGCATTCTTTACACTGAATAAGTCCGGCAAGCGGATAATCCTTGTAAACCTTCATCGTCCGCTTTTTATCTTTGCGTATTTCCTGGGCCAAACTAAGCATTTCCTCGGAAATGATAGCTTGATGTATGCCTTGAGAGGACTTACCAGCGTATTTCACCTTGCCAGTATAAACCGGGTTTTTTAAAATATAACTGATAGCTGTTTTTGAAAACGACTTACCTTTACGGTAAGTTATGCCTTTATCTTTTAAGTTGGTATAGACAGTGGCTAGTGATTTAGAAAAGAGATAGTTTTCAAAAATAGCTTTAACGATTTTAGATTCTTCCTGATGTATAACTAACCGCTTATTTTCGTTCTTGTAACCAAAGGGCACAATTCCGCCGTTCCATAACCCTTTCTGCGCCCGCTCAAGCAGTTTATCTCTTGTCCGTTCGCTGGTAAGTTCTCGCTCAAATTGAGCAAAGGTGAGCATAATATTGCGTAATAATCTGCCTGATGGAGTAGAGGTATCAAACCGCTCGGTTACAGAGATAAAATTAACCCCGTAATTATCAAATATCTCGATTAGGTGATAAAAGTCTTTCGGCGAACGTGTAAGGCGGTCTATCTTGTAGGAAATAACAAGGTCTATCTTTTTCCGCCTCACATCTTCAAGCAATTCCTGCAACGCCGGTCGGTCAAGATTAGCTCCCGTAAACCCAGGGTCGGAATAAACCTTGAAGATTTCCATGTTCTCTTGGCTGTTAATGAATGATTTAATCTTCGATGCTTGAGCTTCGCAGGAATTGAACTCAACCTCGGCCTGGTTATCTGTACTTACTCTTGTATAAACTGCGCATTTTAAATAGTCTTGCATTTTGTATCTCCTTGCTTTAAAATGTCATTTGAATGCAAACATTTTAATGATTATGTAGGTAATAAGATGTTAACAATATAATGATAATATGTCAAGAAAATATTCTCTCTCACAAAATATACGCAAACTAAGGAAAGAATGTAAAATATCCCAGGAGGAGCTGGCAAGAAGAATCGGGATAACATTCAGCACCTTAGCAAAATTAGAATCGGGAGTTAACAATAATCCAACCCTTGAAACTATAAGCAAAATAGCCGATACCTTCAAGGTTAGTTTAGATAAATTAGTGGGCAGAAAACCTTAGAGAATTAGCATGAGAAAATATAACATATTCATGAGTGGCGTCCAGAAGGAGCTAAAAGTAGAACGCCGGGCAATTAAAGATTTTATCCTTGGCGATGTTTTGCTGTCAGAGTACTTTAATGTGTTTCTATTTGAGGATTCACCAGCCAAGAGCAAATCAGCCCAGAAAGCATACCGTGATGAGGTTAGTAAAGCTGATATTTATATTGGTATATTTGGCCAACAATATGGTGGCTCGGAAAAAAGTAAAATCTCTCCTACGGAAATTGAGTTTCGGGAAGCAAAAAAGAAACATAAGACTATTTTGATTTATATCAAGGGTGATAATTCTATTGATAAAAAGCGGGATAAAGGAATTCAGAAACTCCTAAGTGAAATACGCGATTCCAAAAGAGGATTTAGCTATAAGCGATTTAAGAATGTTTTGGAATTTACTTCTCTCATTTATGCAAGTTTAATAGATTTCCTAAAAGAAGAAGGGATTGTTGGCCGCGGGGCTTTTGATGAACGGATTTGTAAAAATGCTAAGGCATCAGACATTGACGAAGAAAAAGTACGGTGGTTTTTAAGGGTTGCCAAAGCGGCGAGAAAATATCCTTTAAAAAAAGACATTCCCGTGAACGATGTTTTAACACATTTAGATATCTTTAAAGATAATAAGCTTACTAATGCCGCAGTGCTTTTATTTGCTAAGAACCCACATAAGTTTTTTATTCAAGCAGAAATTAAATGCCTTCAATTCTCCGGAACAGAAGTAAAGAAACCCTTTGTTAATTATCAAGTTTATAGCGGTAACTTATTCGAGCAGATTGACAAAGCGGTTGCTTTTGTGCTCGATGCGATTAAATTTCCTGTGATTCAAAAGTCCGGATCGACACGCTTCCATCGTCCGTATGAAATACCAGAGTTTGCCATTCAAGAAGCCATCGTTAATGCAGTAACTCATCGTAACTACAACAATACTTCCGGGGTTCAGGTTATGGTTTTTGCTGACAGAGTGGAGGTTTGGAATTCAGGAAGTTTGCCGTCGGAGTTGACAGTTGAGGATTTAAAAAAACCGCACACATCATTCCCAGCAAATCCCTTTATTGCAAATGTTCTTTATTTGGCCGATTATGCTCAGCGGGCTGGTTCCGGAACACTTGAGATGATTGAGCAGTGTAAAGCTCAACATACACCAGAGCCAGAGTTTGTATTAATTAGAAATATGGAATTTAGAACAATACTTCCAAGGGATATATTTACAGAAGCAACGCTAAAGAAACTTGGTTTAAACGAACGACAGGTCAAGGCGGTAAAGCATATGAAACAAAAAGGCCGCATAACTAATAAAGAGTATCAGGAAGAATTCGGGGTTAAAAAAAGACAGGCCACAGATGATCTTAAGATGCTGGAGAAAAAGAATATATTTATAAAAGTCGGAACTACAGGGCGAGGCACTTATTATGTGTTGAGGGGCGCCAAAGGGGCGAAAGGGGCATTAAAGGAGCGTTAATGGGGCAGGCAAAAATAAGTGGGTTACCTTAAAGGAGTGGGTATATAGGATACTAAATGGCGGCCGCATCGCAAACCCTCGCCAGCCGCCTAAAATCTCTTTCTTCTTCTCGGGGAATTGAAAAAAATCTTCTGGCCAAAAAATTCTTCAAATCAATAATTTATTCAAAAGAATCAATTCAATTAAATCTTTTCTTCCTGCCTGCTGGCAGGCAGGTCTTTCTGGCCAAAAATAAAAACATCTCCGCCGAAGGCGGAGAAGTTTCAAAAAATTCTAGTTTTTCCGATAGACACGACTGCCCATTTAGGTTGAGCACGAACTGTGTAATACCGATTATACTGCCGAATCAAATTCATGCAAGCAAAAAGA
>CAZWYD010000115.1:0-3373 GCA_964637815.1 uncultured Planctomycetia bacterium
GATCATGGGCATGAATTCTGTGGAGCCGAATATGCCGTAGATCTTGTGCTGTTTTAGCCAGATAGCACGTTTCAGGTAGCCGAGCGCAGGACCAATCACATTGGCTGCCATGGATGTCTCGTCGCCAAGTATGAACCTGTGGCTGGAACGTTTGCCTTCAAATGTCGTACCTGTAAGCGTCATGGTTGTGGAAACAGGTTTTGTTGCATGACGCGTATCCATTACGCCGCCCACTGAAACCTTTTTCATAGAATCCACAACGCCTGCTTTTTTGAGCAAGACATCGTCGGCATGTTCCATATTGCGTAGCTCGAGCTTCCCATCTCTCTTATTTAAAAGATCGCTCACTTCTTTATCTGTCATCCTTTTTGCGCGCATAACTGTATAACCTGAAAGATGCGCAATGTCTTCTCTAATCGTTGCCCTGTATGTATCCCAGTTCGAAATACCTACTCCCCATCTGATATTTACATCCTCGATCTCTGTAAATGACTGTGCTGCTAATACGGCTGCAGCTGATAAAAGCCCAGGTGTTGCACCGCATCCAGCTATATACACACTCTTATTCTGCTTCAACCCTTTATCCAGCTTCATCATCAATTTCATCGCGCTTGTGCGCTTCAACGCGCACGTAAAAACTCCGCTGTATTTTGCCTTTATGAAACGCTTTACTACTCTCGGGATAAATTCGTTCGGTAAATTCGGAAGCGCAACAAAAATACCATCGTATTTATTTTTTAACTTTATGATCTCGCCTATGGGATCCTTTGAAAGTTTGGCTTTTCCCAGATCTTGAGTAGTTATGCCTTTTTCAGAATACAGATACCCCTCTGAATCACAAATCGCAACCACCTTAGCGTCTTTTTTCTTTGCCACAACATCCAAACACGCCTTGCCTAATCCCCCTGCTCCTAAGACTGCTAATCTCATGCTTCCCTCCTTAAAGTTCAAACCCTAAATCCTTTACCATCTGTAGATCCTGTTCTACGGATCTGCCTTTTGTAGTTAGATAGCCTCCTATTATCATGCCGTTTGCGCCAGAGGCAAAGACCATTGCCTGCATATCACGCAGACCTGATTCCCTGCCACCTGCTACTTTTATAATAGCATCCTGCAGGACCAGTCTAAAAACCGCTACTACCTTTATAATCTCCCATGGTGAAAGCGGTGGGATACCTTCAAGCGGAGTATCTTTTCTTGGATTAAGTATATTTATGGGCACACATTTTACGTCAAGCTCCTTTAAGGTAAACAAAAGTTTCAGTCTATCCTCAACTCCCTCGCCCATACCTATAATCCCGCCACAGCACGGCCCTAACCCTACATCCTTTAGCGCACCCACCATATCCAATCTATTCTTGTAAGCATGTGTCGTACAAATCTCTTTATAAAAATCTTCTGAGGTCTCAAGATTATGATTATATCTGTCAATGCACAGTTCCTTTAACTCTCTAATCATAGCTTTCTCGAGTCTACCAAGCGAACAGTCCACTTCTATGCCCACTTCTTGTTTAATTCTCGCAATTGCCTTTTTTATATCCTCAAATTCCTCCTTGGTCGGCCCCTCTCCGCTAATCACTATGCAAAAATTAGTAGCACCCATCTCTTTTGCCCTTTTAGCTGAGTCTATCATTTTATCGACGCTGACCAGGGGATAAACTTCACAACCTGTGTTATGTCTCGCAGATTGCGCACAAAACTTGCAATCCTCTGAACACAGGCCGCTTTTTGCATTCATCAAAGAACAAAGATTCATCTTATTGCCGCAATGTTCCCGCCTAACAGTATCAGCAGCATGCATCAAAAAAGGCAATTCTTCTCTGTCTGCATTCAAGAGAATCCTCGCCTCTTCAAACCCCAAGTTTTTGCCAGATAAAATAGCCTTGATCATAAATAACTTTACATTTAAGGTCTTGCTTCAAATGTAAAGATAAGTATATTGTAAAGGTGGAGGTTAGGATTGTCAACCTAAGTGTGAAGTTAGGTTAACGATTGGCAGGAAGAGCGCTCTATGAGCTCGCACGGAAGTGTGATTCGTTTATTACCTTTGAGCTTTCCTGTAATGATCTTGTGCAGTGTCTCTGTGGCTGTGACAGCCATCTTGTGCAAGGGCTGCCTTATTGTAGTAAGTGCTATTGGAAAAATTCAGGGCTAGTTGGTTATCGTCGAACCCTATCACAGAGATATCTTCAGGTACATTGACCCCGCTCTCAACCAAGACCTGTATGGCGCCTACAGCCATCTCGTCACTCGCAGCAAATATGGCTGTAGGAGGTGTTTTCATCTTTATGAGTTCCTTTGTTGCCCTGATCGCAGAGTCCCTTCCAAAGTTTCCGTATTTTATAAAATTTTTCTTTTTCTCTATCTTTTTCTTTTCAAGACCCCTTAAGTATCCATCCAGCCTGTCAATAGCTACCTGCGACTTTAACTCACCTGTGATGGTGGCAATCTTTGTGTGCCCAAGCTTAGTAAGATATTCCACTGCCTTGATCGCTGCATTGAAATTATCAATAGAGACGCAGCTCACTGGCAGATCCTTGGTCAAATAATTCATGATCACGCACGGTATATCGATCTTAAGCACATTGTCTACCTGTTCTTCGTTTCCTATGATATCAGAAAATATCACTCCCTCGAGCGCAGAGGTATTTAAAAATGTCTCTCCGTTTGTGATGTGTAAAAGTAGGTCCAGTTTTAATCTCTCTACGCCTGCGCCAACACCCTGCAAGATCTGCAGCGCATAAAATGAATGAAATATATCAGAGTATCTCGGGATAACAAGACCTATGGCGTTATTGCTTTTTGATGCAAGACGCTGCGCGCTCACATTGGGCCTGAATTTGAGCTTTTTAACTGCGGCCTGGACCCTGGCCTTGTTTTCCTTTTTGACAGTAGGTAATCCATTCATGACCCTGGAGACTGTTGCAATAGAAACGCCTGCAGACTTTGCTACATCTTTAATATTAATTATTTTATTCATCGTAGTTTCTCCCCGCTCTGGCTCAGGATGCTGGCAGTAACGAATATCAAGAGATTCTTCCGCTCAACACTATCCGAGTCTTTTCTGAATAATACACCCAGCAAAGGCAGATCCCCTAAGAAAGGTGTCTTTGTACGTGTATTGGTCCTGGTCTCTTTTATCAAACCTCCGAGCATTATGGTCTCGCCATTTTTTACAATTACATTCGTAGTAAGATTTCTTGTGGTAAATTTGGGTAGGCTGACTTCTCCGCTGAATACAAATGCATCCCGAGTTGCCTCGCTCACCTCAGGCCTTAATGTCAATGTAATGGTCTCCTTGTTGCTCCCTACGTTTGGCGTTACCTGAAGTAATATACCTATGTCCCTTGTCTCAAAACCCTGGGCTACATTT
>CAZWYD010000116.1:0-3354 GCA_964637815.1 uncultured Planctomycetia bacterium
TGGCGGGGACGACGGGATTCGAACCCGCGATCTTCAGATCGACAATCTGACGCGTTAAGCCAGCTACGCTACGTCCCCACTGAATTAATTAAAAATTTCTCTGAACTTACTATATTTTCTTTCTAAAAAACATGCTGATGTAAGATCTGAATACATAAAGTCACAAATTATTTTTGCTTCTCCTTTTCCATACTTTAGCCAGATGCTATTCTCGTTTCTACAAAAGCACCCTTTTCCTATTAATAGCAATTTTGTCAATCTTCTTGATATCTCTTTAAGAAATCTCTCGCTGCCCGATGTAAATATTAAAGATATTATATATGATTTATATTTTCTATCTTTTTTCTTGTAATAACTTTTACTGATACAACCATCTCCGTCAAAATAACCTCTTAAAAAATGACTAAAATATTTATCAGATATCCGAGGTAAATTCATATTAAGTTCTTTATTTGGAGTAAAACCTAAGGATTTTAAATCATGGAACATTTCTTTGCTGCCAATTTGTAAAAGATAACAGTCTTTGTGATTTTTAGAGATTTTTTTCTTTAAGGCAATCTTTTGTTTTGCTAAAAGCAAAGTTCTAATTTTTTCTAAAATTTCATAATCTGTAGATGTGAATTGAAGGTATTTTGATCCCCCTGAATTTATAAACATGCCGCCATCTGCTGCAAAGAATCCTAAGAGATATGCCATGTCTTTAGTCCATTTTTTGAAAAAGTCAATATTGACTTTTTGTTTTGTCCTTTGGATTCGCCTATCAGGACCATCATATCTTAACTTCTTTTTAAGTTGACCTGTCTTATACAGCCAACTTGTCAGATTTTTATCTGTGAACCTGTGACAGCTTTGAGATGGTATATTCAGCGATTTAAACCATCTGGTTACTGTAGGTCGTGAGACGCCTAATTTCTGGCCAATCTCCTTATGCATCATATTTTTAGACCAATGCATATTATAGAGTAAATCTTTTATATCAGAATTATACCGCATTTTTATATAGCCCCAATTTTTAGGCTCCCTAACAAAATACATCTTAAAAAACCTCTTTTGTGTTTTTGCAGTTCTGGTGGGCGGTACAGGGCTCGAACCTGTGAAACCTCTTCGGTGTAAACGAAGCGCTCTACCAACTGAGCTAACCGCCCCTTTGAGCGCCTTATTAATATACTATATACCTATATATATTTCAAGCATAAAAAATTCTTTATTTTATGTTTGAAATGGTATATGATATCTTTATTATGAGTGGCAATAAGCCAAGATTGATAAAATTAGAGTCTGTTGAAAGATATCAGCGTTTATTAAATAAGGATTCAGGCACATGTGGCATTAAGGCTGGCCATGTGATATTACAGCCAGGCCAGAGCATAGGTGAACATACAACAGGAGAGCGTGAAGAGGTAATAGTTATTTTAAATGGAAATGGCGAGGCTATGGTGGGTAAAGATAGTATTTTTAAGCTCGAAAAAGATATTGTTTTATATATTCCGCCAAAGATAGATCATGATGTTAAGAATAACGGCACTGGAGAGCTGGAATATATTTTTGTGACTGCTGATGTTTTTAATTGAAAAAAATAAGTTTTGTGATATAATTTCTCTAAGGATTTAAAATAAAAAGGAGGGGAACATGAGAGAGCTCAAGTTATTAGTTATTTTATTTCTTATGTTATTTCTGGCAGCTCCGGTTTTTGCTCAGGAGGAGATAGAAGACGCAGTGGTAGCTGGAGAAGATATCACATTGATCGATGAAGCAGACGAAGGCGTGATCACAGGTGATGTTACATCTCTTGATGCATCGACAGGCGCAATAAGCGTGAAGACAGATGATGGCGTTACAAGAGAATTTTCTGTAGTGGATGGCGAGACTATACTATGGAGAGGCATTGAAGACATAGAACTTTCTAATGTAAAGACAGGCGAAGAAGCAGAGGTCGGTTATTATACTGATGAGAGTGGAAAGCTTATTGCAAGCTGGGTGGATGTTTTGATAGAAGAAGTAGCTCCGCTGGAAGTAGAATTGGGCAACGAGGAAGAAACAGTTATAGAGGAATAAGATATGAACAATAATGCTCAGCAGCAGCCTGTTGCGCAGCAGCCAACTCCGGCAATTCAACAGGGGACAATAAGTCCAGCCAAGATGGTGCCGACAAAGATATTTTTTACAAAGGGCGTAGGCACTCACAGGGAAGAACTTCGCTCATACGAGCTCGCGCTTAGGGACGCAGGCATTGAGAAATGTAATATCGTGCAGGTCTCGAGTATTTTTCCTCCAGGATGTAAGATCATTTCACGAAATGAAGGCATGAAAGAACTGGTCCCTGGCATGATAGCGTATTGCGTGCTGGCGCGCTGCAGTTCCAATGAGTCCAGAAGGCTCATAGCCGCGTCTGTAGGAAGCGCGATCCCAGCAGGCGATAGCGCATACGGGTATTTAAGTGAACATCATGCGTATGGCCAGACAGATGAGACTGCAGGTGATTATGCAGAGGAACTCGCGGCCAGGATGCTTTCATCCACACTTGGGCTTTCAGACTTTGATGATTCCAAGGCATGGGACGAGGTAAAAAAAGAATACAAGATCAGCGATAAGATAGTTAAGACAGGCAATATAACTCAGTCCACAATAGTAGATCCTGCAGGCAACTGGTCCACTGTAGTAGCAGCAGCTGTATTTTTATTTTAATGAGCACGTGACTTATGGAACGAATAAAGTGAGTGAACATAAGTCACTGTGCGAATTAACCCGCCGAAGCATACTTCGAAGATTCGCTTTATTTGAGCGAAGGCGGGTAATAATCCTACCCTATTTATGAAAATCTTGAGATATTTTTGTTTGTATTTTTTCCTTATAATCGTTATTTCTAGTTGCAGCCAGCCTGGATTATTTAAAGAAACCAGAATTTTAATGGACACTTTCTGCGAGATCTCGTGTTATTCGCAGGATAAAACTGCTATAAAAGCAGCTTTTGCAGAAATAGAGCGCGTAGAAAAGCTTTGCAGTAGGTTTGATGAAAAAAGCGAGCTCTCAAAAGTAAACAATCTGGCAGGGCAGGAAGAAGTAGTTGTAAGCGAAGAGCTACTTGAGCTTATAAGCCGCTCTATTTATTATAGCAAGTTGACACAAGGCGCTTTTGATGTGACTAAGGAAGGCAAATATAAGAGTATAATGCTGGATAAGGATAAACTATCCATACGCTTTGCAGATAATGATATAAAAATAGATCTAGGTGGTATAGCAAAAGGATATGCAGTAGACAGGGCCGTGCAGATTTTACGTAACCACGGCATTGAGAGAGCCCTTGTAAATCTTGGCGGCAATATATTTGCCTTTGGATCTCCTTCTTGGCGCATA
>CAZWYD010000117.1:0-3337 GCA_964637815.1 uncultured Planctomycetia bacterium
AGGCAACCTCCATGTTTCTTGACATCTCAACACCGCTATGATATACTCTCCTCGTAAAGGAGGAAAGAAAATGGTCAATAAAGCGAATTTTGATAAATATATTGGCATAAATCCTGATATCCAGCATGGGAAACCCTGTATCAAAACCACTCGTACGCCTATATACGTCATTCTCGAAGCACTGGCCACTGGCATGGATTTTAAACAAGTCAAAAAGGAATTTGCCCCTATTAAAAGTGACGAGATCCAGGCCTGTATATTTTACGCAGCGCTTCTGGCTGATGAACAAGAACTTATCAGCCAACCTTCCAAATAACCTATGAAATTTCTCATTGATGCAGACTGTCCACGTTCTATCGGAGATACCATTAAAAAAGCTGGCCATGATATTCTGGATATTCGCGACATCAAACCAAATGCCCCTGATAAAGAAATATACGAACTCATAAAGAGCAAGTCTCTGATTCTTATTACCAGAGACACAGACTTCGGCAACATCCTGCGCTACCCTGCTAGCTCTAACTGTGGAATTATTCTTCTGCGTGTTCATCTTTTGTCTGTAAAGGAAATAATCGCAATCATCAACGACCTTATAGTACAGGTCCCTGAAGCAAAACTTCTCGGGAGCATCACTATTGTCCAAAAAGGCCGCTACAGAATCCATCGGACTTAGCCCTCGCTGTAACCTTCCATAACCTTCCATAACCTTCCGTAACATTACATAACCTCCGTCTACGGTTTTCTCCAAACCTTCCTGCTCTTTCCTTTCGCTTTCTTCTTATACACCACGTGCAGTGGGAAAAATTCGAAATAATCTTCTTCATCAAACCATGCGCATTTAAAATGGTAGATACGCAAGCCTGTCAATCGGCTCAAGGCTAGCGCGTAAAGCGTGAGCTGTTCTATCGGTTTAGCCTTTTTCGCCGACGGTTTATAATCCATGATGTGGACCATACCATTCCGAATCTGCAATATATCAATATGCCCTGTGATGATATCTATCTCTTTTAACTCTATCGGCACATTAAAATTCAACTGATTCTTAAAATGAGATACGTCTTCCCAATCTAAAAGCACAGGAACCTCTGTTGCTACAGTAACAGAATCATTGACGATCATAAATTCCTGCAGGATCTCATGCCTGAGCTTATTATTCGTTACTCCCTGCATGACAAAACGCGTGTTCTTCTGGGCTGCATTTATCTTACGAACGATTTTAACCGTGTCAAGATTAAATACGTCTCTGTATTCCGAAGCCCTTTTCTGGCTCTCTTTAAATACCTGATGCGGGCATTCCGCTATGACAAGCTCTAAAAACTCCCGCAGAGGCTTCAGCTGATAATGTTTGAAGCTTTCTTCCAAAAGCATGTCTGTCTTAGCGCGATGATATTTAAAATCATATATCTGGCTGTGGAATAGGCGTATCTCTTCTATCATTTTTGTGCGGGAGTATTTCTTCTCAGCAAATTCTCGCATACGCAGAAATGGGAGATAGCCTTTATAATCGTCTAGCCAATTAGCGGCTACCTGGCGGCTTACGCTGATGCCGTATTTCTTGGAGACGAGTTTAGCCGACTCCTCTAGCGTGTAGAGACGGTTATAGAGGGTGAGAGTATCTATAATCAACCTAAGAGGGAAGGTTCTATGTTTGTCTACGCCAGGGGTGAATTTTTTATCGCAGGTCTTACAATAGTAAAGCTGGGCGTCGCCGTGCTTCTTAATCCTTTGGCCTTTTTTGATGACGTCGCTCCCTTTGCAATAGGGGCAGTCTCGCACGGCTTTTTGAGCACTCCGGTCTTCCTTGTTAAATAAAGTCTCTCTCATTTTTTTCTCCACGAATCTTTTTTTCTCTCTCCGCTCCAGACTCTTTTAAGGTTAATGACCTTTCTTCTCTGAAGCTGGTAATTTTTGATGAGCCTTAATAGATGCTCTTTAAGGTCTTTTTTCTCCACTAGGATATTAATCAAGTCTAGCTTGGCTATAACATCGCTTATTATTTGGGCTGCCTTTTCGAGCTTGGCAATGCCAAGAGCTCTATCGGCGTATCTATCTCCGTAACTCTCAGCAATATATTTTGGAACATACTTGGAGAGGGAGGCTAATATATCTAATTCAGTTCGTGTCTGTTTGTTGTTATCCTCTATCTTCAAAGTAAACAATTCAGCGCAAAGGGCCGTAGTGCGTTTATATATCTCAAGGTCACGAAAGCTTTTTACCGAGGTTTTTACGCGAAATTTTCTGTATTCCATTTTGCCTCCTTTTTTTCTCGCCCCTTGACTCTGCCAATCCCCTGTGTTATACTTTTAATAGGGGGTGAAAAGCGTATGTCAGAGTACCTTATTCCAATATCAATCGAACATTTAGAAGAAGGTGAATATTTAGCTACAAGTCCTGTTCTGCAGGGACTTATTGCCCAGGGCAGAACCATTGCCGAAACAATTGAAATAGCCGAAGATGTAGCTCGTAAAATCATAGAATCCTGCATTGAAAAAGGAGACTCACTCCCAAAGCATCTCACCAATGGTGAAAAATCGCATTTCAAATTAGATGTAAAAATTCCTGTACCAGTCGAAACATGAGTCGCCTTCCATCTCTTAAACCATCTGAAGCAATTCGCAAGCTTCGTAAAGCTGGCTTTGTATTTGATAGACACGCTAAAGGCAGTCACGAAATTTGGTATAATCCTAAAACGCGCAGACGAACTGTTATACCCAACCATCCAGGGAAAGACATTTCTAAAGGAACGCTCCGCGCTATAATCAATCAAGCTGGGCTTACGCTTGAAGAATTCGTCAATCTTTCGTAAACCACGTCCCGAATCTCGCTCAACAAAAGTCTCGAATATTTGCGTATTCAGGTGTCCCGTAAAAATTCGGGACGTGCCAATAATCCTCTTTTTACCCCTGTCATTGCGAACAAAGTGAAGCAATCTCATGCCTACCTCTTCTTAATCCTCATAGCCTCAATTCCGTCTATATAGTAGCTCAGACGGTTATTCGTAGCGTCATGGACAAAATACGTATCTCCAGTGTCATTGGAGTCCATTATGACTTTCTTAGCGGTCTGTAGCGCAACATCCCCTCCAGCTACGTCTAGCTTGACGTTTGGCCCCGTCGTCCCGATGCCGACGTTGCCGTTGTTATCAACTACCATTAACGGTGTTGTTGTTGAGTATTGTCTGATTTGGAATAAATCTGCTGTTTGATCGCTAGAATATCCTGATATTTTTGTCCCTACTGTTCCATTTGCAGAAGATACTACATTTAGCAGTGCCTCTGGTGTCGTCGTCCCGATGCCGACGTTGCCATCATTTAATATTGTCACATCTGGTGCCACT
>CAZWYD010000118.1:0-3335 GCA_964637815.1 uncultured Planctomycetia bacterium
GAAAAGGATAGATTTTCAGACTAGTGGGGTATATGATGTGTCTTCCGGTCCCTTATCGAATAAAAAAATAACCTGTCAAAAATGACAGGTTATTTTTGTCGTAACTTACTTAAAATAAATGAGTTGTGGAAGTGGCTCCCCGGGCAGGACTCCGGCCTTCGGCCTAGAACCTGTCGCTCACTACGTTTGCTCCCCAAAGGGGCTCTGCCCCTATGGCGTTCCTCGCTTCGCTCGTCACTGTCACCCCGAAAGCGTGGGGAAAATTTTTCCCCACACCCCTTTGGTTCTCGCCCTGCCCGGGGAGCCAAAAATAAAAAAGCCCATCTAAAAAACAGATGGGCTATTTTTGGCTCCCCGGGCAGGACTCGAACCTGCGACTTACTGGTTACAGTTTACCCTGATATTTCTACCAGGTCTGGACTATCTCATCATCCTGTCTCCAGGATGTCGGGCGCTATTAGGGCTTATTGGTTGATATCCTCATCCCTTAGTCTCTGCACGTTCTCGCTTACTTACATATCATTCAGCGAGCTTCGCTCAGGATTACCTTAGCTGTTGCTTTAGGCTTTCCTGAATTCACCCAATTTTCGACCACGGTTACCCGTGGAAGCTGCCACTGTTGACAGCCAGTCGCTCTACCAACTGAGCTACCGGGGAATGTCAATTATAATTATTAAAGAACAAAGTTATTTTGACAGTACTTGATCTAAAAATTCTCTACCTTTTCCTGTCTTTAGAAATCTTTCTCTCTTTATAGCTTTTGTCTTTGTTTCGTATATTTCACTATATATTAGCTCAAGCGGCCTATTTTGACTTGTCCAAGCATTATCTCCTTTATTATGCTCTTTTAGTCTCTCTTCAGGTTTTTTTGATGTAAAACCTACGTAACGTTTACTATTTTTCAAACTTCTAAGAATATAAGTATAAAACATATTTAAACAGCCCCAGCCGTAGGCTGGTCCGCCTTCGGCGGAAGTCGCTCTACCAACTGAGCTACCGGGGAGTGTTAGATTATTAAAGAGCTATATTTTGAGATTGCTTCGCTCCGCTCGCAATGACCTATGCTACTTTGCAATTGGCCTCGCACATGCGTTCTAGGCGAGTCCAGTTTTCGTCAACGTCTTTTTGGATTTCTTCTAGGATGTGTTTATTTTCTTCCTTAAAGAGATGTTTAAATCTGCCCTGGGGTTTTAGGAATTCTACTACGGGCTTACGTTGTTTCGGCTTGTATGTAAATTTCCAATTTCCATTTTCTATTTCGATTAAAGGCCAGAAGCCAGTTTCTACTGCTAGTTTTGATATCTCGATCGTCTTTTCCTGCGGAAATCTCCAGCCTCTGTGACACATAGAAATTACGTTTAAAAAGGCTGGGCCATCTACCTTGAATGCCTTTTCTGATTTTGTCACAAGGTCATTCCAGCTGGATGCTGAAGCTTGAGCTACATAAGGGATCTTGTGCGCAGCTACGATTGAAGTAAGGTCTTTTCTGAACTGCTGCTTACCAAAGCTCGCCTTCCCTGCAGGCGCAGTTGTCGTCGACGCACCTTTAGGAGTAGCGCCAGAACGCTGGATCCCGGTATTGTGAACCACTATGCCATCAGCAATAAAATTATGTTCACCTTCTACCCTTAAATCTAATGTCGGCTCTTTACCTACTAGTTTTATGCTTATTACCTGCTCGCTCTCAAAACCATCTTCCAAATTCTTCAAAGTAACGACTTCGTCTCCAATTTTTATATCCTCAAGTAACTTCCATATGAAAGTTTTGCTTTTGGTCTGACAGGCAATTTTATTTGTTTTTTGTTCGTCGACTTGTGCTGCAATTAAAAACGGATGATTAGAGGTTGCTTTTATAGAATGATGCAAAGTATTAAGCTCGTAAACATCTTTTACTCCATTATCAAAGACACCTGAGCATTCCTTTAAGACTAATTGATGCGTCTTCTGGTCAAAGGCATATACTTTATCGCCTATTTTGATTTCAGTAATTTTTTTAAGTCCTTTTTCCGTCATTATCATAGAATCTGTGCTCAAACAGTTCATATAAGCTTCGTTATTATAACAGACATATACGAAATTATGCCCTCTCTCCAGTGCGCCTGAAAGCGCCTGGAGGCCTATGTCGTAGGTTCCTCCGTCTCCGCCGAATGCAACGAACTTGATCTCCTTTTTGATCTTTCCTTTTTTCTTTAGGGCTCTGTATGCTGTTTCAGCCCCGCTTATCGTCGCTGCGACATTTTCAAATGCATTATGGATAAATGATGTCTTCCACGCAGTGTATGGATAAATCGTTGTCGCTACTTCAAGACATCCTGTAGATGCGCCTGCTACTACAGGATCCTTTGTAGCCATCAGGACCTGACGTACTACGATAGACGCACCACATCCTGCGCAAAGCCTGTGTCCGCCTGATAAACGTTCTGGTTGTTTCGAAAGTTCTTTTATGTTTGCCATTATTCCCTCGAGCCTAAATAGTTTAGGGGTGTTTTTACTTTGCCTGCTTTTACTGTTGCCTGTAAATCTGTATAGACCTTGTTTATGTCTGCTGGAAAGATATCTCGTCCACCAAGACCGTATATGTAATTTGAAATAAGAGGCTTTATGCCTGAATCATATAGCGCTGCCTTTATCTCTGAATAAAGCGGGCCACCTTCTGCTGAGAAAGAGTCACTCCTGTCAAGTATAGCAACTGATTTTACATTCTTTAAGGCGTTTATGATTTTCTCCTTTGGAAACGGCCTGAAGATCCTTGGCCTTAAAAGTCCTGCTTTTATACCCTTTGCGCGCAACTCGTCCACTACGAACTTCACCGTGCCTGCTGTGGATGAAAGAGCGACTATCGCTATCTCAGCATCATCTAATCTATATGTTTCAATAAAATCATATTTCGTGCCAAATGTCTTTTCAAATTCCTTTAATACTTCAGGTATCGCTGTCAAGGCAGCCTTCATTGCCTCAGTCTGCTGGCGTTTATGTTCAAAATAATAATCCTGGAGATCGAGCGGCCCGTATGTTACAGGATTATCAACATCCAGTAAAGGATTTCCGATTTTGTATTCACCAATAAAATCCTTTATTTTTTTGTCGTCGAGGGTATCTATACCCTCTACACCGTGCGACGTTATAAAGCCATCCTGGCATACCATTACAGGAAGAAGTATTTTCTTATGCTCTGCGATCCTTACGGCAAGTATTGTATTTTCATATACCTCTTGTGCATTTTCACAGTAGATCTGTATCCAGCCTGAGTCGCGTGCGCCCATTGTATCTGAATGGTCACAGTGTATGTTTATCGGGCCTGATAGTGC
The DNA here is from genome assembly GCA_964637815.1 of uncultured Planctomycetia bacterium. Classification (GTDB taxonomy): domain Bacteria; phylum Omnitrophota; class Gorgyraeia; order Gorgyraeales; family Gorgyraeaceae; genus Gorgyraea. The sequence continues at coordinate 3,309 of CAZWYD010000118.1, forward strand.
GCGATTCACAACTGGCATTACAATAGG
>CAZWYD010000119.1:0-3227 GCA_964637815.1 uncultured Planctomycetia bacterium
CTAGGTAATATATGTTCTTCCTTTAAAATTATAAAACTATAAATCTCAGAAAAAATCATTTTAGCCCAAAGTTTCTGAGAATTGAGGGGGCAATTGAAAAACACATTTTTTATGATATACTTTATATGTAAGCAAAAATACTCAAACTTGGTCTGAAAAGGCCATTTTTTTACCCAGATTATGGCAGAGTTTAAAGAACCTTTACCTTCTAAAATTATATTATTCTTTATAGCCATAATATTTTTATTTAATAGCTCTATGGCTTATGCTATAGATTTGCCTAAAAAATCTCATTTAAGAAAACAGCTTGATTTTAATAGTCAAAAAGAGAAAGCAAGATATACCTGTACTTTGTTAGCAACTATGTATTGTAACTCTATTCTCAAGCTTAGATTATCTTCCGAACAATCCTTAAAAAAAATAAAAAGAGAAATGATTAAAAGTAACGCAAAAGACTTGGGAGTTGAAATAATAAAAAATGATCAAGAAGTGTGGATATATTATGAAGCTGGAACAGAAGGAAATAATATTTATATATTAGCTGATAGCGATGGACATTTTACACAAAAGACAAAGGATGACTTGCTTAACGCAGTATATAAGGAAATAAAAAAGGCGGTAAAGGAGAATAAAAAAGTTGGATTTTTAAATAAAAAAGGGGCCAAAAATGCACTGAAGACAATGAGTCATGTCAGGAAGAAAAAACACAAAAATTGGACACGGTTACAAAAAATAGTTATGCAAGCAAGAGAAAAAAATCTACTTCTTATTTTTAGTGACTCAAGCGCAACCAATGATAGTGAATATGATCTTACCTTGATTGAAGCGATGATTGACAATTTTCCTAAGGAAATATCTAATAAATCAAGCAGGCCTATTCTTTACGATATAGCTACGATAGAAACAGCTAAAGACAAAAAAAGCAAGGGAGAAGCTAATATTGTTGATCCGAATGGTGGCATACGAATTGTAAGTGACATGTATAAAAAGGAAGGCTTGTTAGAGTCAGAATTTACCTCTATTCATGAAATAGCACACAAATTGACAACAAATACTGCTGATTCTGCACTGGGGAGAAAAATGATAATACCCAAAGAAGACTTACTGGATGTACTCGAGATTGTAATTAACAGACTCCGTATAAATGGTAGAGACTATATTATAGATGAGGCGATGGAAGAGATGAAAATGTTAAGAAATGCTTCTGAAGAAGAATGGCTTGATTGGTTGCGTGCTCCACTGAAGACAATGGATTTTAAGCATATATGCTTGGAAGCCATTACATATGCTATGGAAGGAAAAAAAGAAGACGAACCTGTAGTAGCGGTGTATGGATTAAACGGTGCGATACAAGATGTAAGAGATGTATTAAAAAGAAATCTATTTCGGGTTGAAGAAAAGCCTATAGATGCTGACAATAAAGTATACAAGGGTAAAATTTTTAGAAGTACCTATTTTTATAAGGAGATTCGGATTGGAAAATGGCAGGATTATTATATTCAGCAAATTGGTAATAAATGGGTTGAAGTTGAGAAAGATAACGGTATGTGGCGTAAGGTTACACCAGGAGAGGTTAAGGATATAGAAGATATTGCAAAGGTTTTTGAGGAAATCGAAGTGAAATCAGATAAGAATTTTATAGTTGTCGGCGAAGACGACGAATTAACTGCTAATATAAAAAGTAACTTTTTATTTAATAGATTAAAGAGTCAATTAAGCCACGGATTCAATTTGTAATATTTTTTCAATCGCCACCTCAAATTTTCCTTATGCTAAATCTATATGCCATAGGTCCAAAATTTGTGTTTTTGGCAGAGTTCTACGTTGTATCGCAGTCCTAACACATCTTTCCCCTACGCTAAAGGCGCAAGGGAAAGATGTGGACATGCCGAAGGCGTGTGCCGAGCTGGCGGGGTGGGACTAGGATAAATTTTTTAGCCTTGCAGGCATGAATAGTATTTGGTAGAATTAGATCAACGGTTCGAGATGATTTAGGTAGGGGAGCCACTTCTTGTAACTTATTTATTTTTAATAAGTTATGACTAAAATAACCTGTCATTTTTGGCAGGTTATTTTTTTGTAAACAGGCATAAAATTGCTTATCTGGTGCCCTTCCCAATAAGCAATATTTGTGGTATACTTATAATTGAATAAGCAGCTCAACCTAGCCCTCAAGAAAGGGTGATTTTTTGGGTGGATTATGAAAATAACTATAAAAGAGTATAAGACAAAAATTATATTGATTTTAGTAATGGCATTGCTGTTTTCAGTTCGATTTTATACTCCACTTTTGTTTTCAGCAGAAAATTTACGCATTCCTTTGGGTAATAATGAAAGAATAAAAGAAGCTGTACTTTATGAGATATTTGGTGATATGGCCGAATATTGGAAGAAACATGATAGTTTTAAAAAAATGATGTTAGGGGAATTTCAAGATCAAATTGAACAAGGTACCTTTGAGACTATGACAGGATCTGCTCGTGACTTTTTTATTTATTTTAGAGAATCCTCCTCAGTAAATAGAAGCGATACTGTTACTTTTGAGTTCGACAAATCCATTGAAAGTGAAATATTTTATAAAACTGGGGCAGAAGTGTTAATTTTTGGAGAGCTTAATTTTACAAGATTTCCGCCACAGAGAGTAATTATATCTGATAATGGGCTCGATAAACAAGATATCTTAGCTCAATTCAAAGATTCTGGCATAGATACAGAAGTTATTTACGAGTCAGAGTTAATTCCTGAGTCTGAGTGTTTTTATCATTCTCAAAGAAAATCATCAGATTTGAAAAATATTATTAAGACAAAAAGATTATTATCTCAAGACGAAAAAAGTGCCTGGATTACATGGAGGAAAACAGTAATTAATAAATTATATGGCAAGAGGACTTCTTATGGTAATTTGAATCAGACAGATAAGCGTATTGTTGACGAAATTGCAGATTATTTTCTTGCCAGAGTTGTTACAGAGCCACAATTTGATGAGAAAATAAAAGAGAAGTCTCTAACCGAGAGCGTTAGTGGCATCAATGAGAAGATAGCTAAAATCTTCTTACGGTCAAATCTTTAATTTCCTGTAATGCCTCATGAAGAAATGTTGTTTTGCAATAAAAAAGAGATAATATTGATATGGGTATTACTAACGATAATAAAGGCGGCATGAACAGAAAAACATGTTTAAATAACACAGGGTTTAAAATTCGAGTTTTTATACTCTTATTACCTAA
>CAZWYD010000120.1:0-3181 GCA_964637815.1 uncultured Planctomycetia bacterium
ACCTCATGATCTACTTTTTTGCAAGTGTAAGAGAAAATGGAGAGAGAAAATGGAGACGTCTACCAAATCGTGAAGGAAGCTGTCTCACTTCCAAGAAGGAGACAGCTTCCCGAACAAACTTAAGACACCTTCCTTCACAAATCCAAGACAGCTTCCCGATTGAGTTGGTAGACGTCTCCAATACCCAATACCTCAATACCTTTATAGATTATTTCAGGTATGGGAGGATTGCTGTGTTCCAGAGGTTTTTGGATTTTAGGATCAGTTCGATGAGTTCGCGGACTGCGCCTTTGCCGCCATGTTTTTGGGTGGTGTAGTGAGAGAGGTTTCTTACTTCGTCTACTGCGTTTGGAGGTGAGACCGCAAAGCCAGCTCGTTTTATTAGAGGTAGGTCAAGTAGGTCGTCGCCCATGAAACAGACTTCTTCGTCTTTTACGTGGAATTTTCTCAGGACCTTTTTGTATACGCCGAGTTTATGGTGATTTGAATACACTTCTGCGACGCGCATATCCTTTGCCCTTTTTAGCACTGCCTTGGTCTTTTTAGCGGTTATGATAACTGTCTTTATTCCGACCTTACGAAGAAGAAATACACCAAGGCCATCGTTTACATTGAAAAACTTCAGCTCGTCGCCAAAGTTATCATAAACAATACGGCCGTCAGTCAATACGCCATCGACATCGAGAATCAAGAGTTTTACTTTTTTAGCTCTCTCTTCAATCATACTAGTCCTGCCTTTAGTAGATCCTGTACATCCACAAGTCCGATTGCGCAGCCTTTTTCGTCTACTATGGGGATCTCGTCTATTTTATACTCACGCAAAATCCTGAGCGCCTCTACTGCGAGGCGGCCTTTTTTTAGGGCCTTTGGATTTTTTGTCATTATGTCTTTTACTTTTTTCTTTGAAGGATCGTGCCCCTCTTCCAAGTGTCTTCTTAAATCACCGTCTGTAAAGATGCCTTTGAGTTTTCCGGTCTTATCAATGATTGTGGCGCTTCCAGCCCGGGCCTTTGTAATCTTTAGAAGTACGCTTTTTACCTTGGCATTTTCTTTTACTATTGGATTCTGAGCGCCCTTCCGCATTATGTCTTCTACTTTTAGAAGAAGTTGTTTGCCAAGGCTTCCGCCAGGATGTAAAAATGCAAAGTCGGTCTTTTTAAAACCGCGCTTGTCGATTAATGCAGCGCATAAGGCATCACCCATTGCAAGCATAGTGGTGGTGCTCGCCATTGGCGCAAGACCAAGAGGACATGCTTCTTCTTTTATGGATACATCAAGCGTGGCGTCGCTATTTTTGGCAAGAGTTGAGCGCAGATTTCCTGTTATGGCAATGAGTTTTGCGCCAAGCTTTTTTATATTTGGGATAAGGCGTACTATTTCTTCTGTTTCTCCGCTATTTGAGATAGCAACTACAATGTCCTGCTTTCTTACGCGGCCAAGATCGCCGTGAATCGCCTCTCCTGAATGAAGCCACAAGCTTGGTGTGCCAGTAGAAGCAAGTGTTGCGGAAATCTTATTTCCAATAATGCCTGCCTTACCCATACCTGTTACGACTACACGGCCTTTGCAAGCAAAGACAAGCTTAACTGCCTTCTCAAAGTCCTTGTTAATACGGGAAGAAAGTCGTCTTATTGAGTCTGCCTCGATTTTCAGGACCTGCTTCGCGCGTTTTTTTAACATTTCACGACCTTATCTATTTTCTTTACTTCTTTCAACAGCTTCTCCAGCATCTTCAAATCAATCATATTTGGGCCGTCGCAGGGGGCTTTGTCAGGGTCTTTGTGCACCTCTAAAAATAATCCGTCGCAGCCCATTGCTATTGCTGCGCGTGCAAGGCCTGGTACAAATTGCCGCTCTCCACCAGAAACAACACCTTCGCCACCTGGAAGCTGCACGCTGTGAGTCGCATCATAGATCACAGGATATCCATACCCTGCCAAGATCTGCAATGAACGCATGTCACTTACAAGATTATTATAACCAAATGTAGTGCCGCGCTCTGTAATAATAATATTATTGTTTCCAGCTGATTCGATCTTCTCTAAAACATTTTTTATATCCCACGGTGCCAGGAATTGGCCCTTTTTTATATTCACTATTTTGGCTACCTTTGCAATCTCCATGACAAAATCAGTCTGCCTGCACAAGAATGCAGGTATCTGAATCATATCCAGTACCTTCTTTGCCTCCTCCAGCTCAGTCCTACAATGGACATCACTCACAATAGGTACGCCAAGATCCTTTTTAATCTTTGCCAGGATCTCCAGGCCATTGGCAGCGCCAGGTCCTCTATAAGAGCTTATGCTCGAGCGGTTTGCCTTGTCATAGCTGGATTTAAAAACAAAAGGAAAATCCTCTTTTTTGCAGATTTCTTTTATTGCCTTTGCATGATCAACTGCGTGTTTTTCGCTTTCTATTACACATGGCCCTGCAATCAGGACAATAGGATTTTTAGCGCCTATCTTTATATTTTTTATCTTTATCTCTTTTGTCATTCTGTCTCCTACAAGAAACTCAACTGTTTCGACCCTTTTACAAGCTCTGTTGCCTTGACCAGATCCTCAGGTGTATCTATGCCAACAGTGTCGTGTTTTGTCTCTATCACTTTTATCTTATAGCCATTCTCAATTACCCTGAGCTGTTCTAATTTTTCTATTTTTTCAAGCCTTGACTGCGGCAGACTCTTAAAGGTAAAAAGAAAATCCTTTGTGTAGGCGTAGAGCCCGATGTGCTTATAGTTATTAGTATTGCGCGAACCATATGGTATAGCTGCCCGCGAAAAGTATAGTGCAAGACCTTTTCTATCAAACACTACCTTCACCACATTTGGATTCATCAGTTCATGCTCATCCCTGATCCTATGACAAAGCGTTGCCATTTGTATTGTCTTGTCTTTCTGAATAGCACCCACTACATCATCTATCATTGCAGGATGCATGAGTGGCTCGTCTGCCTGGATATTCACCACTACATTTGCATCAATAGAAGCTACTGCCTCGGTTAGTCTGTCTGAACCGCTTTTGTGCGCTTTTGACGTATAGATGGCCTTTGCGCCAAATCCCTTAGCAACATTATAGATCCGCTTATCATCAGTCGCTATTATAAGGTCTTCGATTGCTTTTGACTTCCTAGCATTCTCCCATGTGTGTTGGATCACTGGCTTACCACAGAAATCTGCCAA
>CAZWYD010000121.1:0-3117 GCA_964637815.1 uncultured Planctomycetia bacterium
ATTTGGCTTATTTTAGGACGCATTGTGTTAGACAGGATAAACCAGTCTTCGCTAAAAAGCTTCGTCCCGGCATGCAGGATTGACAAGATTTTGTGTTGAGCTCAATCATATACCGGCGTTCTCCATTCTTTATGCGCGGTGTCTTTACCGGTAACCAATTTAAAATAGATATTCATCATATTTTTGGTGATTTCTCCCGGTTTTCCGTTTCCGATTGAAAAACCATCTACATTGGTGATCGGTACAATCTCATACCCGGAGCCACAGAAAAATAGTTCATCGGCAATATAGAGCTCGGTGCGATCGATGGATCGTTCAATAACATCTTTGTTAAAATGCTCCTTATGCAATCGGATCAAGGTATCTCTCGTAATGCTTTCAAGTATGTCGCAATTAACAGAAGGTGTCATCAGCTTCCCGGATCTCACCATAAACAGGCAGGCGCCGGGACCCTCCGAAACCTTACCCTGATGAGTCAACATGATCGTATTGTCGTATCCATCTTCTTTCGCCTGCAATAAGGCAAAGCGACTGTTTTGATAGTTGGCGGCGGCCTTAATACGCATGGGGCTTGAAACATCGGGGTTTCGTCGCCAGCTGCTAACGGAGCATTTTATCCCGGCATCCATATCAAACTGGCTGCTCAATCGACGCAATTCAATGGCGGTACCGACAGGACCTGTGGAAGACATCGGCCCATCGCCATTCAAATATGCACTGTAGATAAAATGAACGGTTTCTCGGATTTCATTTTTTCTCAACAGGGAAATGAGATTGGTTGCCATTGCCGCCTCACTAATGGTTAAATCCATTCGGGCCATTTTCAAAGATTCATTAAGCCGTTGACAGTGCTCGGCGACTCTAAACAAAAAAAGCTGATTTATCTCTTCATTCCAATATGCGCGAAGCCCTTCAAATACCATGGCACCGTATCGATAGGCCGGCGTTGTAACATGGATGAGCGCATTTTCATGCGGTACGATTTCTCCGTTTAACACCGATTTTCGCGCTAGTTTTAACCGTCACTTTGATATAAGAATTTAGGCTTTAAATTTATCTGAATTTGAGATTAAGATTCACCGAATCAAGCCAAGAAATTGATTTTGGCAGCCTGTGCCAAGGCACCGCCCTGAGTATGGGGTTGTGTGCTCGGCGTGGGTACGTGACGGTTAGTTCTCCGTTTTTGACAGCTATATTTGCCTTGCCTTTGATGAAATGGCGATAGATTTTTGGAGCATCACAATCTTGAAAACCACGCAACTTGTGCGCTAACATATTGTAGAGTGTATCAGCAATCATCGTCATGACAACATCAAAGTGAACTTTAACCAAAATTGGAGAAGAAAGGGCATTTAGATTGAAAAACTTGACTGCTTCTGAGATGACATTTTCCACACGCCATCTCCGGGAGTAGTTGCCAACGAGTAATTCTAATGGGGCATCGAAATCATTTGAAATGAGAAAAGCCGGCTTTTCATGACCATTGCCCCGAACAACAACCTGGCGCAATTGTCCCTTATAATCTCTCAGGGTGATCAAAGATTCATGTACCTGTGGGTTGGGATACTTTCTTTTCTCATGAGGGATATGGATACGTTTCCATGATCCGAGTTTATTTACTTGATCAAGCAGGTTTTTCCCGCGACGTCTAAGTGTGATAAACTTTATGCCCTGTGCATTCAACTGTGAAAGGTTTTGATAGGTTGTAAATTTAGAATCAAAGATAAAAGTGGGTTTTATACCCCGGCGGATGCTGCTCCAGAAGGATAAAAAAGATAATATCTGATCATCAGACTCATCACGCTGGATATCGGCAGCTGTATATAGGATAAGTTTCGAGTCGGCATTCTGGGCAAACAGGGTAAGGGCTCCTTTCATCTTTTTGTTGCGTGCCCCGGCCCAGTGCTTTTGTAACACAGACTCATCTCCAAAGTGAGGTATCGTGTGAAAGTCCAGATTGATAATGTCGCTGTCATATAAGCGAAGTTTATTGGCCTGTTTCACAAAGGCTTTTTGAAGACGCAAAAGGTGTACGGAATCCAGCCCGTAAGAATAGGTGGACATGGCCGTGCATTTAGGCAAGACATTGAGTCCGGCAAAATGCCCTAGACCCGCATCAAAGCCATAGTCGTTCATATGGGCATACCGTTCGGTGCCGATGAGTTTAAGGGCAAGAAATGAAAGAAAGTAGCTTGTTGCCGGGATCATCTTTGTTCCGGGCAATCCAGCGGTTTTTACAATATTGCTGATGTTCAATTTCTCAATGAAAGGGGCAAAAAGAAAAACCCCGGCAGCGTCGCAGTCAAAAGGTTTTCTTTCAACATTATTAATTGTGATGGCCTGCGATACGGCCGGCACCTTGGCGCCTTTTACGGTAAGGCCAAGTTTGAGACGACTACGGCGTGGAAGTTTTACGAATCCCTCTTCAGCTAATATGCGTTCAACCGTACGAACAGACAGCTCCACGCCTTCTTCCGACAGCAGCTGGGTGATCTCACCGGCTGACAACCGGTGCTCTCTCCAATTGCAGATCTTTAATCGGATCTTGGAATCAACCCGACGCCTGGCGACTTTGCCTTCAGCTACCGGTTCAGAGAAGTCAATTTTTTCGTGAATGAACTGATGCCTGAGCAGATGGATATAGCTTACAGAATAGCCGGATCGCTCAGCGACAACTTTAGCCGGTAAACGATCAACAAAGGATGCCCGTAAGGCTTCATAGCGGCGCTGCCATTCATGTATGGGGTGTGTAAAATATTTTTCATTTCGCATGTAAATCTTATATATAATGGCGTTTATAATGTCAACATAAATAATGTTAAAACAACATGCAGTCACAATGATATGTGTTCTGAAAAATTGCTGTTCATAGATTATACTACTGATATTATACATAATATATCTTGTTTGGCTTGAATGATAAGGCTAAGGATTAATTCGAATAAAATATTTTAACAATAGATATGCCAACATCAAACCGTCATATTGTATAAGATTTGTTACGATATCAAATAGAACTAAATCTGTAACTTTTTGATTTAATATGATTTATTTGCTTATTTTATAGATTAACGCTATTTATAAATCTTGATTTTTCATACCGTGAAAATCGGTGTT
>CAZWYD010000122.1:0-3062 GCA_964637815.1 uncultured Planctomycetia bacterium
AATAGAGCACACAGAGGAAATTATAAAAAATCTCTGTGCTCTCTGTGGTTTGTTTAAAGCCTCTATGAATCAGGAACTTTTAAAGATCATTGACGCCAATCTAAATAGAACACGGGAAGGTCTGAGGGTATGTGAGGATATAGCGAGATTTGCAGTGATTGACAAAAAGATCTCGAGATCCTTGAAGGCCATGCGTCACTCTGCCACAGAGGCACTGCTCTCTTCAAGAAAATTAGCACTTAGGCAACTCGTTAAGGCAAGGGACACAAAAAAAGATCCGATGAAATTTGCGGATTTTGAAAAGCAAAAAGGGACGAACGTTCAAGACATATTTATGGCTAATATCCAACGCGTGAAAGAGTCCCTCAGGGTCATGGAAGAATGCTGCAAGATACTGGACCAGGACACAAGCCGTAAATACAGAAAGTTAAGATTCGATGCCTACAATATTGAAAAAAGATATAATAAAGCAGGTCTCTAAAAACGAGGGCATGAGCCTTGATGAATTGAGAAACCGCATCAGGCAAGGCCGGATCGTTCTCATCAAGAATTCAAAGAGAAAAATAGATCCATGCGCTGTTGGCGAAGGCCTGCGCACAAAGATAAACGCAAACCTCGGCACATCACAGGATGATGCAGATATAAAGAGGGAAGTAAAAAAAGTGCGTATTGCGATAGAGTATGGCGCGGACGCGGTCATGGATCTAAGTACAGGCGGAAATTTAAAAAAGATCCGAAAAGAGATCCTGAATGCTTCAAGCGTAGCAGTAGGCACCGTGCCTATATATGAAGCAGCTATAAAGGCGCATAAAAAAAGAGGTGCTGTCTCGCGCATGACAAAAGAGGATATCCTCGAGACCTTTGAAGAACAGGCAGCTGATGGCGTGGATTTTTTTACAGTACATTGCGGCGTAACGCGAAGCGCGGTAAGCCGTTTGAAGAAACAGAAGAGACTGATCAGCGTTGTATCAAGGGGCGGCTCTATCCTGGTCGAATGGATGATGCTGAATAAAAAAGAAAATCCTCTCTATGAATATTTTGACGACATAATCAGGATAGCGAAGAAATACGACATAACGCTTAGTCTTGGCGATGGCATGAGGCCAGGAACGTTAGTGGACGCGACTGACAGGCCGCAGATACAGGAACTTATTACGCTTGGCGAGCTCGCAGAAAAGGCCAGGCAAAACAATGTCCAGGTGATCATCGAAGGTCCCGGCCATGTGCCCATAGATCAGATAGAGTCAAATGTAGTCTTGGAGAAAAAGATGTGCAATAATGCGCCATTTTACGTGCTGGGCCCGCTTGTAACAGATGTCGCGCCAGGCTATGATCATATAGTGGGCGCTATAGGAGGCGCGCTTGCCGCGTTTTACGGCGCGGATTTCCTTTGCTATGTCACGCCATCAGAACATTTGAGGATACCTGATGAAAATGACATAAAAGACGGGGTCATAGCCTCGAGGATCGCCGCGCACGCCGCTGATATAGCAAAGAGGGTACCAGGCGCATTAAACTGGGACAGGGAGATGTCCAGACACCGCTCAACAAGAAACTGGAAGGCCCAGATAAAGAAATCCATAGACCCTGTAAAATCGACTCGCTACAGAAAATCATCCATGCCAAAGAATAAAGACGTGTGCACGATGTGCAGTAACTATTGTTCCATGAAGACAATGGAGAAATATTTTTAATGAGCAAGATACTTGTAATAGGCTCTGTAGCGCTTGATACCATTGCTACGCCTCAAGCCAGGTCAAAAGAGGTGCTGGGTGGTTCAGCCACATATTTTTCAATAAGCGCTAGTTTTTTTAGTGGTGTGAATCTTGTTGCTACTGTAGGAAAGGATTTTTCCCTTAAGCATAAGAAGCTCATAAGATCATTCGGTGTAGATCTGACTGGCCTGGAAACAAAAAAGGGCAGGACATTTCGATGGGAAGGCTCGTATGTGGATGATTTAAATTGCGCAAAGACAATAGACACACAGCTAAATGTATTTGCGGATTTTAAGCCTGTGATACCCAGTGAGTACAAAAAAAGTCCTTACGTGTTTTTAGCCAATATAGATCCTGACCTCCAGTTATTTATCCTGAAATCGCTAAAGGATCAACGATTTACAGGCTGCGATTCCATGAATCATTGGATCCAAAGTAAAGGTAAGACATTAAAGAAAACCATACGTAAGACATCAGCCATATTTTTGAATGACACTGAGGCTAAGCTTCTTTCTGGCGAGTCAAACATTATAAAGGCAGGGAAATACCTGCTTTCGCTCGGCCCAAGATTCGCGATAATAAAAAGAGGCGAGTATGGCGCGGCATTATTTTGTAAGAATACCTCAGCGCTTTTGATCCCGGCATACCCGATAGAAGATGTCTGTGACCCTACTGGAGCAGGAGATACATTTGCCGGGGGATTCATGGGCTACATAGCAAAAACGAACAAGGTGGATACGAAAACTGTTAGAGGTGCCCTTGCATACGGCGCTACAATGGCATCATTCACTGTCGAAGACTTCAGCGTCAATAGATTCTTAAAGTTAAACAAAAAAGACATAGAGGGGAGACGTCGTAAGTTTGCAGAACTCACGCGGGTGTAGTTCAATGGTAGAACACGAGCTTCCCAAGCTCGCAGCGGGGGTTCGATTCCCCTCACCCGCTCCAAATCCGCCGAAGGCGGATTTGATCTTGAGATTGCGACTGAATAGGGAGCAATCGAAAGACCTAATAAAATGAAGACTATAAAGAAATTTATTAAAAACTTGTTGCCGAAAAGTCCGAAGAATGCCTTTTATGCATTGGTCGAGTGCTCGGACTGCAAGGAAAAGGTAAAGGTCAGGATAAATTGCTCGTCAGATTTTCAGGCTGCGCACAACGCGCATAATCCTGAGCATTGCTATACCATAAAAAAAGAAATCATAGGCAAGAACTGTTTTAACCTGATGGGCCTGAGCCTTGCATTGACAAAAAAGGCAAAGGTCTTGTTTGTTGACACAAAGGGTTGTAAGTTTATTGAATTCGAGAGGGAGTAGATTCGAGGCTTTAAAAGAAACCACAGAGTAC
>CAZWYD010000123.1:0-3000 GCA_964637815.1 uncultured Planctomycetia bacterium
ACTGTTTTGCCAGGCGGAAATATAAATCGCATGAAGAAAGGTAATTTTATTATTGAAAGTCTGTAAGATAATCATCCCTCCTGATAAGTCTATATCCCATCGAGCAATAATGCTCGCATCCATTTCAAAGGGTACTACACGCATAAAAAATCTCTTGATGGCTGATGACATCTTGCGCACTATAGCTGCGTTTAGGGCTATGGGTGTGTCTATTAGGATGAAGGGTGAAGGGTGTAGGGTGAAGGGTGTAGGGATGCGAGGTTTAAAGAAACCCAAAGGCCCTATTTATTTAGGCAATTCTGGAACTACGATGCGGATCTTGCCTGGGATTTTGGTTGGTCAGGATTTTAAAGTTGTTCTGAAGGGGGATCGTTCGCTTTCGAAGAGGCCAATGGCCAGGATTGCGAAGCCGCTTAGAGCTATGGGGGCAAGTTTATCAGGGACAAGTGACAAGGGACAAGGGACAAGACCTCCTTTAAGAATTCACGGCGGAAAGTTAAAGGCGATTAAATATAAATCAAAGATTGCGAGCGCGCAGGTGAAGTCTTGTATTTTGCTGGCAGGACTTTATGCAGATGGGGTTACGAGCGTGAGTGAGCCAGTGAAGTCAAGGGATCATACTGAGAGGATGCTAAGGCGGTTTGGGTGTAGAGTGAAGGGTGCAGGGTATAGGGTTAGTGTGAAAGGACCTACTGCTTTAAAGTCGCCAGGTGTAATTAGTATTCCAGGGGATATTTCAAGTGCTGCGTTTTTTATTGTTGCTGGATGTATTTTGCCGAATATGAAGATTATTATTAAAAATGTTGGACTTAATCCAACGCGGACCGGGATCATTGATATATTGAAAAAAATGGGCGCGGATATTAAGGTTAAGCGCGGGGATGTTATTGTAAGGTCCAGTAGGCTTAAGGGCGTTACGATTTCTCCACGAGAGGTGGTACGGGCAATAGATGAGATGCCTATAATAATGCTTGCAGCGTGCTTTGCCAGAGGTACGACCTATATTAAAGGTATAGGAGAGTTGCGCGTTAAGGAGACAGACCGCGTGAGGTCGATGGTGACGAATTTGAAGAGGCTAGGCGCGGATATAGAGGTGAAGGGTGAAGGATGTAGGGTGAATGGTGGTAGGCCTTTGCATGGGGCGACTGTTTCTAGCTTTGGAGACCATCGCACAGCCATGAGCATGCTTATCGCAGACCTCGCTATTAAAGACAAAGTCAAAGTAACTGGCCTCAGTTGTATCAATAAGTCCTTCCCAAGTTTCTCAAAAATAACTTTACATTTAAGGTCTTGCTTCTAATGTAAAGTTATTGACAAAGATGTAGACCTTTGGTAGAATTAAAGTTAATAAAATTTAAAGAGGTGAAAAATGGCGCAGTTTTTTAGACTTTTAAAAAAAGGTATTGATTATCTATTGGGTATGTTCTCAAATGATATGGGAATTGACCTCGGCACTGCTACGACCCTTGTCTATGTCAAAGGCCGCGGCATAGTTTTGTGCGAGCCGTCAGTGGTTGCGATTCAAAAGGGAGTGCGCAGTGTACTGGCAGTAGGAGAAGAGGCAAAGCGAATGCTGGGACGCACGCCTGGCAATATCGTTGCAATAAGGCCGATGAAGGATGGTGTTATTGCGGATTTTGAAATAACAGAAGACATGCTTCGATATTTTATAAAAAAGGTCCATAATCGCAGGGTATTTGTGAGGCCGCGCATGGTGATCGCGATCCCATCCGGCATTACAGAGGTGGAGAAGCGCGCTGTGAAAGATTCTGCAGAGCATGCTGGCGCGCGCGAAGTCTATCTCGTGGAGGAACCGATTTCAGCAGCTATCGGCGTGGGGCTTCCGATCCAGGAGCCGAGCGGCAATATGATCATTGACATTGGCGGCGGCACCACTGAGATAGCTGTTATATCACTCGCAGGCATTGTCTTCTCGCGTTCTATTCGTATAGGCGGTGACGAGTTGGATGAGGCGATTATCGAGCATTTGAAAAAGACATACAATCTGATGATCGGCGAACGTACAGCAGAGGAGATAAAGATAAAGATAGGTTCTGCGTATCCGCTTGAGGAAGAGTTGACAATGGAGGTGCGCGGTCGCGATTTAGTGGCAGGTCTTCCCAAGACAATCACGATTTCTTCTGAAGAGATAAGGGAGGCAGTTGCAGGCCCGGTCTCAGCAATACTCGAGGCTGCAAGGATGACACTTGAGAGGACACCGCCAGAACTTTCAGCTGATTTGATCGAGAGGGGTATTATTCTAGCAGGAGGCGGCTCCCTTTTAAGAGGCATGGATAAGCTGATAAGCGAGGAGACAGGATTACCTGTTCATGTGGCTGAAGATCCTATGACCGCAGTGGCAATAGGCACTGGCAAGGTCTTAAGCGAAATACGATACCTAAAGAAAGTCACTGTCCGTTCGAGACTGGATTTTTAATACAAGGATTAACCTTAGTGCGTGGGAAAAAAAGAGAAAAACCTTCCTTTTGTAATAATATTTCTTAGTGTAGCCAGCCTTTTATTTCTTTCCCAAATTTTTTCAGTAGAGACCCGAATAAAAATCTTAAACATCTTCCGCATGCCGCTTAAGGTGGTATCTGGCTCGTATTATGCGCTGCGTGATATCTCTAATTTTAATGAAATGCGGAGCGAGAATAGAATCTTGCGCGAGGATTTGATCAATCTGAAAAAAGAGATCTTAAAATTACAGGAGACTCGTTTGGAGAATAAAAGACTGCGGGAACTCCTTGATTTCACAGAGGCTAAAAGACATAAATTTGTGCCAGCCATGATGATAGCCAAGGATCTCTCAGGGTTAAAAGACACTATTATTATTGATAAAGGCAAGAGTCGCAATGTGCGCAAAGGCATGGTGGTGATAAGCGGGAATGGCCTTGTGGGCAGGGTGCGCGAGGTGGGCTGGAGCATTGCTAGGGTACTTTTGGTTACTGATCGCGATTCAGTGGTCAGTGCCATTGTCCAGCGCACAAGGGATGAAGG
>CAZWYD010000124.1:0-2978 GCA_964637815.1 uncultured Planctomycetia bacterium
TCTTGCATGGCCGATATGAGGCGCATCGTAAACCGTTGGGCCGCATACGTACATACCAATTTTTTTCTTAGGCTCGAATTCTTCTTTTTTTCTCTTAAGTGTATTATATATTTTCATTTTTTATTTCACTAAAGAAGCTACGGCATACGCCGCGATGGCCTCGCCTCTGCCAAGCGCGCCAATGCCTTCCTGTGTCGTTGCCTTTACATTGACACTTTCCCTGCTTATGCCCAGGGTCTTTGCTATCTCCTGTTTCATGGCATCTTTAAAAGGCGCTATCTTTGGTTCCTCTAATATGATCACGGAATCCACATAATCCACCTTAAAGCCTTTTTTCTTTATCTTATCCGCGACCATCTTTAATAACTCGCTGCTCGCTATACCAGCATATCTATCGTCATTGTTCGGAAACTGATGGCCTATATCGTCCATGCCTGCGGCCCCAAGTATTGCATCGCATATTGCATGCAAGAGTGAATCGCCATCTGAGTGGCCGAAAAGCCCTTTGATATGCGGGATCTCGATCCCGCCCAACATAAGAGGCTTATCATCAACAAATCTATGTATGTCGTAACCTATGCCTACGCGCATAACTACCTCCCTTTCCCTAGGGCCTTGGCCAGTGCTAGATCTTCCTGTGTCGTAATCTTTATGTTACTGTACGAGCCCATGACTAGTTTTGGTTTTATGCCCAAGAGTTCGACCAGCATGGAATCATCTGTTATGTTTTTCTTGCTAATAGCCCTATACGCCTTCTCTATTAAATCCCTTTTAAATACCTGGGGTGTCTGCGCTTCCCAAAACTTTGTCCTATCAGGCGTGTATGCTACGAAGTTTCTCTTCCCGGCGCATTTCAAGGTAGGTTTTACAGGCACTGCGACAACACTTGCGCCAAAAGAACAAGCTGCCTTTAAAGAAGCGTTTATTAATCTATCAGTGAGAAAGGGTCTCACGCCATCGTGGATCAATACATAATCTATGTTACTAGATACTTTCTTCAATGCATTAAGCACAGAGTGCTTTCTTTCCCTTCCCCCAGTTACTATCTTTATATTCCTGATCTTGAATCTCTTAACCCTTGCTATGTGTCTTTTATCGACGCTGACAATGATCTCTTTTATATGCTTGTTCTTTGAAAGCCTGGCTAGCGTATGCGCAAGTATTGGCTTGCCGCAAAGCTTGATATATGGCTTGTCTATCTTTGATTTTATGCGCCTGCCTTTACCTGCGGCGGGAACTATGGCTGCGACATTCATCTGACTATCGTCTATTCTTTTTAATATCCTCTGGTAGTTTCCCAAATATCATCCTGCCTGCTGCTGTCTGGAGCACGCTGCCTACTACTATGCGTACGCTCTGACCTATTGATCTTCTTCCATTGTCCACGACCACCATGGTGCCGTCCTCAAGATATCCCACTGCCTGATTGTATTCCTTGCCTTCTTTTACAAGACGTATATCCATTGTCTCGCCAGGCAATACCACTGGCCTCAAGGCATTTGCCAGCTCATTTATATTTAAGACCTTCACGCCCTGGATCTCTGCGATCTTATTGAGATTATAATCATTCGTAAAGACCTTTGCGCTCAAGATCTTGGCGAGTCTCACGATCTTCGCATCCACTTCCTTTACATCATGAAAATCCTCATTGTGGATCTTCACGTCTATATTTGAATTTTTCTGTAGCTTGCTCAGGATATCCATACCTCTCCTGCCGCGCGCCCGTTTCAATGAATCACTGGAATCAGCTACGGCCTGCAGTTCCTTTAGCACAAAACGCGGTACAATAAACTTGCCTTCCAGAAATCTGCTCTTGCAAATATCTGCTATGCGGCCGTCTATGATAACACTTGTATCAAGGATAACGAGTTCATCCTTCTGATCCTGTCTTGAAAACTTGACATATGGCACGATGATATTAAATTCATCCCTGCCGCGCACAGCGACTATCATACCCAGGTAACAAAAGATCAGGGTAAGTATTACCTTTGAAGAATAAAGGACTGTTGGACTAAGCGGTATTAGCGAAAGTGTGTCTGAAACAAGTTTTGCCATTATAAGTCCGAATATAAGACCAAATACAGCAGACGAGAGTCCCCTCACAGACGCTTTTCTTGTTATAAATTCAAACACAATTATCGACATCGCTACAATAAAACCAATCGCTGCGCCAATAAGCGCAAAATCCATTTCACCTGCCTGCACAAAAGAACCCACTTGAAAACCAACTATGATGCTTAATAAGATGAAAAATACGCGTATGAATATTAAAGTCATTTCTTCTTCCTCCTACTCTCTTTCGGCCTGTATAAAAGTTTCCATGGATGTTTCTTTATATCCAGGATCATCTCGTCCATGTTTTTATACAAGCTGTCGTCTGACATAAAACGGCCTATGGTCCCGTCGCCTTCTTTTGCCTTAGCGATAAAACCCCTCATGTCCGCTGTAAGGGCCTCCAGATTAGAAACTGTATTTTTTACAGAAGCCTGAAATTCTTCGTCGCCCACGATCTCTCCTATTGATTTTATCATGGTCTCCATCTTTGCAACCAGCTCCTTGGTGTCCCTTGCAAGCTCCTCTGTGGATACAGGGTCCTGGCCTCTTAATGTATCACCTTTTTTTAAAAGTTTCTTTTCTTTTGTACCTGGTACTATCTCGAGATACTTCTCGCCTAACAGGCCCAACGTATTTATGGCTGCCTTTGCATCTTCGTTTATCCAGGTATTCTGCGACACCCACACAAAGATCTTCACCATAGGACTCTGCTCTATCTCGTCATAATATACCTCTATATCCTGCACCTCACCGACCTCTACGCCTGCATATCTGACAGGCGCACCTACGCTTATACCATTGGCAAAGCTAAAAACTATATCTATGGTATAGCCGCGTTTGATGCTGTAAAAATTACCTATTGAAAATACTATGACCGATAATATGACTATTCCGATAAAAATAAATATACCGACCTTTAATTC
>CAZWYD010000125.1:0-2972 GCA_964637815.1 uncultured Planctomycetia bacterium
AAACAGATCAGGGGATTTGAATTGAAAATTTTCGCAATATGAGTTACAATCCACCATTCCCGTTCGAGCCCCAAAAATGGCTTGCAAAAGCAAAAGCTTGTGATATAATAAAACACTCATAATTTCGAGCATATTTTGTCAAAACTACACTAGTTAAAAGGAGGTAAGCACGTGGATACAGAGTTAATCAAGAAACTTTTGGAAGCAGGTTCCCATTTTGGCCATAACAGGAGCCGCTGGAACCCAAGAATGAAGAAGTTTATCTTTGGGGAGCGTTCAAGGATCTATATAATAGATCTTGAGAAGACAGTAGAGTTTATCAATAAGGCCAGGGAGTTCTTAAAAGAGATGGCTGCCAAGGGAGAGAAGATCCTTTTTGTTGGCACCAAGAAGCAGGCCCAGGATGTCATAACTGAGGCTGCTCAGCGCTCAGGTATGTATTTTGTCAAGAATAGGTGGCTGGGCGGCACGCTCACTAATTTTAAGACGATCCGCAACAGCATAAAACGCCTGAAAGACATCGAGACAATGGAAAAGGATGGAACGTTTGAAGCCATTACAAAGAAAGAACGAGCCATTCTTACAAAGGAAATGGAGAAATTAAGAAAAAATCTCCAGGGCATAGTCGAGATGAAAAAGATGCCAGGCGCCATGTTTATCGTGGATTCCAGGAAGGAAGACATAGCTGTAAAAGAGGCCAAAAAGCTCGGGATCCCTATAGTGGCTATAATAGATACAAATGCAGATCCTGATTTTATTGATTATCCTATACCAGCTAATGACGATGCCATGCGTTCTATAAAGCTTATAACAGACATGATCACAGATGGTATTATGGAGGGTCAAGGCCAGTTTGACCAATCAGAGGTCGATAAAAAGGCTGCGCAAAAAGAACAGGACCAGGGGGATAAAAGCGAGCTTATTGAAAAGCCTTCGGAGCTTGCAGAAACAATAGAGGAAGAAAAGCTGAAGGACAAGGAAAAGGAAGAGAAGAAGACAAAGCCAGTTGCTAAAAAGAAGCCCTATAGACCAAGCAGACCAAAAAACAGATGATCCAATTTCTCATAGAAAGGTAAGGTAAACACGATGGCAGTTTCAGTAGACACGATCAAACAGTTGAGAGAAAAGACCAATGCGCCCATGATGGATTGCAAAAAGGCCCTGCAAGAAGCGAATGGCGATCTAAAGACCGCGATGGAGATCTTGAAAAAGCGGGGCCAGATCGTTGCGCTTAAAAGAGCAGGCCGTTCCGCAAAAGAAGGCGTTATAGAGAGCTACATCCACTCGAACAATAAGATAGGCGTGCTCTTAGAGGTAAATTGCGAGACAGATTTTGTTGCCCGTAATGAGGACTTCAGGAAATTCGTAAAGGATGTATGCATGCAGATCGCGGCAAGTTCCCCTTCCTATGTCTCGAGAGAAGAAGTGCCTAAAGCCACTGCGGACAGAGAAAAGGCGATCTTGAAAGATCAGATAAAAGGAAAAAAACCAGCGAATGTCATGGAAAAGATCATCCAGGGAAAATTAGAAAAATTTTATTCAGAAGTATGTCTCCTGGACCAGCCATTTATTAAAGACGATAAATTGACTATTAAGGAATGCCTGGGCTCGCTTATAGGAAAAATAGGCGAGAACATACTGATCCGCAGGTTCGTAAGATTTCAAGTCGGGGAGGATATTGGATGAAGAGATCTGTATACAAAAGGGTTGTTCTTAAATTGAGCGGAGAAGCGCTTCAAGGAAGAAAAGGTTATGGCATAGACCCTCTTGTTACAGAGAAAATAGCGAAAGAGATAAAGGAGATCAGGAAATTAGGCGTCCAGATAGCGATTGTAATAGGTGGAGGAAATATCTACAGGGGCGCTACAGCTTCAAAAGAGGGAGTGGATCGCATAATAGCTGATTACATGGGCATGCTCGCGACAGTCATAAACGGGCTTGCGCTACAGGACGTGCTGGAGAAGGCAGGCGTTATGACGCGTGTTCAGACAGCGATTGATATGCAGCGGCTCGCAGAGCCTTATATCAGGCGTCGCGCAGTAAGGCACCTTGAAAAAGGAAGGGTCGTTATCTTTGTAGCTGGTACAGGCAACCCGTATTTTTCAACAGATACAGCTGCCAGTCTCAGGGCAATAGAAATAAACGCGGATATTATTTTAAAGGCCACAAACGTAGACGGCGTATACTCTGCTGATCCAAAAAAGAACAAATCCGCAAAAAAATTTAAGAGCTTGAAATACATCGAAGTCCTGAACAAGGGCCTCAAGGTCATGGATGCTACTGCAGTAAGCCTTTGCATGGACAATAAACTTCCAATCATAGTATTTAATCTTACCAAAAAAGGGAATATCAAAAGGGTAATTTTAGGAGATAACATAGGCACTGTTGTCAGCTAAAAGGAGATAATTATGCTGCCCCTACAAAAACGTCTTCATGAAATAGAAGAAAAAATGAAAAAGTCTGTGGATGCGACAGTAAGAGAATTCGCAGAGATCAGGACTGGCCGAGCAAATCCAAGCCTTGTTGAAGGAATAATGGTAGATTATTATGGTACAAACACACCGTTAAAACAATTGGCTGGCATATCTGTGCCAGAGCCGCGACTTATCGCTATTCATCCATGGGATCCTTCCAGTGTACCTACAATAGAAAAGGCGATATTAAAATCGCAGCTGGGAATAAATCCTGTAAATGACGGAAAGCTCATAAGGATAGCCATACCTTCTCTTACCAAGGAAAGATGCGCAGAGCTCGGGAAAGTGCTGCATAAGATCTCAGAGCAGGGCAGAGTCTCTATAAGGACAGTGCGCAGGGATGCCATAGACAGCATAAAGAAGATGGAAGATTCAAAAGAGATCACAGAAGACGCGCGTTTCAAGGGCCAGGAAGAAGTCCAGAAGCTGACAGAGAAATACACGAAGAAGATCGACGAGCTTTTAAAGAATAAAGAGAAAGAACTTGATACTATATAA
>CAZWYD010000126.1:0-2917 GCA_964637815.1 uncultured Planctomycetia bacterium
AGGGATAGTTTGAGTCTGGATTGGAGGGTTGGACTGAATAGTAGGAATAAGGCCGCTAGATAAAATATAGTTTGCACTTTGGGACTTGCCAATAAAGCTTGAACCAAGCTCATCCTGCCAAATTAAGTTAGAAGCTGAAGCTCGGTCATCGCCGCCCTTATTTATAGTTGCATTTAGCTTGTAATTAGCACTCTCGGCTATATCTGCCAAGGCTAAAGGCATAGGGTCAATAGCTATAAGCAAAGCAGCAATTAAAACAACTGAAATTGACCGAAAAAATAATCTATATCTATCCCAAAACATAATATCTAATTACCCTGATAGGTAAACTCTTGAGTCGGTAAAGCGCTTCCGTCAGCGCCATACTGAGTTACTGACTGTAATAATGAACGTTCCGTATCCGGACTGTAGGCGTAATCTAACTGATAGCGCCAGACTAACTCTCCGTTCTGTTTAACCTGGATTTCACTAAGACGCTTAGCAATAGACACTTTGGAACCGCTGATATAGCTGGATGAGATATCCTCTCTTGACTCTAAATTAAACTCAATCCGATTAGGCGCTGATATGGCGATATTTTCATTACCGGTATAGTCAATGTAATCAAGATAAGACTTACCTTGATCCTTAGTGTAGTTATATTCCACAAAGTTTCCGTTAGTATCTAAGGCTTTGCTGAGTTTCCAGGAGAAGGTGCCTTGATCAGAGGTTTCTTTAGAATTAGGGGTTTGCCCGAAATGCAAAATCATTCCGTTTTTCTCAACCACTCTCCAGGAATCAGCTTCTTTGAAAAATTTAGTAAAACCAGATTCGATTTTGGCTTGATAAAGGTTATCAGCTAAATGAACCAGCTCAGTTGAACCAGCCTCACTGATAAAGTAAAAAGTGTCTTGTTCGTCATTATAAGAAGGTGGGCCTAAGCGGGTTGAACGGGTAATTTGCCCGGGATTAAGGCTAAAACCTACCCCTAACCAGGAATTAGGGTTAGAGCTACGATAAGTTAAAGCCAGATTAGGCTGCATTTTCTTTCTGCCCGGAGGGATAGTTAAAGGAATTGAATGGCTGAAAGCACCGGTAAACATATCCGGAAGCGGTATGTCTACTCCTGAGCCAATTGGCGCTCCGCCTTGTGAAAACATTCCTTTTAAAGCCGCATAAGTTGAGAAGTGGTCAATATTGAAATTAACTGTATAGCCGTCAATAGCTACTGTTGAATTCTGAACGGTAGAGAGGATCTCATCGTTAGCGGAATTATAAAGGACTATTTCTACTGCTGTGTTGGGAACTTCAGCCTGAGGCAAAGTGTAGAATACTTCAACCTTTTTATCATCCGGTATATTGTCGTTAAATTCAAGGCCAGCCGGTTCAAACTTAGCCGCACAGATCATAGTTTGATCCTGAGGGACAGCATGCTCTAAGTATTGCTCTACCGGAGAAAGAATGGTTATCTCAGTAGAGACATCTAAGGCTCCGGGAGGAATGATTAGCTTTACTCTTCCGTCATCAGAAATAACCTCTCCTCCTTGGGGCCCGATAAAAGCACCCAGAAAACGATAAACAATAAAAGAAAGCGGGCTTTCATTGCCGTAGCTATCTACAGCAGCTATCCGGTAGTAATACTGCGCTCCCGAATCAACGCTATCATCAGTATAGGAAGTATCTAAAATAAGATCTGAGTTAATTCTGGTGTAGTTTCTGCCAGGTTCCTGGCTGCGGTAAAGATTATATCCGGCAATACCGGCTGTAGTCACCGGATCCCAGGTTAAAGTAGCCACAGTGTCAGTAGTTGTAACTTCTATATTTTCAGGTGCTACCGGCTGTTCTATGCCAATAGCAATGGTTTTATCTCTAAGCATGTAAATATAATAGCCTTTACCGGGCTCAAAAGAGTCAAAATCATTATTTTCCGGCTGATTATAAAAGTTTTGCAGAGTATTGGTAGTATTATCGACAGTGATAAGACTTGTATAATCCTGGCCAAAAGTTAAACCGCATAAGGCTTGAGTTATCAGTTGTGAATCGAAATAAGGCCAACCGATTAAGTTCCAGCCTTTCTTCAATTCCAAAACAGCGTTGTCAGGAACGATACTACCGCTAATCTGTAAAGTCCGAGCATACTTTAAATCTACCCAGTAACCGCGGCCGGTTTCAATTTCTGGCAAGCTGCTATAATCATCTAAGCCTGGACGATAGTGCTTCCAAGGATTAACAGAATCTGTGGAGTCATAGGTCCAAACATCTTTTATTGAACTTATAATCGAAGAAAAAACATCCTCAATAGCAGTATCTTGGAGAGTGAGCGGAAAAGAAATCAGGTTCTCGCCGCGTTTTAAGCTAAGGTTATAACTTTCAGCATATACCGGATAAGCTACTGAGATAGCTAATGAAAAAACTACCAGAACCAAAAGTAAATTTCTTCTTTTTCTATTCATAACTACTAATTGTTTGTTCTAACTTCTTAGCTAAAGCGACAAACTCTTGATCGTCGCTGTATTTATTAATTGCTTCGGCTATTACTACTTGAGCTTCATTTAAGCGGCCCTGTTCAAATAAAAGCCGGGCGTATTCCAGATAGCTAATAGCCGTTGATTCAGCTTGTGGATAATGTTTGATCACTGCTTCGAAAGCCTGCTCTGCTTCTTCTAATTCAAACTGCTCAAAAGCTGAAAAACCTAAATTTACCAAAGCCTGAGCTCCTAAGCTTTGCGCCTGTTTGGATTCAAAGCCTTCTTTAGGTAAAGCAGCTTTAAATATCTTGCCAAAAGCCTCATTATTTACTTTGTATCCGGCAGTAATATTTTGGTTTTCTTTATTTATTTTAGACTGAGCAATCTGACTCACCCCCAGGCCAGCTTCCTCTAACTCTTCTTTACTCAGAGAGCTTTCGGAGAAGTCTCTATCTATATCACTTTCCTGG
>CAZWYD010000127.1:0-2895 GCA_964637815.1 uncultured Planctomycetia bacterium
TGGTCAAGATCCTAACTCTAACCCTCAAGTAAAGTCAATCCGAGAGGATACTGCTAAGACTCTAGCTGATATGGCTGCTAATAAGAAACAATCAGCTACTAATAACTATAATCAAGCAGCCAGTACAGTAGCTGTCTGCGAAGGTTGTGATTGTACCAATGATCATACATTAGAAGGTTTGCCTGTTAACGTCGCCCCCTCTGGAATTTCTCCAGAGGAGAAATTCCGAGGACTAAGTCCCGGGAATCTTTCAGATTCCTCGGGGTCCCAGCGTCAAGGTGAGCCTTCAAGTATTAATAGAGTTGCCAGGGGTTTAGAATCTCGCGGAACGCGGGATTCATCCCGAGCGAATGCGAGGGACCTAACTTCTTCTGCCAGAGCTCCTGTGACAACTAATGAAACTCAAGCTAACCATTGGGAGACCCTTACCGGCCAAAAGATCTACGGAGAAGGAGTAATTGTTGATAAGAAAGGTAACCTTACAGTTACTGATAAACCTGCTCAAGAAGCTTCTCTTGAAGAGATCTTTGATCAAGGTCAGTTAGATGAACTAAGTCGTGAATACTTTAAGACTTTACAGAATTGGTATCATAATCCAGCCACTGACCGGCCTGAATTAATTATTAATACTGGAGATAATGATTCCTCTGCCTTCGGCAAGGACGGCCTTGAAGGCCAGGGTAACTTCTATCCTTCAGCTCGCTTAACTAACCAACAGAGAGAAGAGCTCCTAGGGGCTAAAGACTACTCTGAAATTAGAGCTGAAATCGAAGCAGATACCCAGAGACCTAGCTACGAACTTCAACTAAATAGCTTAGATGCTGGATTAGGTACAAATGTCGGTCGTCAAAATTACATTAAAGAGAAGTTTAACCGTGATACTATCGGTGCCAAAGGTACTGATTTGAGCTTTGAAGGAATAATCGAAGTAAATGGTAAGGACTATCCGGTGAGTGTGGCTGAAGTTAAGCTGTTGCGTCTGATTAAGGAAGTCCAAGAAGGCCAATATCAGGGCAAGCTGCATCTAGAGCCTATTTTAAGCGATGATTCAAAGCCTTCCTATGATACTCTCCTTGAAAGGCCTTATCTAGTTGACTTAACTAGCGGCAAATCAGAGACTCAAGTAAGAACTTATGGTGATGTTTTAAAAGAACTAGGCGTTGAAGTCAGCCAGTTGATTGCTAAATTCTATCCTTCCTTAGATAAAGATACCAAACAACCTACATATAAACGTCCTGGCTCTGGTTCACACGGTGAATGGGGCTTTAAATTCCTAAGAAAGTCTCTTGATTATCAAGCTGACAGTGATACTCCCAGAATAATTGCCTTCTACAACGGCGATGGCACTAATAATTCACCAGATAGATATATTGTTGAGTGGATGCTTAAGCACAATGTTCCTTTGGCGATGATATCTACGACCAAAACCGGCATAGACTTCAAAGGTGGTCAAATCGGAGCAGAACGCTTAGCTAATGGAGAATTCAGAGTCAGAATGCTTGAACGGGGTTCAACCTTAAAGGATAAACAGCCCACAGAACAAACTAAAATCTTTGAAGCTATGGGGCTTGTCGGAGGTAAGGGTGAGGTTGGCCAACAGTACTTCAATACCAACGTTGTTTTAATTAATTACAGTCTAATAGCTAAACTACTACAAGACTTGCTAAAGGAAGTATTTGCTGGCGATAAAGCCAAATTACAAGCTATTTTAGCCCCAGACTTAATTGCTAATACCAAAAAAGGCGATGACGGCAAAGATTATATCCAACTAGAAGGACCAATCGGAACTTGCCTTATTAACCTGCATAACTACTTTGCAACTAGTGATGACCCTAAAGCCAAAGCAATCCTAAAGCGTCATCAGGTAGATAAACTTTTACGTATTGTAAACGTTGGCACAGCTCAGCGCAGTCGCTTCTTTACCCCGATTAAATTTGCTACTGACCATTGGTTCCAGGCCCATAGTGGTTTTTATAAGCTTAATACCACAACCTGGATGCTGGAAGATCTATATCCGGGAAGAACGCCGCCAATCTTTGACTTAAAAGATTCCTATTATACCGATGTCAGCAATGTTGCCGAGGCCTTCAGAGGCACGAACATAGCTAAATTAGATTCACTGACTATAAAGGGTGCACCAGTTAAACTTAAAGGTGCTATGCTTGAAGGCGATATTGAGATTATTAATAATAGTGGGGAAATGCTAGAGTTAAAAAGTATTGCCAAAGATGCCAAGATTATCCTGAATAAGACTTATGCTGTTGATCATTTTCTCAATGAAGCAGTAGTACGTCAACTCTGGCAGCCCGATAGTTGGTATCAGGATATTGTCGATGAAAATAACAGCAAGGGAGTATTTACCAATAAGCAATCAGCCCGCAATTTCTTAGAAGCAGTTAAAACTCTACTGGCTTCCGATAAACCGTTAATCTATAAAGGGGCACGTAAGATCATTGAACGTCAAGACCTACCGGAAATACTACCGGTGTTTAATGAGGCCGAATATAACTGGTTGAGAGAGACTTTAGAGATTGCTTCTTATATGCAAGTTAAGCTCCTACCTTACAACACCTCACCCCATGATGGTAATCTTTGGAATAGCTTAAAAGATGGTAAATTTAAGCCTGGCGAAGAAGGAAAAGTAGTAGTGACTAAACACGATCCTTTTGTTATTCGTCTTTCTTACCATAAACCTTTAGATTTATCAGCTGAGATTAGCTTTGTTATGCGTTCAAAAGATCACCAAGAGAAGCTTTCTTTTGATAAGGCTCGAAAAGTAGAAGAAGAAAATAAAATCTTTTATGAATGGGATATCGATACTTCTAAATACGATGAGTTCCTAGAGTTTGAATTACTAGTTGAAGATGAAGGAAAAGCCTTTAGCTTGCCAGTAGC
>CAZWYD010000128.1:0-2871 GCA_964637815.1 uncultured Planctomycetia bacterium
ATGCAAAAACCCAACAAACCTCTCTAACAGATTTCCCTGCCACAGAAGCTATTGACCAGTATGGTGCACTAAATGCTGTTGGTAGCAGTTTTTTTATCCAGGGCGAAGCATATCTTTCCCAAGGTAACATAGCTAAGGCAAAACAACTTTTTACTGCAGCCATAGAGGGTTATAGTTATGCCCAGAACTGGGATCCGCGCGGATGGTTCTGGAGCGTAAAAGAAAAGGCTAAGGCAAGCCTTGAGAAGCTCGAAGAGAAAAAAGTAGAGGCCGAAGAGGCTCTTCCAGAAAAAATAAGGCCAAAGACAAAGATTACACTTCATGATCTAGGAAAAGAATTCCCTATAGATTACACTAAATACGGATATTTTAAGGGCATAGGCACGGATAAATATAGATATGTGGCAAAGGACCCAGAAGGCCTTACAGAGGCAGCAGGGGAAGGTGTCTATCCGAATACCTCAGGTATTACTTGGGATCCGCGCTATCGCGAGGTTAAAGAGGAAGGTAGATTAGAAGGCAATCACTGGGATTTTGTAAATACAGATGACCTGGAAGCGAATTTTTATAGATGGACACAAGCAGCAGAGCCAATGGGTGTGCGCATGTTTTATACAGCCATGGCATTAGAACGCTCAGGCCTTCTCGAGCATGCAATAAAGGCCTATTATTCTATAGTGGTGCACTTCCCAAAGGCAGTTGGCTGGACATATTTTCATACGCCTTGGTATATGGCGCAGGTTGCTATTGACAGGATAGATTATCTATTGAGATTCAATCCTGATCTAAAGGTGCAGTTACGCGATGCAAAGGTATTTGTCAAGAATGGCTTTGACAATGATATAACTAATGATAAATTTTTTATTAATCCTGGCAGGCTTTCCAAGATGAATTTTTTTGATAGCATGAAAAGCCGTTTCTTTAAAAATAGGCCTGTGAAAACAGGTATGGTTGTGGAGCAGAAGGGTGACGGAAGAGTAGACCTTGTAAAATATCAAAATGGCCATTGGGAGCTACGCGTAGAGGGCAAGCCTTATATAGTAAAAGGGATTGCCTATGATCCGAATAGGGTTGGCCAGAGCCCTGATGATGGCACGTTAGATGACTGGATGCAGGCAGATTATAATAACAATGGAAAGATAGACGCGCCTTACGATAGCTGGGTAGATAAAAATTTCGATAACACTCAAGACCCAGATGAGCCAGCAGTAGGGGATTTTGAATTATTAAAAAACATGGGATGCAATACTATTCGCGTCTACCATCACGCGTCTAATAAAGAACTCTTGAAAGATCTTTATGATACCTATGGAATAATGTCTATCATGGGCGATTTATTAGGTGCATATACTGTGGGGTCTGGTGCGAACTGGTATGAAGGCACAGACTATGAAAATCCAGAGCATAGGGAAAATATGATGCAGAGTGTAAGGCGGATGGTGGAAGAGCTTAAAGACGAGCCGTTTGTTCTTTTCTGGATGCTCGGCAATGAGAATAATTATGGTGTTGCAAATAATGCCAAGAAAAAACCAGGTGCCTATTACGCGTTCGTAAATGAAGTTGCAAATATGATAAAGTCTATAGATAGAGACCATCCTGTTGCTGTGTGTAGCGGTGATTTATTCTATCTGGATAAATTTGCTGAATTTGCGCCAGACGTAGACATATACGGCTCTAATGCATACAGGGGAAGACATGGTTTTGGTGGAGTGAGTTTTTGGGGGAATGTGCAGGAGGTATGCGATAAACCTGTGATAATCGCAGAGTACGGGTGTCCTAGCTATATGCAGGGACGTTCAAAGGAATTCGTAGAAGAAAAGCAGGCTGAATATTTAAGGGGAAACTGGGAAGATATCCTCTATAATTCAGCAGGTCATAGGGGCATTGGAAATTCAATAGGCGGCATACACTTTGAGTGGTTAGATGAATGGTGGAAGGCGTATGAGCCTATGTTGCATGATACAACGAGAAACTGGTCAGGCCCTTTTCCAGATGGATGGAATTACGAGGAGTGGCTTGGTATAGCTGGCCAGGGAGATGGCAAAAGCAGTCCGTTCTTGAGACAGCTTAAAAAGGCATATTTTGTCTATCGGGAAATGTGGACGGAATGACGAAAGGGGGTGTTATAGTTTAAAAGTTTATAGTTTATAGCTTATGGTTTATGGTTAAAAAATTACAAGGAGGTTGGAGATGAGGAAAAGTTTAAGTTTAACATTTTTGGTAATAGCGGGATTGATGCTTTTTAGCATAGCAAGCTGTGGCGGTTCTAGCGACAGAGAGCAGTATGCGCAGACAGACGATTACTCTTATGATTATGAAGAAGATGTGTATGAGACTTATGAAGAAGAGACAGAAGCTGTTGCAACGAGTTTTAATGCCTTTCCTGTCTACACTGATGGCAGGTCACCTGATAATCATTACATCCCTTCAGGATACATGGGAGATTATTCTGACGTGAGCATTGATATATCTTCTTTTGAGAATCCTCATGCTGGCTCTACATGCATAAAGATAGTTTATTCTAATGCAGTAAGTCAGGGTGCAAGATGGGCAGGTGTACAATGGCAGAATCCAGCCAATAACTGGGGCGACAGGCAGGGCGGTTTTGACCTTACTGGTGCCACAAAATTTACGTTCTGGGTAAGAGGCGAACAAGGCGGAGAGAGGATAGAGGAGTTCAAGCT
The DNA here is from genome assembly GCA_964637815.1 of uncultured Planctomycetia bacterium. Classification (GTDB taxonomy): domain Bacteria; phylum Omnitrophota; class Gorgyraeia; order Gorgyraeales; family Gorgyraeaceae; genus Gorgyraea. The sequence continues at coordinate 2,685 of CAZWYD010000128.1, forward strand.
TGGCGGTATAACCGGACTTTATCCTGACTCAGACATAGCAGGTATTGGTCCTGTGCTTTTGACCAATGAGTGGAAACAGTACGAGATAGACCTTAGAGGAAAAGACCTCAGCTATATAAGCGGAGGATTTGCCTGGGCAACTAATGTCGATGTAAATCCAGAAGGAGCAACGTTTTATCTGGATGAT
>CAZWYD010000129.1:0-2857 GCA_964637815.1 uncultured Planctomycetia bacterium
GTAAGCAGCATCGTCAGCATTTCTAACTGTTGCTTTATGGGTTATATTGCCATTAGCTACATCTGAGATATCAAATACAGTCAAGGCATCGCCAAGATAAGTTGCTACATAGGCATAATCTCCTGAAACACAAAGACCAGTAGCGCCGCCAAGTTTGTAAGCAGCATCGTCAGCATTTCTAACTGTTGCTTTATGGGTTATATTGCCATTGGCTACGTCTGAGATGTCAAATACGCTCAGAGCGCCGTCGTTGTAAGCTGTCACATAAGCATAATTGCCGGAGACAAAAACCTCCTGAGCACCCTGAAGATAGTTGGGAGAGCCTGAACCAGTGATCTCTGCCACTTGAGTTATATTGCTGTTGCCTATATCTGAAATATCAAAGACAGTCAGGGCATTATCGTCTCGAGCTGCCACATAAGCGTAATTTCCGGAAACAAAGATACCTCTAGCAGCATCGAGATAATTAGGGTCGCCGCCTCCGGTGATTGCAGCCTGCAAAGTTGGATCAGCAGCAAAAAGAACTTGCGGCAATAAAATAGCTGTTAATAAGCTTACTAATAAACTAATCTTTATTGCCGGATGTTTCACCTTTTCCCCTCTTTAATTATTTTGATGTTCTGAGCTGATAGCTGTTGATTGCCAACAATTTTAATCGTCTCCCCGCTTATCGGGATTCTCTGTTTCTCTAAATTACTAACTTTAGCTTCTTCTTTAAGCCATTGCTTATGTTTGTCCTCAGTCTCTTGTTCGGGTTCCTGCTCTTCTTCTAGTATCGAAAAATAATCGTAGTTTTTGACTTTTAGAGTTCTTTTCCGGGTAAGGTCGCTTCGGCCCCTGGGGTCAATGACTATTAGTTGATAGGCATAATTTCTTTCAGGCCTGATTAGTCTTCCTTGGCTATCTTTTCCCTGCCAGTATATTGGCTCAAAGATGTTGTTTTGGGTGCCTTTGAAGCTTTTGATGACATAGTCTGTGTCTTGGTCTAATATGTTCAGATACCAGGTATCGATAAATAAATGGTAGTTGGTGAAGATTCTGAACTCTGCCTGTTGTCTAAGCTGGTTATCTTTGATGATAAGCTCATCGTTGAATAAGGATACATTGAGCCGGCAGACCGGCAGATTGCGGTTGCGGGTGATTTTAAAAGGCATATCTTCTAAAGCAGTCTCATCAGGCAGTTTTACTCCAAAGTTGACTTTGGCTAAGAGACCTTCAGTTATATCAACAATAACTGCTTTATCAGTAGTTAGATAAGCTCCTTTGGGCAGAGTTGTTTCATCAATTCTTAAGAGATGCCGTCCCGGGATAATACCGGCTAAATGATATTTACCCTGCTTATCAGTAGTAATAACTGCTCCAGTTTCAGTTACTATTTGAACTTTAGGTATAGGCTCTTCTCCTTTATCCTGGATACCATTTTCATTTTTATCGCAGAAGACTTTGCCAATAATAGTTCCTAAATCAAATAAAACCTCAGGAATAACCTTAACTGTTTCAGAAGCAGTATTAGAGATAGCATCTCCGTTAGAATATTTAGCAAAGGTAGTGTTTTCATAGTTGCCAAAGGTAACGCCTGAGCCAACTACTAATTGGTATTTCAAGGTCTCGGTGGTATTTGCGCTTACGGTTCCGATATCAAAGGTTAAAGGACGATTACCGGTGGGATCAGAAATGGCTGCACCGTCCAATGTCGCTTTACCTTCTATATACTTAAAGCCGGCCGGTATTTTATCTTCTATGTAGACTGAGGTTGTATCGATAGCCTTAGAGTTTTCTATAGTTACTGTGTAAGTTACGATATCACCGACTGCTATCTCTTTTTTATTGGCATCTTTGGTTATGGTAAGAAGTGAACTGCCTCCGTCTAAGGGATGGTCCATTTCGATAATCACTCCGGCCACGGTAAAAGTCTCACCCTTAGAGCCAGTGACAATGGTTCTACCAGAAGGAAAACTGGATTTAGTAGAAGGATAAGTATAGTTGCTTGCGCTAACGGTTATATAGTAATCTCCGTTTATACAATTAAAACTGTATTCTCCGCTTGCTCCGGTAGTCTGAGGATTAGCATCGGTGGCAACTATCTCAGTTCCCGGGGTACACTGGACTCCGGCAGAGGTAAATATAGTTACAATTGCTCCCTCAATAGGACTATTACTTACTGAGTCAAAGACTACGCCAAAAGGGTCAACAAAACTGGGGCCACTACCTCCATTGCTGGTAGTCTCATCACTATTACCGATGGCATCAGTTACCGCAGAGGTAGGATTGATTGTAGCCCCCCTGGCAATGGTAGGATTCGCCCCTAAGGTCACCACCAGAGTAGTGCTATTAGTCCAGCTGATCCTGCCTGCCCCGGATGCTCCGTAATTACCGGCTGAAGGGGCAAGTACAGTGTCTACGTCATTAGCTCCTCCGGAGTTATCTATGGTATCGGTATCCATGGCTTCGGAAAAGACAAAGGTAAAAGTGTCATCCTCTGAGAGAGTGCCTGATGAGTCAACATCATCCCAGGTGATAGAGTCAAGTGTTGGCGGAATGCTGTCAAGATTTTCTGCGGTAAAGGTGGCGCTGGAGGCAACAATGGCATTATTGGCGCTATCCTCAACTGTCGCTCCTATTGCTACATAGACCACCTGACTGCTGGTATAGTCGCTGGTTGGATTGATAGTGATTATTGTCTTACCGGCGTTAATCGTAGCATCAAAGGCAATATCAGTACCGCTGGCATTGGTGTCTTTAAGAGTAATTAAGGCATCGACGTTGTCATTATCAATAGCTGAATTATTGAGATTGCGCATTACTTCGTTGAAGGTAATAGTGATGTTTGAATCAGTATCCACACCAGTTGCACTAT
>CAZWYD010000130.1:0-2855 GCA_964637815.1 uncultured Planctomycetia bacterium
ACAAGTGCTCGAGCGTTTGGACGTTCGCACGCAACAGGTGATGATAGAAGCCGAGATCATAGAAACAACAACGACAGTCGCTGATAAGCTGGGACTGAATTGGACAGGGACATTTGGCGTTTATGCCGGCCCTGTTCACAATACGGTGTGGCCGTTAAGAGGAAATTTTTCGAAGAACGCTCTGGCTGGTGAAGGTTTTTCAGATAGCGGCAGCGTGAATTTTAGCGGCATGGGTGCTACTTTAAACGCAGTCCTGAGTGATGCTGATACAAAGATCCTGGCTAGGCCCAAGGTCTTGACATTGAATAATGAAACCGCGATTATAGAGCTCACAGCTGAGACAGCTGTGGCAAGCGTAACTACTGTAGCATCAAGCCAGGGAGCCGCTACGGAGGCGACTAATAGCGCTGAAAGGCTAGAGACAGGCATAACGTTGGAGGTTACTCCTCAGATCAATAAAGACGGGTATATCACAATGCGCATAGAGCCGACAGTGATAGTTCCTGTATTGTCGAAATTTTTTCAGGGCTCAGGGACAGATGCAAAGTTTGTGGATCCTCAGACCAGAAGCGCGGAGACCACTGTTATGGTCAAGGACGGGGAAACGGTTATTATGGGAGGACTTATATCAAGAAATGATACTTATACCTTTGAAAAGGTGCCGTTTTTGGGGGATATCCCGATCCTTGGCGCAGCATTTCGTTATAAGCAGACGGATGAAGAGGATAAAGAGCTTATAATATTTATTACTCCGCGCATAGCGAAAGAGAGTACATACGCGCTTGGCAATATTTCTGAGCGTGAACAAGATAAACCAAAAGTAATACGCGAGAAAAAGATAAATACTATATTAGATCTATTAGAATCCTAACTTTACACTTTAACATTGTTGAAATGTAAAGTTAATAGGCTGGAAGGTAAGCATGAAGAAGTCCAAGGATAAATTAGGGAAGATACTTCTTAATGAGAAGATCATTACAGAAGAAGAGTTAAAAAAGGCCATTGAGGTACAAAAGAAGGAAGGCGCGAAACTCGGCGATATCCTGGTTAAGCTCGGCCTGGTCTCGGAGAAGGACATAGTGGTTGCCCTGGCGAAACAATTAGCGATTCCGTACGCCTCTTACAGTAAAGGACTCCTTAAGCCCGCTGAAGACCAGCATCTTTCGAAATTAATTCCTGAAGAATTTGCTCGAACCCATTTATTATTGCCTATTTCTAAGCATTTAAACTCGCTCACTGTCGCCTTTGTGGATCCTTTAGATCTTATAACAATAGACAACTTACGGCACATGACAGGATGCGAGATAAATCCGATAATTGCCACAAAGTCTGACATTCAAAGAGCCGTAGACGAGTTTTATGGAAAAGAGGATCTGTTAAAAGATGCTATAAGCGGCTCCTATGAGCTTGAGGATTTTAAGGCAGAGAAGTCTTCTGAAGAAGAAGATCTGAGTCTTGATGAGTTGATTTCTAGAGCAGAAGAAGCCCCGATCGTAAAGCTTGTGGATCTATTGTTGATGCAGGCTATAAAAGACCGGGCGAGCGATATTCATATAGAGCCTTTTAAGGAAAAAATAAATATAAGATACAGGATTGACGGCGTTCTTTATGAAATATTGCCGCCAGCGAGACATCTTTTGCCTGCCATTGTTTCAAGGGTAAAAATATTAGCGAATCTAGATATCGCAGAGAGACGGCTTCCTCAAGACGGTTCGTTTCTCGTGAAGGTCGAGAAAAAAGGGATAGATATACGCGTTTCCAGTATGCCCACTATATACGGCGAGAAGGTTGTAATGAGAATATTAGACAAATCGGCGACTCCATTGAATCTCGATGAATTAGGATTTGATCCGGAAGATGTTGCAAGTTTCAAAAAAAGCATTAAAAGTCCACACGGCCTGATTTTAATTACAGGGCCTACAGGAAGCGGTAAAACCACCACGCTTTATGCAGCTCTTAATGAGATCAAGAGCCCGCATAAAAACATTTCTACAGTAGAAGATCCAGTGGAATATAAACTCGAAGGCATTAATCAGGTACAGATCAAGCCTAGCATAGGCCTGACTTTTGCCAATGCCCTGAGGTCTTTTTTAAGACAGGATCCTGATGTTATAATGGTTGGAGAGGTCAGGGATCTTGAAACCGCTCAAATATGCATAAGGTCTTCTCTTACGGGCCATCTGGTCTTAAGTACTTTGCACACAAATGACGCGCCAAGCGCAATAACAAGGCTTATAGATATAGGTATAGAGCCTTATTTAATTAGTTCGTCCCTGGTTCTTATCGGTGCTCAGCGACTTGTCCGTAAATTATGCCCTGAATGCAAAGAGGCGTATGAGACTACGCCTAAATTAAGGAGTGACTTTGGAATAAAGCAAGACCTTTTATATAAACCCAAAGGTTGCGATTATTGCAGTCATATCGGATATAGAGGAAGAGTTGCTATATATGAAATAGTAGTATTAAACGATGCCCTTAGAGAGCTGGTTTCAAAAGGTGCTGGACTTGGCGAAATTAAGAAGGCCACAAGAGAGATGGGCGCGAAATCGCTTTTAGATAAAGGTATCAAGAAGGCGGAAGAAGGAGTTACGAGCATAGAAGAGGTGCTCAGTATTACTATGGTAGCAGGACGCGCTACGTAGCTTAAGTTTACACTTTAACGTTGTTGAAATGTAAAGTTAGGGGATTCATAGTGGCATTTTTCAGGTACGTTGCAAGAGATAAAGAAGGTAAGCTGGTAGATGAGGTTACGGAGAGCATCTCTCAAGATGATCTGGTAAATTCGCTCCAGAATAGAGGACTTTATATAGTTTCCATAGGTCCTGCTCACCAGGTTAAAAAAGTAAAGCGCGTGC
>CAZWYD010000131.1:0-2836 GCA_964637815.1 uncultured Planctomycetia bacterium
GCGAATATGAATTTTACATGCTGAGGTGGTTCTTCCAGTGTCTTTAAAAGCGCATTAAAGGCCGGCATAGTAAGCATGTGTACTTCGTCGATAATGTAGATCTTATAGCGTCCCTTTGAGGCTGCGAATTTTACTGTTTCGCGAAGATTGCGTATCTCGTCCACGCCATTATTTGACGCGCCGTCTATCTCTATGACGTCGAGACTCGTGCCGTTTATTATCTCAAGGCATGAAGTGCATTTGTTGCAGGGTGTTGGAGTAGGTCCTTTTTCACAATCAAGGGCCTTCGAGAATATACGCGCAGTAGAGGTCTTTCCAATACCGCGCGGCCCTGTAAATAGATATGCATGGTGTACGCGATTTAAAGAAATAGCATTCTTGAGTGTAGTAGTAATATGCTCCTGACCTACTACTGCGTCAAACTCCTGCGGCCTGTGCTTGCGTGCGAAAGGTAAATAATTCATAATATTTGATTTGGAAGGTCCCTCGACGCGCCAAATAATGCTTTGCATTATTTGGCTTGCTCGGGATCAAATTTGCCTTCGGCAAATTTGGCGGAGAGGGAGGGATTCGAACCCTCGGTACGGACTTTCATCCGTACAACGGTTTAGCAAACCGCCGTACTAGGCCACTATACGACCTCTCCTAACTTATTGAAATTATTACAGTTACAACAATTTTTATTAATTCTTATTTCTTTTAATTCCAAAAAACTCTTTCAATATCATTTCTGATTGGTCACTTAATATACCCTTCTTGATGCTTATTCTATGATTAAAATTCTGATTGTCAACTATATTCACTACTGAACCGCATGCGCCGGTTTTTGGATCAGATGCCCCATACACGAGTTCCTTTATGCGGGCAAGGATCATTGCCCCTGCACACATGCTGCAGGGTTCAATTGTAACATACATCACACAATCTATCAATCTTTCATTTTTGAGCTCGGCTGCTGCCTGCGTAATAGCTATCATCTCTGCATGAGCAGTGGGATCTTTTAAGAGTTTTATCTGATTATGCGCCCTAGCGATTATACTGCCCTTATGCACAATCACAGCGCCCACAGGCACTTCGTCTTGATCAAATGCCTTCTTTGCCTCGCGCAAGGCCTCTCTCATGTAAAACTCATGCCCCTTCATATCTTCCTCTTAAAAAGCGCTATGCCATATTCCTTAGTCGTAAAAGGAAACGGCCCAAACTGCTTATATAAAATATAGTTTTTTGTAATATATTCAAATATAACCCTTCCATAATCTCTTCCAAATACTGGATATCCAAACTCAGCAGTACTTTTCTGCGTAAACACCACATAATCAACTTCTTTTTGCTCCATGTCAGAAATAATTTTATCTGCAATATCCTTCTGAGCAATATCTATTGGTAAATATGAATAATAACGAAATGGATTTTTTCTCTCAGAAAGGAAATTTATGGCTATTCCCTGTGGAATAACCATAACTGTTTCTTCCTTACCTGTATCATTCCTTAAAAATTCTATGAGCTCTCCATATCTCTGCTCCCTATCATTATTAAATACGCATAAATTTCCTCTATTTGTATCGACTCTCAGAGTCCTGGCATCATAGCAAAGCTTAGAAACATTAAAATGGCTGATTATAAACAGCGTAAATAAAAAAATGAACGAAAGAGTAAAAAATCTTTTGGATATTAAAAGATTTAGCCTTTCTGGGATCATTTTTAGAAAGAATATATAGTAAATTAGCAAACTTGGCACCAAAATATAAAAACCATAATGGCCTGCCCATGCATGAAATAACATCCTTACTAAAACGAAAAATGAAAATACAGCCAATACTATAAAAAATAACTCTTTTTTGTCTTTTTTTCTGACAAGGTCACGCACAGAAATAAATAAGGCTATTAAAGTTAGTATCGGCAAAGCTCTGTATTGTAAACTATATTTGAAAAATTTGCCAAAAGACATGAAAGTTATAAAAATAAAAACCAGGCTGATTAAAAAAGTAAATGCTCTCCTTTTCTCTATTAAATAAGCCCCTGCTGTAAACAATACGCAGTACAAAATATAATATAAAAAAGTCTTAAGCATAATAAAAATATTTGCGAGCAAATCATCGGACCCAAAAAGCCTGGCAGTAAACGGTTCTTTGTAACTTAGATTTGCTGCAAAGACACCAGATTGAACAATTGCCTTCGAATTTAAGTAGAATGCCGAGAATACCAAAACTGTAAAGACTATTGGGATAACCAATAAAAATGTAAAATAAGTCTTATATATTTTGTTTTCGTCCCTAAGAAAAATTATAAGAAGAATCCCGCCAATAAGATAAGATAACAAAAGTGCGGTACCTATTTCTAGCCTGCAAAGAAGAGTAAGAAATATACACAAACTGCAACTATAAATGTACCTTCTCTCCCTTTTGTTCCACCAGAGAAAAAAACAATACACTGCGGCCAGGGCAAGCGTTATCCCATGTGTAGCGGCATAGGTATATGGTACGACAAAATTATAATTTCCAAAATATGTGTGGTGACCAAAGGCAAAGACAAATAAGAAAGTTAAAACACAGAATATGGAAAAAAATATATTTAAAAAACCCCTTGATATTTTATATAGAAAAAAACTTGCCAAACTTATTGTTATGAGTCCACTAAAAACCAGGCTATTGATGTGTGTCCCGAATAACTTAAATAAAGAGGCATTAAAATATGGCGAAAAAGGGCCATACACATATATAATATCTCTGTAGAGGAGTTTCCCTGAAGCCAGCTCCATGGGCACATACATCTCCCGCCCCACATCGACGAGTATATCTCCCCATTTAAGCCATGTGAAATTCAAAAGATAGCCAAT
>CAZWYD010000132.1:0-2822 GCA_964637815.1 uncultured Planctomycetia bacterium
CCCAGCGTGCCGACTGTTGTTATATTAGAGGTACCTGCCCATGTGGAAAGGGCTGTATTTTCAACACTCCCTAAGCCCACTTGAGCCTTTGTTACTGAATGTGGATTAGCAGTGTTTGATGTATGGTCGTATGCAGTGTTCCAGTTAGGCGCTTTTACGCTTATGTCATGTCCGTCAACAGTGCCGGTTGTCGCGATGTTTCCAGCGACGTCAAGAACCTGCGCCGGTGCGGTCGTGCCGATGCCGACGTTGCCGCTCATTACATGAGTCTCTGCGTTTATTCTTAATGTCTGATTAGCTGGTGCTGCTGCCATTGTTCCGTAGAGAATGGCGTTGGTTTGCTCTTCTGCTGCACTGGCTCGCTGCCGGTTATCAATTATGAGAAGATCAGAATTGGTGGTTTGGCGGTAGCCAGAGTCTCTACCAATAAATACATTGCTTCCTCCCGTTGTTAGTGAATATCCTGACCTATATCCTATTAAGGTATTGCTTCCTCCCGTTGTATTTACTCCCGCTACATGACCTATAGCTACATTAAAAGACCCGGTCACCGCAGCAAGAGAATCTCTACCAATTGCAATATTCGCATTTCCTATTTGATTTGATGTTAAGGCACCAGAACCAAGTGCTACATTATCAGTACCTGTTGTATTTGACCTAAGAGCATAAAAACCAAGCCCAAGATTCTTATTTCCAGTAGTATTGAATAACAATGCCTCTGTTCCAAGAGCAGTGTTTTGACCACCCGTAGTATTTGAATATAAAGTTTGTGCTCCAATAGCAGTATTATTGTTGCCTGATGACAAAGATAACAATGACTGATACCCTAATCCAACATTTTTTGACCCGCTCGCGGTCGTTTTACCAGCACTATCACCTATAAACAGATTAGTGACACCCGTCCCCCCATCACTAAACAATATCCCCCTCTCATCAGCACCTGCTAGTACTGTAGATGATGAGTTTTGGATTTCTAGGATGTTAGCTGTTTGTGTAGAGTTGCCCTGGACTATGAGTTGTTGGGTGTCACTGCTTCCGTCTACAATAGTTTGAATGTTAGTAGTAACTGTCTTTGCAGCCCAATCTACTTTTAGAGCAGTTCCCCCGTTATATCCTATTAAAGTGTCTATATCAGTTCCACCGCCAGCTATTGAAACAGAATCTTGCGGGCCTTCAATTAAATCAAGAAGCTTTATCCCGCCTGCATAAAACCACATTCTATCTGACAAAAATTCAAAATATGTATCAGAATCACCTACGTGGTATAACCTGTCCTGAATACCAACATAACCATTAGTAGTATCTACAGTTAGTACATTAGTAGAGTCTGATTGGTTGACTGCTAAGGTTGAAGTTGAGTTGGCTGACGGGGTGATGGTGAGAGCACCTGTCATGGTGTCGCCTGAGACATTGATATACTCATCATCATGAATACCAGAGTCTACTGTAGGTGAAGCCCATGTTCCGCCGAGTTCTCCTCCAGGTGAGGCGCCGCCGTCAAAGTTTATCTGGTTGCCTGTAAAGGTCAAGGCATCCCCTGCCTGGTAGGATTGGCTGCCTGCGAATTGTGCAAATGAGAGATTGGTTGTATTTATTGTTATTGTTGCATCATCATTGGTGCAGACCCATGCAGTGTCAGCATTAGAGGTGCCTTCTTCTACGAATACTGCGGCTTGTTTTACCTCTGTGCCTGTAGAAGCATCTGTTGCTCTATCAGGTGCGCCACTTGCCTTTACAACGTAGATACCGTTCTCTGAGGCTGCAGTCTGGTTCTTTAAGAGTATGCGGTCACCTGTTGCAAGGGTTACACCATCTATTACTTGAGTGTTTGCAAATGCAGTTGCAAGTGCTCCATTAGTAGTTGTTGCAGCCCTGACTGAGTCTTTCCATTTTAGTCCTGCAATAGAGTTATCAATGTAAACCTTGGTTGCATTCTGAGAAGGTACTAGTATATCGCTTGTCCCCAAGGTCGTGGTTGTGTCTAAGTAGCTTAGAGGCATCTGCTGGATATTGTCGACATTTGCAAGGCCTACATTAGTCTTTGTAACTGAGTGAGGGTTACCTGAGGTTGTCTGAGAATGAGTGTAAGCTGTGTTCCAGTTGCCTGAATTATCTGTAACTATTGAGTAGCTTCCTTCAGATGCTCCTCTTTTCATGAGACCAGTTGATGCAAAGTCAGAGTCCATTGCAGCTCCACTAGCTGCAACATTAGTAGCATCTGTTACATCTGCTAGAGCTTCTATGCCGTCAAGCTTTGTGCCGTCAGTCTGTAGGTCACGTCCGTCAACAGTGCCTGTTACGGCGATGTTGCCAGAGACATGGAGTGGTGATGTAGGATTGGTGAGGCCGATTCCGACATTGCCTTCTATTAATAATCCATTCGTAGGAGCAGCTATCGAACCTGAGTAACCAGAGCCGATCGCTACGGCTCCTTCAATATCCAGTATGTTTTTTGGGGTTTGCGTTCCTATGCCTATGTAACCTCTAGTTCCAGCCCCATCAGATCCTTCCATAAATAATCTGGTAGTGCCTCCACTTTCTCCGGTTCGAAGATGGAAGTCGTCATTCTCGTTAACAGCCAAATATCCTTGCGTTCCGCTGTCTAAGTAAATTGGCTTTTGAAACATAAAGTTGTTCTTGTCAGTGGTAATTTTAGTCCAGTAAGCTGAACTTTCCGCATCGAAAGATATATATCCATTATCATTTGTGAGCTTGATTTCTTCACCACTGGTCACCTCGATTGAACCTGCTTTTCCGCCAGATTCCTCGAATCTTATTGTTCCTAAGACATCTAAAGATTGTTGTGGTGCCGTCGTCCCTAT
>CAZWYD010000133.1:0-2788 GCA_964637815.1 uncultured Planctomycetia bacterium
CTGCGTTATGTGCCTAGCGGAGCGCCTGTTGCCACATTTGGTCTGGCAGTGAATCGCAGATATGTGACACAGCAGGGAGAGAAAAAAGATGAAGTGTGTTTTGTCAGGATAGTAGTCTTTGGAAAACAGGCAGAAAGTTGCAGTCAATACTTGAATAAAGGCCGGCTTGTTTTTATAGAAGGCCGTCTGCAGTATCGGTCATGGGAACAGGAAGGCCAGAAGAGAAATTCGCTGGATGTTGTCGCGGACAGGGTCCAGTTTTTGGGCGCGCCACGATCACAGGGCACTGGCGCGAATGCAGGAACCGCTAGCGAGACTCCAAAAGGTGGCGAGGTTACAGAGAGTGCAGGATTAAAGACGGATGAAGAGGCACCGTTTTAAAAACAAACCACAGAGAACACAGAGAAAAATATAATTTAAAAAAATCTCTGTGATCTCGTATTTTGTTTAAAAAGGAAGTTTTTATTAAACTAAAAGACTCGAGAATTCGAGCTTAAAAAATTAGAGTGCACAGAGGAAAATTTTAGTTTTTCTCTGTGAACTCTGTGGTTTATTTAAAAGGAGGCAAGATGCCAGGAGAGAGACGAGGTGGTTTTCAGAAGCAAAAGGGTAGATTTCAAAAGGGCAAAAAGAAGGGTCCAAAACGAAAACTTTTTTTCAAGAAGAAGTTTTGCAAATTTTGCGCGGATAAGGTAGATAGCATAGATTACAAGGATGTGATGAAACTGAAAAGGTTTATCACTGAAAAAGGAAAGATCCTGCCGAACCGCATAACAGGGAATTGCGCCAGACATCAGAGGGTTGTAGCGCGCGCCATAAAACAGGCAAGGTATGTCGCGCTCTTGCCATACGTGGGAGAATAACATGAAGGTAATACTGATAGAAGATGTCCAGAAGCTAGGGGTAATGGGTGATACGGTCCAGGTCAAAGAAGGCTATGCCAGGAATTTTCTTTTTCCAAAGAATCTGGCAAAGCCGGCAACAGGCTCAAATCTGAAGATAATAGATGAGATAAAGAAGAAAAAGATACAGGCCGTTGCGAAAGAGAAAAAAGAGGCAGAGGGACTCAAAGAAAAACTTTCACATGTCTCTTGCACTGTATCTGTTGAGGCAGGAGATGATGATAGGCTTTTTGGGAGCGTGACCACGCAGGATATCTCAAAGGCTTTTGAGGAGGCAGGATTTTCCCTGGACAAGCGAAAGATAATCCTTGAAGAACCGATAAAGAAACTCGGCGTTTACCACATTACTGTAAAGATCCATCCCGAAGTCACGGGAGCGGTTAAGGTGTGGGTGGTAAAAAAGTAAAACACTAAATCCTAAATACTAAACTCTAAACAAATCCAAAATCCCAAACTCAAAACACTATAGTTTGAGATTTTGAGTTTAGAGTTTGTTTAGGATTTAGAGTTTAGTGTTTAGAGTTTAAAAAGGAGCATCATGGACAAGGTAGACATGCATCTTGAAAAAATGCCGCCGCAGAATTTAGAGGCGGAAATGGCAGTGTTGGGTTCTATGCTCATAGAAGAGAATGCCATTGCTGATGCCATAGATGTTCTGGATGCGCATTGTTTTTACAATGATGCAAACCGCAGGATCTTTGAGAGCGTCTTAAAATTATACAGCACTGCCAACGCGGTCGATATAGTCACATTAATAGAGGAATTAAAAAAGACAGGAGACCTTGAGAAAATAGGCGGCGCTACTTATATAACAGGTCTTACAACAGTAGTGCCGACAGCCGCGAATGTAAAGCACTATGGCAGTATTGTAAGAGAAAAGAGCATACTGCGCAATCTAATATCTGTTTCTACGAATATCATCTCTGAAAGCTATGACGCGCAGGGTGACGTGCGAAAGATCCTGGACAGGGCAGAGCGTACCATATTCGAGATCTCTTCCAGGAAGATGGATACGCATTTTTCTCCGATCAAAGAAGTAATAAAAGATAGCATCGAGACAATAGACATGCTCTATCAGAAAAAGGCGCATGTCACTGGAGTCGCGACTGGCTTCAGCGATCTTGATGGCCTGACAGCAGGGCTGCATCCTTCAGACCTGATAATCTTTGCAGGACGGCCGTCAATGGGTAAGAGCGCGCTTGTCACTTCTATGGCAGAGCACATTGGCCTGGTCGAGAAAAAACCGCTCGCGATCTTTAGTCTTGAGATGTCCAAGGAACAGTTGGCGCAGAGGATGCTCTGTGCCCACGCGCGCGTAAACGCGCATAGCGTGAGGACAGGATTCCTGTCCCAGTCTGACTGGCCGCGCCTTACAAGCGCTGCAGGTAAACTTTCAGACGCGCCTATTTTTATAGACGATACTGCTGGACTTTCCGTACTTGAATTAAGGGCAAAAGCAAGGCGATTAAAGTCCCAGCATGACATACAGATAATAATAGTGGATTATCTTCAGCTAATGCAGGGGCTCCCAGGTTCTGAAAATAGACAGCAGGAGATCTCAGAGATCTCCAGGTCTTTAAAGGCGCTTGCAAGAGAATTAAACGTGCCGCTAATAGCGGTGAGTCAGCTCTCAAGAGCAGTGGAAACGCGGCAGGACCACAGGCCCCAGCTTTCAGATCTGCGAGAATCAGGCGCCATAGAGCAGGATGCTGATCTGGTAGGGCTTTTATTAAGAGAAGAATATTATAACCCTACGCCAGAGAATAGAGGCATAGCAGAACTTATTATTGCAAAGCAACGCAATGGCCCTGTGGGCACAGTTAAGCTAACTTTTATCAAGGATTTTGCAAGATTCGAGAACCTCACGATGGTAGCTGAGGAAATTG
>CAZWYD010000134.1:0-2767 GCA_964637815.1 uncultured Planctomycetia bacterium
GTTGGTGATACTAAACGTGGCATAGTTTTAGCAACTCGAGAGAAGACAGAGGAAAAGTTTGGCAAACCAGACAGAAGTAAATATCTTGGTGATGTAAGTATTACTGGTGCAGGTACATCCAAAGCTTACAAGACTGGAGTCAAGGGCCAATCATTATTATTAACTCCAGTAACTAAAGCACAGAAACCGGGTGTTGTTGCTGAGGCTGTTAGAACAAAATACAAACATCCTGATAAAGATGTTAGACAATCAATCCATGAAAGAAAAGCTTTTACTTATGTTAATAAAGGATTAGAAAAACAACATAGTGTTTTAGATTCTGAAGTTATTTCTGATATGAAAACAAAAGCATCTGAATATAAACAAAAGATTACACCAAAGTCATCAAAGTTAAAAACTGGATTAAAGGTTGCAGGTACACTAGCTGCTCCAACCTTGGTTGGCCCATTCAGTATAGGAAAACAATCAAAGAGATTTGTTGAATTAGGTGGAGCTAAACAACTAGAAAGAGCAACAAAAACAATAGGAAAATATTCTGCGGAACAGTACTCTGAATCATTTGGTTTTACTAGTGGCTGGAGATCTGATGAACTTTTTGTATATCCATCTGATAAAAAAATAGATAATAACATATATGGGACTGGAGATGAAAGGGTGTTGGATACTAAGGCTTATGATTTTAATAATATAAGCAATTATCAAAAAGAAGGTTCCAGCTACAAAATTAACAAATTGAATAATTATTTCCATTTAAATAAATTAAAAGTAGATAGGTATTTAAATTTTTTTAAAAAAGGAGCTAAATTATCTACTGGATTAGGATTAGGAATGATTTCTAAAGGAGTTGAATTTACAGGTGAAGCAATTAAACATCCATATATTACTACGGGTATTACTGTTGGAACTATTGCCACAAGTGGGTTAGCATCTGCAGGATTGGCACGAGTAGGATTTACTTCTGCTGCACGTATGGCTCCTTCCATTGTTGGTGCAGGAGTTGCAGTTGGATTTACAGGTTTAGAAGTCGCTAAAGCTCCTACTGGTCAAAAAATAAGAACAGGGTTAGAGGTTGGAGGTTTATTTTTAACTGGTGCTGCCGTTTCCAAAGGGATTAAATCTTTTGAAGTTGAAACAATTGGTGAATATAAGACTGTTGGTGTTAAGGTTGGTAAGAAGGGTTATCCAATTGCAAGTTATCGTGGTCGACATATGGCAGAGGTTTCTAAGATTGTTGAAGGAAAAGAAATATTTCTAGCAGAATCTCAGACAAAGGAATTACCTTTTAAAGTTCCAAAAATTAAACGTGGTATTGAGTTTGGCACACCAGAGATCAAGACAGAGATTAAAGGTTTTGAGCAACCACGTACAGCTACAGGTACGAGAGTTTTTGAAAAGAACATTAAACAATTCATCAAACAACCAACTGAGATGTTAGTTGAAGGTAAAGAGATTTCTCCAGAGCTTCAGCAAGAGTTTGCAGTTAAGGGTACAAGTGCATTAAGGGAGTTGTCTAATGTTAGAAGTAAATACTTTAGCAAGGAAGCTTTAGTTGAGATGGGAACAAAACGTATGACGCCAGCCGAAGCTAAAGTAGTCTATGAAGGCATTGGTAAGAAAGGTGGTAAAGTCTTTGGAAGTTTTGCATCTCGAGCTGAGTTAAAGCCAGAGTTATGGCGAGAGGTTGGAGATATTGAAGGAATGTTTTCTATAGAGAGTGAGGCTGTTCTTCAAAGTACTGTTAAAGATATTTTTGGTAATCTTAAAAAAGTTAGCAAATCAAAGTTAAGAATAGATCCTGAGTCACCATTTCATATTGAAAAGTTTACTGAGGGAAAATGGGAGAAGATTGCAGAGTTTAAAGGTAAGGGTATAGGTGAAGGTGACGTTGCCCCAGAAAGAGCTTTTGGTTTTGACTTGTGGTCAAAAAAAGATTTTCAGAAAAGGTTAGGTACAAGTTCAGCAATGGTACGTGGTGAGTTAAAGAGGAAGGCTGCTGCAAGTATTGGTGTCCGACAAGATCGTGCTTTAGGTGTTGCTCATAAAGGAAGGTTTAAAGATGTTCCAGATTATTTTCGTCATGTTGAAACATTAGCAGAATCAAAGAAAGGTTTTACACCAAAGGCCAGAGAGTTCTTAAAATTAAAAGAAAAGTTGGGTATTGAATATGGAACAGGCAAAGCAAAGTTTGAGATATTACCTTCACGACGAGTATCTCCTAGTATTAAATTTTCAAAGATTCCTTTTGTAAAATATTATAGTTCAAAGAAAAGTCCTATACCGTCTAAGAAGCAACCAACCCAGCTATCTCCTTCCCCAAGCATGAGACCTAGTAAGAGTCCATCTTTTAAATCACCAAGTAGGTTCATTAGTCCTAGTCCAAGCATGAGACCAAGCAGATCTCCTTCAATAAGTCCAAGTAGAAAAGCTAGTCCATCTTTCAAATCACCATTTAGTCCTAGTCGTAGATCTCCTTATACTTCACCTAATAAATATATTTCCCCTTCAAGAAAAGGTAGCCCAAGTAGAAAGGCTAGTCCATCTCTATCCCCTAGTCCAAGTATGTCACCTTATCTTTCACCTAGTCCATCTGTTAGTCCTTATGTAAGCCCAAGTGTAACATCATATTATAGTTACTTTACTACTAAAAAAACAGATGATGAAATTACTTTAATTCCTGATATTGAATTACCAAGATTAGAAAGAAAAGAGAAAAAGAAAAAGAAACCAAAACAAGAGTTTAGGTATACTCCCTCAGTTTCTGCAATCA
>CAZWYD010000135.1:0-2718 GCA_964637815.1 uncultured Planctomycetia bacterium
GTCGTGCCGATGCCGACGTTGCCTGTGGTCAGGATTGTCTGTGAGCCGAAGTTTGGAGAGATCTTTGTGCCTGCGATTGCAGCGTCTGATTTTATGTCTGCGTTTACGATCGAGTCGTTTGCGATTTTGGCTGAGGTTATGCCTGAGTCTTTTACGCGGAGCGCGTCTGCATTTACTTCGATTGTGGAGTCATCTACGCCTACATCTATAACAAGGTCTGAAGAATTGACCAAGGCATTGCCCCATGTATACGCGCTTGCGCCTGAGAATGGGGTCCATGCGCTGCCTGTATAGACATAACCTGTGTCAACATCTTCCGCAAATACTGCGTCGCCGTCTTCAGGTGCTTCAAAACTCCAGGATGAACCACTGTACTCAGCCATTTTATTGGCATTGTTTTCCCAAACACCTGTAGGTGAGGCGCCTAATACATAGCGGTTTCCTGCTGAAGGCGAACCTGGAGGAGTATTGTCTCCTATTGAAATCACTGCCTCTTTCCATGACAGTCCTGCTATGCCTGCGTCTACGTATGCTTTGACTGCGTTCTGCGATGGTACAAGTACATCACTTGTGCCCAGCGTAGTGGTCGTGTCAAGGTAGTTCAGTGGCATCTGCTGGACATTAGTTACATTGTCTAAACTTAAAGTGGCTTTTTGCGCGTCAGCATTTGCATCATCAATAAGCGCGCGGCCAGCTGATGTTAAAGTGGCTGTGGCGTATGTATCTGAAGCAGTTGTGTAGATCATCTTGTCCGCAGATGTTGTCAGGCCTGATATTGAAGTTAGGCCTGTATCAAGAGGCTGATAGCTTGATAGATCAGAAGTAAGCGCAACTGTGCCTGCAGTATCCGGGAATGTGAAGGTACGGTCTGCTGTGAGAGCTGACGCAGAAAGAGTGGCGCCGCTTGCGTCACTGTCGATTTCAAAGGTTGTGGATGTGGTACCTGTGTCTGTATTCTGGTCGTGGATTGAGCCGCCTGATGCTGCGATGGTGATAGTGTCTGTTGAAGCATTGGTTGTGATCTGGATATTATCGCCTGCAGCAAGAGTTACGGTGTCAGTGGCTGCATCAGCAACTACACTTGACTGCGCAGGGTCATTGGTTACTGCGATTGTTTTAAATAATTGGCCTGCACCAAGGTTCAGGAATGGGCGGCAGTCTTTATAGATGTAGCCATTGCCGCCGTCTGCAGTGTTGATTACAGTAGTGTTTGCAGGGACATAGACCTCTGCGATCGCGAGTTCGTCTGCTGGATATGTTGGCGCGCTTGGTGAGGATGCGGCAGTACCTGCAGTGACACTGAGTGCGCCACCAGAAGTTAGAGTAATAAGGTCAATTCTTGGATTAGTTGCGTGTGCTGTGCCAATCGCAGCATTTGCGCCTGCAAAAGCCACCAATGTATTGCCAGAGACAAACACATCGCCTGCCGCGACAGCAACAGTCATGTCGCCGTTACCTGTTGCGTGAAGCTCTGCGAGCTTTGCCTTTGTGATGGCTGCAGCTGCAATGTCTGCAGTAGCGATTGTCCCGTCTGTAATTTCAGCTGATTCAATAGCTACGCCTAAGTATGACGTAGTTGCAGGGAGCGTGGATGATGTATGTGAGTGCGAGTCGTCTCCCACAACAGTTGCATTGTAGGTTCCGGTGACGTCGCCTGCGAAGTCGGTTGTCTTAAGCACATCGTTGGATTCTTGCGTATCCCAACCCGAAAAGCTCGTTACGCCTCCCAGATTAAAGGAGCCGTTGACATGTAGGAGCGCGGTCGGCCCTGTCGTGCCGATACCAACATTGCCGCTCGTCATGTATATGTCGCCTGTGCCTGTCCATGAATCATCTGTAGTATCTGCTGCGCCTGCTGTGATACCGTCGAGCTTTGCGCCATCAACAGATACATCACGCCCATCCACTGTGCCAATAATAGCAAGATTATTGTTTGAGACTATGCCAAAGCTTTCTGTAGCAACTGCTGTTGCGCCTGTTTTTACATAGACTCTGGGATAAGTTTCCTGCTCGAGCTGTGCACCCCAGGCATGGATCGTATTTGCGGTCCAGGTCGCATCTCCTATCTGGGCAAATACATTGCCTGACGGAGAGCTGCCTGCAGTGTAACTAGCGCTAAAGCGCTGCCAGTCAGTGGTCACACTAGCTGTTGTACCGCTACTACTTGCACTATCCCCTACTGTCAGTTCAATGCTCTTTGCGCCTGAAGGAACCTTTAGCCAGACCGAGAATGTATAGGCAGTTAAAGCTACTGCAGTTGTATCTGAAGTCTGCTTGACATTAGTTGCAGTAGCAGATGTAGGCGCTATTGAATCTGCTGTTGTCTCACCATCTGGCCCAGTAATGCCATTGGACGGACTAGTATTAGTCTTTGCCCAATCGCTATGCGTAAAATCCTCAGAGCGCGTGAGCATATTCTGGTACTTGCCTATACCACCATACGGAGTCGTAGTGTTCCGACCTACGTAGAGGTCCTCGACCACGCCAAACTCCTTGGCGAAGGCCGGGCTCAGCGCTAACGCAAGGATCAGCACTGTCATTGCGAGCGAAGTCCAGCACTTTCTTAAGAAAGTGCTGGGCGTAGCGAAGCAATCTCTGAGATTGCTTCGTCGCTTCGCTCCTCGCAATGACACGAGGAGCGGCGCCCCTCCCCGAATAGATTGCTTCGTCGCTTTGCTCCTCGCAATGACAAGACCAAACACTCTTCTGATTATCGTA
>CAZWYD010000136.1:0-2595 GCA_964637815.1 uncultured Planctomycetia bacterium
TTCTTCTCATGACCTTTGATTCAAAAAAAGACAACTGCAGTTTTTAGGTTATAAAGAACCAGAAAAGGAGGGAGAAATGGCAACCAAGGAAGAATTAGAAGAAAAAGAAGAAGATTGCGAGAGTACTGAAGAATTCGTTGAATTGGCAAAGGAAGTCGTTAAAGAGCTGTCAGATAAGGAATGGGCCGCGAACCTTATTGAAGAAGGTGTGGACTGGGCGGAAATCACCGATGATTTTATAGCCCTTGCAAAGGGTTCATGGGAGGTATTGGAGAATAAAGAGAAATCAAACGAATATCTGCTGCAAGGCAAGGATTATTGTATGAACGCCCAGGAGTTTGTAAACCTTGGTAAAGCAGCATCAGATCTGGGCGATACCGAAGCCGCCAAAGACATATTTGCCGCCGCCCAGGGCAAATGCGTCAAGGTTAAAGATTTTTTGGATCTTAGCAAAAGTATCAGTGAGGTACTTTCAGACCCGGAGCTGGCCAAAGAGACCGCCGGCAAGGCAATGGATAAGTGCAGCACAGCTGCGGACTATAATGAATATGCCCAGAGTGTGCTCGACGTATTTGACGATAAGGAACTGGCCAAGGAAGTCTACGATAAGGCTGTTGAAGCCTGCAAAACCGGCGACGATTTCGGGGTGCTTGCCAAAGGTGTTCTGGATAATCTTGCCGATAAGGATCTGGCCAAGTCGATTTATGAAAAGGCGGAAAGTCAGCTTGATTCAGGAATTGATCTGATACAATTGGCCGAATCTGCCAAAGCCGATTTAGACGATGAAGAATATGCCAGAGCCCTTTACAAAAAAACTGAAGGAATGCTTGAAAGCGGCGATGATTTGATGAAACTTGCAGAATCGTTGATGAACAAACTCAATGATAAGGATCTGGCGCTGACCGTTTATAAAACTGCGGAAACCAAATTTAGCGACTATGCCAGTTACGTCAAACTGGCCCAGGCTGTCTTCAAAGATACCGGTGACGCCGATTTTGCCGGCAGTGTTTACAAAAAGGCCGCCGGCTCAACCCAGGACTGCAGCCAACTGGTAGTGGTCGCAGCTGCCTTGGCTGACGAAATTAATGATAAACCAGGCGCTTTTGACAAGCTGAAACGGGCCGAACAATTCGTCAACACCGTGGATGATTTTAAAAAGACCGCCGATGCAATCCTCAAGTACGCCGACGACCAGCAGTGGATTAATGCCATTAATGATCAACTCAAAAAGCGCGAGACTCACAAAGATCTTTATAAAGAATATGTCAGCCGGGAACAAGAATGCGAAACAAGCAAATCCCTGTCTATCTTGGCCCATGAAGTGATTGAGAAAACAGCTGACACGCATTATGCCAGAAAACTTTACCAAAAGGCTGAACGATTAAGCACGTATTTCCCTGAATATCTCCAGGTTGCCGGTGCCATTTATTCTGATCTCAACGATGCAGACTGGGTCCGAACCATTTATGAAAAACAACTCGAAAAATGCGATGATACCCTCAAATATAACGATTTGGTCGAGGCCATAATTACTACCCTGCAAGATAAGGAATGGGTTAAGAATATCTATGCGGGATTAGAAGAGCAATGCGAAAAGGAGACCGATTTTATCAAACTGGCCCGTATTGTTTTGGCCAAATTAGGTGATCAAGATTGGGCCAATAACCTTTTGGATAAGGCCGAGGAGAAAAGCCAAGACTTATTTGGATACACCACGGTAGCCTGGGCCGTACTCGACATTTTGGACGATCTGGAGCGGGCAAAATCCATCTACAACAAAGCCGAAGCGAATTGCAATAATCGGGATGATTACGAAAAGCTGATTTCCGTAGCCCAGAAGCAAACGGCGGACGATGACCTTCTCCGCGAGATACACCGCTCGGCCGAGAACAAGTTTAAAGAAACCAGAGATTTTATTTATCTGGCTGAAAGCATCTTAAGGCGTTTTGCGGACAACCCATGGGCCAAACAGATCTATGCCAAGGCGGAAAAAGCACCGGATGCCAATACCTACATGTATGAGTTGGCGACCAGCATTACCAACAAGCTGGATGACACAAAATGGGCATTTCGGGTTTTAAATATGTAATGGTCTTGGGGATATTGGTGTAAGTTTGGAGACGCCCCGGAATTCCGGGGCGTCCATATAATTATAGCTCAAGTTTCGCACCCCTTTGAAATGCTGCAAATTGAGCAACTCAGTCATGTCATTTTCTTCAAGGCGATATGAACCACGCTACTGAGGGTGACCCAATATTTTGGGATTTGGGCAACTTGTTAATTAAATATAAATTCGTTGCAATAAATCCCAAATATTGGATCACGTTGAAACACCACTGAGAAGAACCAGCATATCGCTTTTCAGAAAAAAACATGACCGCGTTGTTCAATGCTTAAGTTTGGCACCCTAATTTTAATTCCAATCAACAGCGAATAAGGGTTGGATGGTGTTTTTTAAAAACAAAATATTTTTTTACAGCGAAAAATATATAGTTATACCAATCTTCTGGGCTAGGCGCGGCCGTGATGCTCATTGATGTTATATCAGTAGTGTCCGGCTAACTATCGAATAATTTCAACTGGATATGTCCACTA
>CAZWYD010000137.1:0-2587 GCA_964637815.1 uncultured Planctomycetia bacterium
ATATGAGCATATCGCTTAATCAGATAAAAAACGGACTGAGCATAGAAATGGGAGGCATACTCTATTTTATCGTGGAGTGTAAACACGTGAAGCCTGGAAAAGGCGGGGCATTCATGCGTGTAAAATTAAAGAATATAAAGACAGGCGCTGTCATAGACAGAACATTCAGGCCCAATGAAAAATTCGAGCTCGCCTACATAGAGAAAAAGAACCTGCAGTTCCTTTACCAGTCAAAAGACATATACGAGTTTATGGATCACGAGACATACGACCAGATATCTCTTCACAATGATCAACTTGGCGATGCGATCAACTATCTCAAGGAAAATCTAGAGGTGACTGCGCTGGTCCACAAAGGAAATGTCCTGTCGTTGGAGCTGCCTACTTCCATTGAATTGAAAATAGTATCCACTGAGCCAGGCATAAGAGGCGATACCTCCAGGGCAGGGACAAAGCCTGCAAAAACAGAGACTGGCATGACTGTTCTCGTGCCGCTTTTTATAAACGAAGGGGAGACCATCCTCGTGGATACCAGGACAAAAAAATACCTAGGCCGGGCATGAAAGGATACAAAAAGAAACCACAGAGTACACAGAGGAAAATTATAATTGAAAAAGATCTCTGTGTTCTCAGGTATTTTTAGAAAAAACATAAAGGCTTTTAGTTTTAAAAAAGAAGGTTTTTGTTAAGTAAGCATTGAATATTGGCTAACTAAAGTCTAATAGAGTACACAGAGGGAACTATAAAAAATCTCTGTGTTCTCTGTGGTATATTTTAAGGAGGAGCCATGAATTTAAAAGAGATCAAAGAGTTGATCAATTTAATGAATGAGAATGGACTTTCTGAGCTGGAGATCGAACGCGAAGGCACAAGGATAAAACTCAGGAAGTCGCCCTCTGGCAACTTCGAGGCGATCACTGAAGGTCCGAGCGTAGCAAGGACAGTGCAGACTATCAGGCCAGATCAAGGCGCAGCAGCAAAAGAAGAATCAGCCAAGAAGCTCACAGCCATAAAGACGCCCATGGTAGGTACCTTTTACAGGTCGTCTGCGCCTGATGCAAAACCCTACGTGGAGATAGGCAAGGTCGTAGCTGTTGGCGAGGTGGTATGCATTATAGAAGCAATGAAGCTGATGAATGAGATAAAGTCAGAGGTAAAAGGTAAAGTAGTCGAGGTGCTGGTAGAAAATGCTGAACCAGTTGAATATGGACAAGCGCTGTTCATGGTGGAGCCGAGCTGATAATGTTTTCTAAAATACTAATAGCCAATCGAGGTGAAGTAGCAATAAGGGTGATCCGCGCATGCAAGGAAATGGGCATTCGCACAGTAGCTGTGTATTCAGAGGCTGACACGGAATCCCTGCATACAAGATTAGCGGATGAGGCTGTGTGCATAGGTTCTACATCACCCACAGAAAGTTACTTGAACATACCTGCTATCATAAGCGCTGCTGAGATCACAGATGTTGATGCAATACACCCGGGCTATGGCTTTCTAGCTGAAAACGCGCACTTTGCTGAGATATGCGATTCATGTGACATTACCTTTATTGGCCCGACACCTGAAAATATGCGATTACTCGGCGATAAAATGACTGCGCGTCATACCATGCAAAAGGTAGGCATACCTGTCATACCAGGCAGTAAAGATATCATAAAAACAAAAGAAGACGCTATAAAAATAGCCAAGAGATTAAAATACCCTGTTATAATCAAGGCCTCTGCAGGAGGAGGCGGCAAAGGCATGCGGGTCTGTCATAATGATGTTCGGCTCGTGAGTTCGCTCATGACTGCCCAGCAAGAGGCAGAGGCTGCATTTGGAAACCCAGATGTGTATTTAGAAAAATATATAGAAAGGCCCAGGCACGTTGAGGTCCAGATCCTGGCTGATAGGCACGGACATACAATACATCTTGGGGAAAGAGACTGCACTATACAGAGACGACACCAGAAATTAATAGAAGAATCGCCTTCGCCAGCCATGGATTCTAAATTAAGAAAAAAGATAGGGGAGATGGCTATTAAGGCAGCAAAGGCATGTAATTACCTGAATGCTGGCACAGTAGAGTTTCTGCTCGACAGATACGAGAATTTTTATTTTCTGGAAGTAAATACAAGGATCCAGGTCGAGCACCCAGTAACAGAGATGGTAACCGGCATAGATATAGTAAAAGAGCAGATAAAGATCGCTTCTGGCATGAAGCTCGTTTACAAGCAGGATGATGTAAAGGTAAAGGGTGTTGCCATAGAATGCAGGATAAATGCTGAGGACAGTGAGAAGGATTTTATGCCGTGTCCGGGCAAAATAGAGATATTTCTGCCAGCAGGCGGCCCTGGCGTGAGAATAGATTCACACGTCTATTCCGGCTACACTATACCGCCTTATTACGATTCCATGATAGCCAAGATCATCACCTATGGCAAAAATAGACAAGAGGCCATAAAGGTAATGAGGCGTTCGCTGGACGAATTTTTGATCTCGCCGACAAAGACAACTATCCCGTTCCATAAACATGTGATGAATGACGCGCTGTTTTTACGGGGAGATTTTGCAACGGATTACGTAGAGAAATTAAAGTTTGGCGGAT
>CAZWYD010000138.1:0-2558 GCA_964637815.1 uncultured Planctomycetia bacterium
ATAAAAAAAGATATCCACTCTCTTTTCCACAATAACGTAACGATCTTAAGACGCATTCGTAAACACCTCTTTTAATACAGCCCTGCTATCATACACCAGTAGCACAAACCTCAATAAATTGAATACTACTAAGACAATAGAACCATAAAATATAAAATTCTGTAGACCTATAAAATACACATTTGCTCCTTTAACAATAAGTTCCAGTACTAATGCCAAGGAAGCCAGGGCAAAGATGGTGATTTTGAAAACAAGATATATCACGCGTGAAGGCCTGGAAGAGACAAAGAATATGCCAAGCTTAGATTTATTTATAGCGAATGTCCCCACCCCATTCTTATAGGACAGGTATCTTATAAAATCTGAGGCAAAGGACCGCGCTACAAAAATAAGGGCAACAGCTAAAGGCACAAGGCCTTTATAGGCAAAAAATACAAGAAGGAGATTTTCTGTTATCCTGTCCCCTAATGTGTCCATAAGCGCTCCTGTCTTGGAAGAGATATTAAATGTCCTTGCAACATATCCGTCAAACCAATCCAGGATCGCTACGACTATCAAAAGAACAAGCCCTGAAATCCTACTTGCAGGAGACGTGTTATTAAGCAAAAATATCACCAGAAACACTAACGCGCTTCTAAAAACGACTACTATATTAGCTAAATTCTTAAAGAGATGCTCTGGCAAATGTCCTCCACGCACAAACAAGGGTCTGGAAAAATCCCCTTGTCTCTGATTTAATAAAAATAAAAAAATACACCACTGCCCACCAGAATTTAAAGAATATATTCGGTGATAAGGTTATCATTTTCTTTATGGGCCAGAGTAGCCTTGGAAACAGCACTGCTGTTTGAAAAAAACAATGAAGATTGTGCAGTTTCTCAGGTTCAGGGACTTCGAATGAAATCTTTGTCTGCTGATATGTGGGTCCTATATCATGCATTTCTATCTTATCTTTGTATTGCTCAGCAAGCTGTGTACCCGCATAAGGTGTTAAAAAAGAACACCTGGGATACTCTGCACCTATTTTAACATTTAGATCTATAGTCTCAAATGTATTTTCTACTGTCTCTCCGGGGATCCCGATCACATTAAAAGTCATGGCTTTAAGATGATATTTCTTGAGGAGCCTACCTATGTCTTCGATCTGGCTATTTTTAATGCACTTATTTAGCACTGCATTCCTTAAGCCTTCATTGCCTGTCTCTATGCCAAAACTCACTGCGTGACACCCTGCATCCTTAAGCAGCTTTATGATCTTCTCATTTAATGTAGTTACACTTGCAGAACAGATAAATGGTTTTTTTACTTCACTTTTATACATTTGCAAAAATTCACCAAGCCATTTATGATCAGAGACAAAAAGATCATCCACGAAGTAGATAGACTTTAATCCATACCTGGACTCTGTATCTTTTATCTGATTAATAAGATTTCGAGGGCTGTAAAACCTTATATATTTTCCTTTATTGCGGTAAATATCTCTTAATTTCTCATTAAAACAAAAGCTGCATGAAAAAGGACACCCGCGGCTAGCCATAAAAGTCTTAAGAGGGCTTTCTCTTATAATCCTATACCTATCATAATAGATCCCTCTGTCAGGAAAAGGGAGCTTGTCTAAATGATCTACAAGAGGCCTGACATCATTCCTTCTAACTCCATCAGAAGATTTGAATGAAATATTCGGAATATTATTATAATTGCCACCCTTATCATGTGCATTGGCTAAATCGAGCATTGCAAATTCTCCTTCACCACAACAGGTGACATCAACACCAGGATGATTTATTACATCAGGATAAAAAGTAGGGTAAGGCCCTCCAAAAACTGTCAATACATTCTTTGCCTCTTTTATCTGTCTGGCAGTCTCTAACGCCCAATTATGTTCACCGCTCATTACAGAAAAGGCAACTATATCCCGCTCCTCTATCTTATTAAGAAAATCTCTCGCTCCTCTACCAATAAAAAGGTCAACGCTGTGGCCGTGCCTTTTTAGATTAGCTGAGATAATCTCAGGCCCAGCGTATTCATACCATATTCTCTGTAAAAATATAATCCTGGCCATATGTCAATTTCCGCTTATGCTAAACAGGCCTCTATCAATGACCCGCCTATAGCGCTATAAGCATCACACGGGCTCCAGCAAGAAGGACATATATGGTTAGAGCACTCGTAACTTAAACGCCTGGCATCTTTCTGATTCCAGATATCAGAAAAATCCTCTTTTAAATCTCTTATATTCATCAATTTTTTATTGTACATAATACAAGGGAAAAGATCTCCGAGAGGGCCAAGGAAACAGCTTGAAGAAAGAGCCTGACATTTAAGCGGGCATCTATTAGTCTTTATATACTTGAGGTATAATTTTAAATACCTGCGCCTTAAAAAATTATTAAAAGAAAAACCCTCTTTATCCATTTCTAAGATCTTTCTTATCTCATTGGCTGCTCTATTATTGTCTAAAGGCTCCATGTCCTGATTTCCATAATAGAGAGTAGATCTTTGGAATACGTTTACTATGATATCGTCGAATTTAATACCGGGATATGTGTCTTTTAAGG
>CAZWYD010000139.1:0-2548 GCA_964637815.1 uncultured Planctomycetia bacterium
CAGTATTGTACTTTTCAGCATTGCCAGCCTCTATGATCTTTCCGCCTATTGGGATTTCTTTCCAGGATTTCTTTTGCTCAGCCAACTTTAACCTCGTTATACGCCCTTTTTATGCCTTCAAGATTTGCATTTGTCTTTTCTTCGCCAATCTTCTTCAAAAACTTCCCCTTAACCCTTTCAGAAAGCTGATCTACTGAAACAAGAGAATTCACCTTTAGAAGCGCGCCAAGCATTGGCATATTCGGCATAGGTAGTTTCAGAGTCTGGAGCGCGATCTTTGTAGCATCTACTGCGCCGACCTTTCCCTTTTTAAAACCCACTATCTTTCGTACCTCTTCAGGTGATTTATCTGTATTTACAAGCAGTATGCCGTCATCGCCCAGCCCCTCTACTACATCAATAGCTCCTATAAGCGTAGAATCTATAACAACTACTATCTCTGGGTCTGTGACAGAAGAATGAATATATATTGGCTTTTCACTTATACGGTTAAAGGCCCTCATAGGAGCGCCAGCCCGCTCAGGTCCATACTCAGGAAATGACTGTATGAATTTACCTGTATCAAGCGCAGCTTCACCTAAAAACTGAGAAGCTGTCTTTGCGCCTTGTCCGCCTCTACCATGCCATCTAATCTCTATCATTGCCATAAAGTCTTATTATTGTATAATCTCGCGTTCCTTTTGTCAACCTTGTTTCTACATCGACTGCCTGCCCTCAAGCGCTTTTACAAGAGTTGCCTGGTCTATATAGTCTAGATTACCGCCTACTGGAATGCCGTATGCAATCCTGCTCATCTTGACCTTAAATGGCTTGAGCTCTTTTGACAAATAAAGCGCTGTTGTCTCTCCTTCAGCATCAGAATCTGTAGCAAGTATGATCTCCTTCACTTTATCTTCTTTAACTCGATTCAAGAGCTCTTTTATCCTCAAATCCTCTGGCCCTATGCCGTCCAGGGGCGCGATTGCACCTAAAAGAACATGAAATGTACCTTTATATTGGCCTGATTTTTCTATGACAATAAGATCCTTTGGCTCTTCCACCACACATACAATGCTTTTATCCCGGCGCGCATCACTACAAATAGTACAGAGTTCTTCTTCGCTCAGATTGCCGCATTTTTTGCAGAACTTTATGGAATCCTTTACCTTTTTTATAACAAAAGAGAGCTTCTCCATGTCCTGTCTTGGTGCCTTCAATACATAAAACGCCATCCTCTCGGCACTCTTTGCACCTATGCCTGGCATTTTCTTGAAATGGTCTATTAATTCCTGCATTGACCTGGTATAAGCTGCCATTTACGCGTTCCTTGCCCGTAATATCTTTCCGCCAAATATATTCAAGGCAGAATCGATTACAGGTTCTTTCTTTTTTAGTTCATCTTTGGTAAGCGCTACAGAGGGTTCGGATTCTCTGGGTTCTTCTAATGTTCTCTCTGTGAGAATAAATTGGAGTTTTACAGGTGTGTCCAATATCTGGGAAAGCGCTGCCTCTATGGAGGGCTTATTATGTTTCTCCTCAAGGACCTCTCTATGGAAATTCAGCTCTTTTGGGAACCCAACAAATATCGTATCGCC
The DNA here is from genome assembly GCA_964637815.1 of uncultured Planctomycetia bacterium. Taxonomy (GTDB): domain Bacteria; phylum Omnitrophota; class Gorgyraeia; order Gorgyraeales; family Gorgyraeaceae; genus Gorgyraea. Next base: position 1,575 of record CAZWYD010000139.1, read on the forward strand.
TTTTGTATGATCAGGTGTACCTTCTGCGAGATATGATGAAATCGACATCTTTTTGACAGCCATTGCTTTTACGAGAATCGGCCAGGCATTTTTGACCCTTGTCATATCTGCTGTTGGCTTTACGTCGTTGTGCGAAACTATCTTCTCTTGTTTTGTTGGATTCATGGCCTTTTTTACGCTCTCGTGAATATTTTTTGAAAAATTCTGCTGTTGTTGTGAGTTGCTCGGCGCCACGCTTTTCAAAGATTCGGTCATCTCTGGTAGTTTCGAAAGCATCTCTTCTATTGATGTAATAGAATCCCTGGTGGTTAGTTTTATCATACATAGCTCCAACACTATTCTTTCAGGAAGGAGTTGTTTTATCATCCTCAGACCATTCGAGATCACGTTTATGATATAAAATATATCTCCATGCGAAAGAAGCTCTGATTGTTTTTTCACTCGCTCTATTGCTTCTTTGGAAAGATCTATTATGTCTTCTGAGACAGCTCCTGATTTTGCGATCATAATATTCCTGAAATGCTCGAGCATCTCAAGAAGAAATTGCTTAGGGTCCTTGCCTGAATTTAATACCTCAGCTACCAGATGAATACCGGCCTTTGTGTCTTTTTTTATAATCAAATCTGCGCATCGAAAAAGCAGCCCTTCCTCTATCATGCCAAGAGATTCAATAATATCTTTTAAGCGCACCTTGCCCTTTGAAAAAGACGCGACCTGATCAAGTACGCTCTCTGCGTCACGCATACTACCATCAGATGCCTTAGCAACATACAAAAACACGCCTTCCTCTATATCCAGTTTTTCTTTCTTTGATACTTCTTTAAGCTTCGTGACGATCTCTTTTATGGATATGCGCCTGAAATCAAATCTCTGACAGCGAGAAAGTATTGTTGCAGGTAGTTTGTACGGTTCTGTGGTGGCGAATATGAATTTTACATGCTGAGGTGGTTCTTCCAGTGTCTTTAAAAGCGCAT
>CAZWYD010000140.1:0-2537 GCA_964637815.1 uncultured Planctomycetia bacterium
TAAAAGAAATGCAATTGACAGAAATCATAATCGCCCCATCTATTAAGACAGAAGGCAAACTCCTGCAAAGAGCGCAGGGGATTGGGATGGGGAAGTAGAAATAAACTCTAAATTCGAAATACTAAACTCTAAACAAATCCAAAATCCCAAACTCAAAACTAACTGTTTCGGATTTTGAGTTTTGGATTTGTTTAGGGTTTAGAGTTTAGTGTTTAGAGTTTTAAATTTATGCATCATTCCGACTTCACACACCTCCACGTCCACACGCAGTACAGTCTCCTCGACGGGGCATGTCTAATAAAAAAACTCACTGATAACGCAAGGCGCATGAAGATGCCTGCTGTTGCAATGACAGATCACGGCAACATGTTTGGCGCGATCGAATTCTATCAAAGCTGCATGCAGAATGGCGTAAAGCCCATCATAGGTTGCGAGGTCTACGTAGCGCCAAAGAACCGGCTTGATAAGACTGTTTATACTGGAGGCGAGACATCAAACCATCTTATACTTTTGGCAAAGGACGAAACCGGGTACAGGAATCTAATGAAACTCGTTACTATCGGTTTTTTGGAGGGTTTTTACTATAAGCCAAGGATTGACAAGGAAGTCTTGTCTAAATATTCAGAAGGCCTTATAGGGCTTTCAGCATGCCTTAAGGGCGAATGCGCGCAGCTTGCCATTAACAAAAAAGAGGCAAAGATAAAAGAGGTGGCAGGCCAATACCGCGAAATCTTAGGCAAGGATAATTTTTATTTTGAGATCCAGAATAATTCCATCCCAGAGCAGGAAACAGTAAATACTGCTCTTATAAAGCTGGGCAAGGCTCTGGACATAGGGCTTGTTGCAACAAATGACGTGCATTACCTTAGCAAGGACAGCGCCAGGGCACACGAGGCGCTTCTCTGTATCCAGACGCAGACTACCTTGGATGATCCGAAACACATGAAACTACAGACAGACCAGTTTTATTTTAAGTCGCCTGAAGAGATGAAAGCTCTTTTTAAAGATGTACCCGAGGCGATCCAGAATACCATAAAGATAACAGAGCGCTGTAATCTGGAACTGGATTTTTCAAAGACATATTTGCCGCACTATGCGGCGCCTGATGGTACAACGCGCGAAAAATATCTTAAGGATCTTTGCGAGCAGGGTCTAAAAAAGAAATATCCTGGCGCGTCGTCTGAGATAAGGCAGAGACTCGAGTACGAAATGGATGTAATCAATAAATCCGGCTACACAAGTTATTTTCTTATTACCAGGGATTTTGTGAGTTTTGCAAAAGACAAGGGCATAGCAGTCGGGCCTGGCAGGGGCTCTGCAGCAGGAAGCATAGTAAGTTTTTGTCTTGGTATAACAGACATTGATCCACTGAAGTACAATCTTCTTTTTGAAAGATTCTTGAATCGTGAGCGCGTTACCATGCCTGATATTGATATAGATTTTTGTTATGAACGACGAGGCGAGGTAATAGATTATGTCATAAAAAAATATGGCCAGGAAAATGTAGCGCAGATCATAACATTTGGCACAATGGCAGCAAGGGGTGTGCTTAGGGATGTTGGCAGGGTAATGAATGTGCCTTATGCTGATGTGGATAAGATTGCCAAGATGGTGCCAGTGGATCCAAATATGACGCTGGACCTGGCGCTTGAACAAGAGCCAGAGCTCAAAGGCCTTTATAAAAAAGACCCTATTATAAAAGAACTTATTGATACATCAAGGCACCTCGAGGGCCTTACGCGTCACGCATCTACTCATGCTGCAGGCGTGGTGATAAGCGAGGATATTCTGTCAAATCACGTACCTCTTTTTAAGACAGGGGATGGTCAGATCTCAACAGGCTATGCCATGACTTCGCTTGAAAAGATAGGTCTTTTAAAAATGGATTTTCTGGGTCTGAGGACACTCACTGTTATCCAAGAGGCCATAAAGATAGTAAACAGGGTAAACAATATTAAATTAAACATCGAGGATATATCAATAGATGATTTAAAGACATATAAACTTTTTGGCCGCGCACACACAATGGGCATATTCCAGTTAGAAAGTTCAGGCATGAGGGATCTTCTAAAGAAGCTAAAGCCTGAAGAGTTTGAGGATATTGTGGCGCTCTTAGCGCTTTATAGGCCTGGCCCTATAGGAAGCGGCATGCTTGATGATTTTATGAAGCGAAAGCACGGTGAAGTGGACGTAAGATACGATCATCCATTGCTCGAGTCTATCTTAAAGCCGACATACGGGATCATTGTGTATCAGGAACAGGTAATGATGATTGTGTCTAAGCTGGCAGGTTTTTCACTTGCCCAGGCAGATCTTTTGCGCCGCGCAATAGGCAAGAAGACACCTGAGATAATGGACCAGCAGCGTCGCGCATTTATTGAGGGAGCTGTGAAGAACAAGATCGACAAGCGCATTGCCGAGAAGATCTTTAGTTTTATAGAGCATTTTGCCGGGTATGGATTTAATAAGAGCCATTCTGCCGCGTACGCAATGATTTCCTACAGGACTGCATTTTTAAAGGCGAATTATCCTGTTGA
>CAZWYD010000141.1:0-2530 GCA_964637815.1 uncultured Planctomycetia bacterium
AGACTCAATACAAATATTGTAACGATCCTGGGCGTGAGCAGCAATTTCCTGGCGTGGAAATAGATCCTACTTTGCTCTTTTGGGTCTATCTGCAGGAATGAAAGGCCGATGAGATATTTATTGGGATATCCTGATTTTATCTTCTTGTGCCAGGCTATGATAGCCACGGCCTTTGTGTCTTTGCGGCTAAGCGGAGCATGCAATCGTAAATCTAATCTCGCGCTTTTTTTCTCTAGAATCTTCTCAAAGTCATCCTCTGTGGTATTTACCTCTAAACAGATACCACCTTTTCCAATATCCCTGGTAAAGCCCTGCTTTATTCCACTGATAGACCCTCCTGTCTGCGGGTCCAAAAATTGAAACTCCACAGGGAACACAGCATTAAGCCTTATGTATTGCCTACGCTCTAAGCCATCAGTCTTCTTCTTCATCATTTATAGAATATTATCATAAGATAGGTCATATGTAAAGTTATTTGGGGCGGATGAAAAGGTAGGCTGCTATAAAACCCAGCGCTATTATAAATAAAAAGCTAAGATTTAGCAGGGTTTTTGAAACGGGCCTCTGGTTGCTAGCAGACTGTTGTAGAATCTCTTTCTCCATCTGTGGTGGGCCGACATAACGAACTTGCCTGTCTTTTGTCTCAGGAGGAAAGGTATCATAATTTTCAGGTTCCTTTTTTTGAACAAATGGTCGGAGGTTTTTTTCTCTTTCTTCTCTTATAGGCGCAACAGTCTGCATTATCTCTTGTTTTAACTCTTTTACCTCTTCTATAGACTGCTCTATCTCTTTTGGCGTTAACTCCTCTTCTGTCTCTTCAACGGAAGACGGCATCAGGCTATAGGCTGGGACTGACATATTAAATAAAAGGAAAAATATTATAAAGATTAGAAAGATTCTCATTGCCACCATCTAATAACTGCTACTTTCTTGGTGCTAGGTAGATTTAGATCTATTATGCTGCTCCCGTCTGTTGCATATCTGGAATGCAGCCTCTCGTCGTAATTTATAGTAAGGGTATTCCGGTATATAATGGCCTCGTCCTTAGAGACTATCGCGCCATTTATCTGTACGCCACTACCTGTCCTCCCAGCAAACGCGTGATTTGTATAAAAAACACCGTCTAAGCGATTCACAGTATTGTCTGCGATATCTCCGAAATCTCTTACATTACTAGGACAGTTTGCAAATTCTGTTATTGGCACCTGTGTCTGGACATCTGTCCAACCATAATCATAATCCCTTACGCCATCCCCATCAAGATCCTCGTACTCGCTCTGAAACACACCATCATCTTCATGCGCGTCATCTGTATCTGGTATAGCGTCTTCTCCTACATCCTCATCGCCCATATTAAAAAGCCAGTAATTCGAATACCATCTCCCGCCTGTCTCGCCTGTATAATCGCCCATGATAATACTCTCTCTTGCCGCAAATCCTACAAGGTCCTTATCCTTATGCGCCCTTACCCAATTATCTGTTGCGCTAGGATTATTAGCTGCTGGCCGAGGACTTGAGGGCGCTGTCCTGTATTGAATATCATCTGCCAGGTATACATTGCGGCCAGCATAGATGCAGCCTTGGCCTTCAACAACACCTTTTATTACAACATCGCCTCTTATAACTACTGGGCCATCGATCACTATTGGTTTTGAATGCGTGCCTATTAAAACAAGATTTCCGTTTTCATCGTCATCATCGCCAAACACACCGTCTACCAAAGTCACGTCGTTCACTCTAATAGAACCTGCACTGCTAGTTGCTATATTTTCATAATAAGACAGGTTCTCGAGATTTGGCATATCAAGTTTTTCTGAATCAGGATGTTGGTTTTCAGGATCGCCGCCAGAACCTCTTATGCCCTGTCCACCGTCATCGACTTCATAACCCGCGTATATATCGCCTTCGACCCTGGGCCTGGATCTAAAATCAAATCTGCCGTTTGAACGCACATCTCCCCGCGAGGTAATGCCGCGGCCATAAAACCAGCCCCAATTATTGATAAAATATCCGTAATCAAAGACTTTTGAAGGAGGGTCTTTTTGTATAGTCACATTGAGCGTCTTTGTGGAATTTCCCACCTGAACTGTAGAAGTTACCTGGTACAAGCTGCCTCCTAAACTAGCTATCGTAACTGTTATGTTTTGGTCTTCAAGATAATTCGCTGCAGCGCCGTTGCCTTTTAACTGGAATACCTCTGAACTTATAATATTATTATTCTTTACTCTCCAGATCGCCCTTTCTACGCCTGCCTCTGCTAAAAAGAATGCCTTTTGTGTATCTACCTGTCTCTCAACATATCTTGCCTCATTGGTAGTCATGTAGAGATAGGAGCTACCTCCTAATAAAGAGGACGCTTAAAAAAGTCATAGCCACGATCAGAGCAAAACCTTTTTTACACATATCAGACATTCCTCATTTTAATAGACGTACTCATGCCAGACCAATGAGTACCGTAGATAGCGTCTGTATTAAAGATCCTGAACGTAATCACTACCAGATCTCCTGAAACTTGAAAAAACGGTATTGC